>JAATGF010000097.1 GCA_015654795.1 Bacteroidales bacterium
CGCGTAGCGTTGCCGAGAATGAACTCGAAAAATCGGAAAGGATACCCCTTTCTTTATACATAAAAAATCAACACTCCACCAAAAGCGCCGAAGGGTCTTAATATCTGTTACATACACACTTTAGCCTGACGGCTATGCTTTCTTAAAGGGGGCAGGGGGATTTGCCTTGAAAAAGGGGGAACACAAGGGGGATTTATTGTGAAAAAAATGGACCCAAGGGGGATTTAAAACGCTTATAAAACACCCATCTCACCATCTCAATTCCGTATCTGCGCCCAAAAACCTTATTTTCAAAGAAGGAAACCTCAGTAGAAAACGAATAATCAGCAGAATATAACCTTATTACCTTATTTCTAAACTCCCGTCAAAAAACAATCCACCCACAAACAAGAGAATGTTATTCTGGTTTGTAAGCATAAGTTTCCTAACCGGTTAGCCCCGTAAAATACACCGTCAACATAAGGCAATCAAAATTATTATGAATATGAGATATGTCTAAAAAGTAGCTTGAAAAACCAGGACCAAGGGCGATTTCTAAAACTCGCAAAACCCAACATCATATTTCATTCCACCGACTCCCTTACGTGCAGGGTCCAAACTCCCCCTTTGAAAAAGGGGGAACACAAGGGGGATTTATTTTAAAAAAGACTGCACCAAGGGAGATTTAAAACACTCCTAAAACACCCATCTCCCCATCTCAATTCCGTATCTGCGCCCAAAAACCTTATTTTCAAAGAAGGAAACCTCAGTAGAAAACGAATAATCAGTAGAATATAACCTTATTACCTTATTTATAAAGTCCCATCAGAAAACAATCCACCCACAAACAAGAGAATGTTATTCTGGCTTGTAAGCATAAGTTTCCTGCCCGGCTATCCCCGTAAAATACACCGTCAACATAAGGCAATCAAAATTATTATGAATATGGGATATGTCTAAAAAGTAGCTTGAAAAAACAGTACCAAGGGCGATTTCTAAAACTCATAAAACCCGACACTATATTTCATCCTACCAACTCCCGCACCTGCAGAAGCCAAACTCCCCCTTTGAAAAAGGGGGAACACAAGGGGGATTTATTTTAAAAAAGACGGCACCAAGGGGGATTTAAAACACTCCTAAAACATCCATCGCTCCGTCTCTGCTCCTACTTTCCGTCTGCTCTATACCTACCCAATGTTTGGTCTATGTTAAATCTGGTATCAGGTCCTATATCAGCATAGAATGCCCTTTCCAATGACGGCGAAGCCAAATGACGCGAAGCCAATGACTTCCCCTAATGCCCTTTTCACTGACGGTGAAGCCAAATGACATAAGACTAATGACTTCATCACTGAAAAACATAAAGCAATATTAATTATCAACATATTAATACAAATGTAATTAGAACGATCAAGCTAATTACCAGGTGCCAAAAGCCAACTATACATCGCATAAACCATTAGGGAGCGTCTCGCAAAATTCACTCACCCAACCAATCATAGAGTCAAATATCTCATTTATAAGACATTAATTCACGACGCTGTCTCCGGCCACTCTCCGGCCACTCTTTGACGGGATTGCTCCGGGATTGCTCCGGGATTGCTCCGGGTCAACTCCCACTCTGCTCCCACTCTGTGCCTACTGCTGGATATAAATGCCTGCTAACAGGCACACGCCCTTTATGAATAACATAAAGCAATATTAACTATTAACATATTAGTGTCAATATAATTAGCACGGTCAAGTCAGCTGTCCAAATACTTAGCGACCCAAAGCCAACTGCTTATTGCATCAACCATGTGAAGGTCGTTCGCAAAATTTATCCACACAATTCATCATAAAGCCATTATTTTATAACTTTGTATGCATAAAGAATGCAAGGGCAAAATTTGATATCACCCTAAAGCCAAATCCAAAATCGTTAAGCTATGAAAACTATTTATGATCTAATACTCACCGCTTTCTTATCGATAAGCCTCCTTACGATTGCCAATAGTCAGAACATCGTGCTAAAACAATCAAACGAATCAGGCATCTATAAAAATGGTCAGAGAATACGGGTAACCCTGTTTTTAAATGATCATTCCACCGATTCTGTGTTGGTTAAAATCCGCAGAAACCATAGTGACCAGGCCTCAGAACAAAGGCTCAGGTTTAATGGCGACACATTACTGATCTTTAATGAGACGTTTAACGCTCCGTCTTCTGTTATCTTTGAAGCCAGTACAAAGACCGGGACAGCAAGTATAGGATCGATAGTTGATCCTGAAAAGTTTAAACCCGGAACCAGTCGTCCTAAAGATTTCGATCAATTCTGGAATAATGAGAAGAAAGCATTAAGGGCGCTCCCGATCGAAGTAAAAAAAGTTCCGGTGAAGGAAAACGGAAATGGAAGCAGATACGAATGCTTCGACATGGAGATTAACGCCACAAGTCCTAAACCTGCAAGAGGATATTTTGCCAAACCCGCGAAAGCAGAACTCAGATCTTTACCAATTGTACTGCTGGTCCATGCGGCTGGGGTAAAAGGGTCATGGTGTCGTTCCGAACCAGCGAATGCACTCCGTTATGCTAAAATGGGAAACGGGACACTGTGTTTTGATCTGAATGCACACGGAATGCTAAACGGTCAACCCGAAGAATATTATACCAATCTCGAGAATGGTGAATTAAAGAACTACTACATTCAAGGGTTGGAAAGCAGAAATGATGTTTATTTCAAGGGAATGTACCTCCGCCTCATCCGGACGCTCGACTTTCTGACAAGCCAACCCGAATGGGATGGGAAACGGATCTTGGTAATAGGTGAAAGCCAGGGTGGCGGACAGGCCTTGGTTGCTGCAGGTCTCGACAAACGGGTAAGCGCCGTTGTGGCCACCGTACCCGCAATGTGTGACTGGGGCGGAACATTAGTCGGCCGGAAAGGCGGATGGCCCCAACCCTTCGAAACAAAAGGTAATACAACTAAAATGAAAGCAGCCCTTCCCTACTTCGATGCCGCTCACATATTAAAAGGTTCAAAAGCAACTATCCTGGCAGAAGTCGGCTTAATCGATGTAACATGCCCTTCAACATCGGTCTATGCCGCAATCAATCAGGCAAAAGGCAAGAAGATAATTTTTGCTGTACCCTATCGCCCTCATCACGCGCCCTCTAATTATCAAAAAGAGGTCTGGGAAAAAACGGTTAATATACATAGGGAGGATTTCATCAGTGATTATCTAAAATAAAGAAAGAAATCGGTTATGAAACAATGTGTCTCCTCCTTTATTTGAGACCTCTGCGATTAGAAAAGACATAAGGAAAATAGGTCGATATCCTTACAACAAAGGGGTTTCTTAAAAGAGAGCCGAATATAACAAAAGCGTCCGAATCATAGGTCCGGGCGCTTTTGTCTGGGTAACGGATTGTACTATTTGGCCTCCTTAGCCAGCTTTAAGCCTAATGTTGTAGTGTAATATTTGGTGATCATATTCGGGACTTCCCATTCAGGAAGCTTTCCATCTTTCAGATATTCGAGATACTTTGCCATGACCTGTGCAAAATGAGCTTCGTGTCCGACTTTAAGCGCAGCCGGGATAACAACTTTCCAGGTTGTTTTATTCACGTTTTCAATTGCTAACCCTGCTTGCGGAAGTGCCTTCACTGTCTTATCAAGATTGGTAGCGAAAGCATTTAAATCAATCCCTTCTTTAGCAATGATATACAAAGTCGGGTCGTACTTCTCTTCGGCACCCTGGCGGATTTTGAGACTCGAAAGCGAACCACGCATAATTGAATAATGGCTATCACCGGAACCTTCCGGCGCTTTATAATCCCATATGGCAGAGACTTTTGCAACAGCGCCTTTAATCTTATATAAAATCTCCCCATTAGCGAAAACATTCAGCTTCTCATCCTTAACCGCTGACGAAAGATAATCAGGATATTTTTCAAGCAAGGTTACCTCTTTAAACTCATCTTTCGATAATACTGTTGGCCAACGTTTGGCAGCAATCATCTCAATATCGCTTTTCTGTACAATCTGTTCAGGGAAGCAAATCCACTGCACCAAATCAACAAGATGGGTCGTCACATCAACAATTCCTTCACCCTGCTGTTCGACATCGAAAAACCAGGCCGGACGAACGAGTGCCTTTCCCGACACATCTTTATAGAAATAATGGACGCTGATCTTTTCAACTGCAGGCTTTTCAACGGTTCCGGAATCGAGTTTTCCGAAAACTTCAGGAATCATCGAAAGCTCGCGCTGAAGAACAGTCGTTACCGAGAATCGTTCAGTCATAATGTCATAGAGCAATACGCCCTTTTCCTGTGCTACCTTGAATGCCTCTTCGAGAACGGGGAATTTATCTGCTGTGATCACCATTGGCTTATCTGCCAATACGTTAAGTCCAGCCTCAACAGACTTTCTGATATAGTCGGTCTTAATGCGGTTGTTTCCCGATATAACGACCACATTTCCAGGTTTCTCGGAAAGCATCTTTTCGAGATAATCGTTACCTGTATAAACCTTTTCGGACCAGGCTGTCGGACTTTCACTCCTTGTGTTATAACCGTCAATCCGACCAAGGTGTTCCTTTAAATCGTCTCCTCCGGGTGCGTACACGAAAACTTCGGGACTAACTTGCTCGTACATATTCTTCTGAACAAGGGCTGCGTGAAAATGACCTGGATCAAGCGTCATAATCTTTACCTCACCTTTAGCGCCGGTAAACGGAGCCGGTTTTGAATCTTCCTTTTTGGCGGGTTTACCTCCGCCGCACGAGCTAAAAGCAACCGTAACTGCAAGTGCCATAACAGGGAATAATGATTTTTTCATACGTATATAATTTGTTTTTTAAAGACCGGATGTAACTCGCATGTGAAATTCTCATCCGCGTTTGGGTTTAACGAACATGCTCGCTTCATTTCGGATCTTTCGTTTTAAAATATTTATTTCTTAGAAATCCATTCTTCAACTATCAGCAATCTTTTAAAGGAAAAACGATATAGTGGGATCATCCTTGTCCGAAAACCGGAGTAAAGAGATTTCGCTAAATTACGATTAAATTTTTAACCTGTTTAGTTCTTCGTCTTGCTTTTTATAAATTTCGAATCGTCCCCTCATTTTCGCATCATCCGAACTGCTGTCATGAACTAAGACACGATGACGGATATGAAACGTCTCACCCTTTTTATGAAAATTTCTCCTTCATTACTTGAGTCAGTACATTGATGTTGGATAGATTTGATTGGTTATGGCGCTAAATAGATGGACTTAAAATGCATAACGTATTCAAAAACAATGTATAATGTTACAGTAACATGCTTATATCACTTACCGATAGATCAGAGGGGTCAGCATAAGCATTTTAGTTTTATTCCTTCCCTGAATTTGTAGCCTCTAACTGAGGTATCAAAAAACTGACATGATTGGGTGTTTATTAACCACAATTCAGCATATGCGGAAACAGGACACATTGTTGATTTAATAAAACGTACATATAGATTCCCCACACTATACGTCATAGTGCCGAAGATTTATTATTCCCTTTATAATTTGTGCCAAAATTTAAATTTAGTACTTTTATCAAAATATCTCAAACGTAAGATGTGTGGCAGATATATACTTACTCAGAAGGCAGAGGTTCTTGAAAAACGTTTTGGGGTTAGCGTCCCCGAGACGATCAAAATTGTTGCTTCGTACAACATTGCTCCGGGTAAATATGCTCCTGTAATCACGAATGACCATCCACATGAAATTCAGTTATTTAGATTTGGAATGACTCCTTCGTGGATGAGCAAATCAAGTCTGTTGACCATTGCCCGTTCCGAAGGAGATCACAATTCAGACAATAGTCCAGATTACAACGGAGCGAAAGGGATCATCACAAAACCAGCATTCCGTAAGGCAATCAGATCTCAAAGGTGCCTGATTCCAGCTGACGCATTTATTGAAGGTCCTGAAAAAGAGAAGCTAAGCAAGCCATTTGTGGTTTACCTGCGCGATAAAATCCGTCCATTTGCTTTCGCCGGAATCTGGGACAGCTGGAAGAACCCTGAATCGGGAGAATTGATTTATTCTTTTGCAATTATAACAACTGTAGCGAATGAACTGATGCAAAAGATTCAGAATCGCAGATGTCCTGTTATCCTTCACCGAAGTGATGAAAAAAACTGGTTATCAAACAGTTTTCCCTTATCTGAAATAACCCGGCTATTGGTCCCTTACCCTGGAGGATTAATGAATGCTTATCCCATAGCACCAACGATTAAAAATCCAGAAGCCGACGATCCCGGATTGATTCATCCGGCAGGACAAAAATTAATGCAGGAAACGATTATCGGAAGCCGTTCAGAAGTCCGGATTGCGGGTATGGCAGACGGCAAGAAAGAGAGGGAGAAAGGGAAAGACGAAAAGTAATTTGCAGATTCAAACTTTATATTTCCTCAAAACAATCTATCATTCAACGTGTAATATTGCTCGTGAAGCAGTAGCCATTTCTTACGTTCCAGTCCGCCTGCATATCCGGTCAATTTCCCGTTATGACCAATAATCCTGTGGCATGGAATAATGATTGGTAAAGGATTTTTTCCATTTGCCATCCCGACTGCTCTGCTTGAATCCTGAGAATTGACCTCGCGCGCAATCTCTACGTAACTTTTGGTGGAGCCATAATTCACCGTGGCAACCTGCTTCCAAACACGACGTTGAAACTCTGTACCTTCAGGATCAATTGGCAAATCGAATAGTTGGCGGCTTCCAGAGAAATACTCTTCAAGCTGCTTTTCGGCGGTGATCAAAATGTCAGGCACATAAACCTCTTCACTCAAAAATCCTGCGTCAAATGAAATCGATTTAAGTTGCCCTTCATCCGAACTCAGCTTTAAAACGCCGATCGGACTATCCATTGTTTTAAAATAGGTTGCCATCTAAACAAAATTGAGATACGCCGAAATATATTGAAATAAGTTGGATTATTTGGATCGGCTGACGATAAAAAAGCTCTCCCGTATTGCGGAGAGCTTTTTTTTAAATACAAATACGATTAATAAGACACTTATAATTCCCGTATTTTTATATTGCGAAAGGCAACTTCATCTCCGTGATTCTGAAGCAGGATATATCCATTATCAAAATCACCAAACCCCGGCGCTTTACTGAACTTACTTTGGGCAATGTGCTCTTTAAACGCCTGAGATCCTCTTGTAACTTCAAGAACCTTAACGCCATTCAGATAATGAGTCACTTTTTTGCCGTTTACTTCAATTTTTGCACGATTCCATTGACCAACTTCGTTCACCCTCTTAACGGGCTGACTCTTATCAAAAACCTGCGAGTTGGCTTTTACAAGATCGTAGAGCGATGCAAGGGTGCGATTCCCGTCAGTGCCCAGTTTGGCATCAGGATGTCGGGCATCATCAAGAACCTGAAATTCAAATCCTACAGTATTCTCTTTGCCAGGCTCGGATTGAATAAAATACTTAATCCCACTGTTTGCCCCTTCCGTAATTTTAAAATCGGCCTCCAAGACAAAGTTCTTATACTTTTTCACTGTTACAATGTCACCACCACCTTTATTCTCACCCTTATTCGGACTAAGCATTCCATCTTCGATTGTCCAACCTTTGTCGGGGAAAGCGGACAAAGCTGCACCACGCCAACCGTCTGCGGTTTTTCCATCCCATAGTAGTTTCCATCCATTGGATTTCTCATAATCTGTTAGTGTATTATTGAGATAACTCACTTCAGCAATACTTTTGTTTATTTTCTTACGATTGGCTTCAAGATCTTTAGTCATAATCCGGATATCTTTCCAACGGATAGTTTTGCCGGCATGAGTCTCTTCTTTGCCAATGGCATGAACCTGGAGAGCAATGAAACCAGCAGGTGTCATGTCATCGACAAGGTTGGCACAAGGAACATCATTCAACCATGTACGGATGGAGTTTCCAATTGCTTCAACGCGATATTTATTCCATTGTGCACGCTTATAACTTTTCTTAGCCGCCTGGTTATATTCCATTGGGTAAAGCCATCCTCTGCGGGCTTCATCATATATCCCGGCAGACCAGCCCCTTGGAGAATCGTCGCACTCAATCTGATAGCCGTGAACACGACCGTTCTTAAAATCCGTCTTGCTTTCGGACCTGATCTGAACGCCGGAATTAAGACCTGTGTCCATTTTCATTTCGTATTCGAGGATGAAATCTCCAAAAGTTCTGGTTGTAGCCAAGAACGTGTTGGGAGAACCAGTCTTGCTTGTTCCCACAATTTCACCATTTACAATGGTATATTCAGCTGTTCCGTTCAGCCGTTCCCATCCGGTTAAGTCCTTTCCATTAAATAGCTTTTCCCATTCACCATTAGCCGCATACGTGCCAAACGAAATAACAATCAGACTTAAAAGCGTTACTATTTTTCTCATCTCTGTTAATGTTTAATTTTCAGTTTAAAAACCAAGTGCTAAGATATACTATTTCCAGATATTCCGTTAGCGGCAACGGAATATTTTAATGCCTTAAAAAGCGGGAAAGGGCGGCGGGGCGAGAGAGGGGGAGAAAAGGCGCAAGGGCGATAGGGGAGAAAAGGCAATGGGGGAGAAAAGGCGAGTCAGTCATTAAAAAGTCATTGAAAAGGTCATTGGCTTCGCCGTCATTGAAAGGTCATTAAAATAGTCATTGAAAAGGTCATTGGGGAAAGTCATTAGCTTCATTGTCAGTATATTCATATCTCATATTCAAAATAATTTTGATCACCTTTTGTTAAAGGAATATTTTACGGGGCTAGTCGGGTAGGAAACTTATGCTTACAAGCTAGAATGTTATTCTCCTATTTGCGGGAGCATTGTTTTTTGATGGGAGTTTACGAATAAGGTAATAAGGTTATATTCTGCTACTTACTTCTTTTCTACTAAGAGGTTTTCTTCTTTGAAAATAAGGTTTTTAGGAGCGGAGTGGAAATTGAGATGGGGAGATTGGGAGAGGGGGTGATGGGGAGAGAGACGGAGAGTGGAAATTGAGATGGGGCGATGGATGTTTTAGGAGTATTTTAAATCCCCCTTGGTCCCCCTTTTTCAAGGCAAACCCCCCTGCCCCCTTTAAGAAAGGGGGATGGGGAGTTGGCGCACTGCAGGTGCGGGGGGGAGGAGTATTAAGAATTGTGCGGAGTAAAGGACATTTGTATAAATTTAGTAAATTTGCTTAAAGAATTGTTGCAATGACTGAGGAGACTGGCATACCCATACCTGTCCGGTTTAATCCGTTTAAACATCACCGGAAGTATATACTTGGTATTCTTGACAGTGCCTCTCCCGAATTGGTTGTTAGTCTATTGGGTCCGGTATGCAACAATTATACCGATATTTACACGGGGCAACTGACGCCTGAAGCCATTTGCAGTGCGGTTACTGATATACTGAAATCGAAACAGGTATTTTCGACAGATGATTTCACGCGTTGGGTCGATTTAAAGAATGGTTATCAGAAAGTTATACTGGAAGATCAATCGGAATGGATCGTGAGGAGGAGTTTGGAGGCTGAACGGTATATTCATATTCATCCTACCCGGTCGGGCCCTTTGACTATTCGTTTAAAAGGTTCGACCTTGAAAACTGCCTATCTGCTAAAGATCAATATGACTGTTAACCAAGAGATTCTTTCACTTGAGAATGTGAACCGGGTAAGAATGCAGATTGGCCTTTCGCCGGTGAAGAAACTTGAACGAGGCAAAGGCATTTTGAAGTGTTATGAGCGATTTTTTGACGTGACGAACTTTAAATAAGGAGCGATGACTGTAATTCCTATAAAAGTAGTGTGTCATTCGGGTTACAAGGCCGATGAGTATCCAATATGCTTTTACCTGAAGGATATCAGGATTGTAATTAAAGAAATATCAGATCGCTGGTACCAGGCACAGCCGACCCCGGAATGGCCTGTGGCTGACTATTTTAAGGTTTGTACTGAAGGTAATACCAAATATCTTATCAAACATGAACTGAAAAGCGATCAGTGGTTCCTGGTTGCACGTGATGAGCTTATCATCAGGTTTTCTGCTAATTGAACACCCGACTCTTCTGCCTATCTCTAAAAGCTTTGGGATGAAAATGTGCCGTGCCTATGGCACTTCGTATATTATTGCCGGGTTCCATCCAAACGGATTAAAATCCATTGCTACAAAATAATTAGAGCCGATGGATATAATGCGACAACAATTTGTTCTTATTGCTTAAGAAACTGTCTAATAATTTTCTGCAGAGGAAATAGCCCGGCAGAAGAAAGGTTGAAATTCATCAATGGTATTGTCCCGTACGGGACAACAGATCATTATTGGGCATTTATTCTACCGACATTTGGTCGCTAACGGGACCATTAAATATAATTTAAACAGCCTCTAAATGTATTTCTGCATGGAATAAAGACGCGGATTGTTTTGGCGTTCCTGTGGGCCGTTGTTATGGCTCTATGGCGAATCGTACGGGTAAATTTTAGCGAACTGTTTTTAAATGGGTTGTACAATATGCAGCTGGCTATTGGCAACTTGCGGCTGGCGAGATAGTGCCAGCTATTTGATCCTGATTCTTTTGAAGTTTGGATGGCTTCTTGTCTTTTTAGTACGCGAGTCTGGCAGTGGCTAATGACCAGCATTAATCATTACAAAATCTAAATACACTTATCAAATGTTACAGCGCCGTTGTTATTTCGGGTTTTGATTACCAAAGACTTTTTTCAGCAATGGGGTTACGCGGGCATTGACATTGGTACGGATATCTTTCTCGCGCTCGGCTATTTTGAGGAACATTCCTTTCAACGCCTGCTCAAGGATGTAATCTTCGAGTTTGACTTCAACCGTTTTTAAACCGGCGAATTGTCCCAGCGGGGAGCTTGCGAGTTTGTTCCATTGGACGGTTAACTCGTTCCACGATTGCTGGGTTGAAATCCCTGCCACGAGGCCTTTATTCAGCGATTCGCGAATTCTCGGGCGGTAGAGCTCGCTTAGCTGCTGGCTTGTTTTCTGGACAAAATATTGTGTGGCAGCATCGTCGGGCCCTTTCAGAATCTGCAGACCATCTGTAAAAGTCATTTCACGGACACTATTTACAAAGATTGGTTTTGCTCCTTTGGCCGCATCTTCGGCGGCCCTGTTTATGCGCGTAATTACATCGTCAACCAGTTTGGCACCCCCGGGAAGTTTTGACATATGGTCTGTAATCGTTTTTGCTTCGGGCGGAAGTAATATTTTAATCGACAAGTCTTTAAGGTAACCATCAACAGCCGACAAGTGCGTAACTGAACTGTCGGTCGCAACTAATAAGGCATCTTTTAGACCACCGACAATGTCAGCGTTCGAGAGCGGCAGGGTTTTTTCTGTTATTTTCTTTAAAATCTTACTGAGCTGGGCACCAGCGTTCAGCGTGAAGAATAAAAGGACGAGTGTTATGATTTTCGCTTTCTGCATGTGAAATGTTTGAATGATCCGGGACAAATGTAATATATGAACGTGAAATTAACGCATTTAAATCCTGTAAATGTTTTTGGCTCTATAGCGGATCGTGCGGGTAAATTTTAGCGAATCGTTTTTAAATGGGTTATGCAATAAGCAGCTGGCTACTGGCAACTTGCGGCTGGCGAGATAGTGCCTGCAAATGACAGCGCAATAAGCAGGCATAGTAATATCTTCAGTTTCATTGTTTTCAGTTGAATATCTATATAAAAAATCACTATTTACTCGATTCCTGCTCCCCATTGTTTATTGGGCACATCGCCCATCTGCAATTCCAATGTTCCGCCGGCTGCAATATCCTGATGGTTTATCCAGCAGTTGTTGTAAGCTATACCATTGAGTTTTGCAGACTGAATGTATATGTTCTTTTCTGAATTATTGTGTGCGATGATTGTGAAAGATTGCCCTTTCGTGTAGGTTTGATCAAGATTAAATACGATCCGTTCGAATACGGGGCTTGTGATTTCGTAGCGGTTATCGCCCGGACAAACAGGATGTAAACCACTTGCTGCCAATACATACCATGCCGACATTTGCCCGACATCTTCGTTCCCGACCAATCCTTCTACCGAATTGTGGTATGCCCTTTTGCAAATCTGACGGCTCCAGTACTGCGTGTACCAGGGGGCTCCCAGGCGATTGAACAGGAATGGAATATGGTGCACGGGTTCATTGGCATGATTGTAGTAATTGTTCCACATCATATTTTCAGGCACTTTGCTGAAAAGATCGGTCAGATCGGCCAGCGCTTTGTCTTTGCCTCCAAGTAAATTGCATAGTCCCGGAATATCCTGTGGAACAAACCATCCCTGCTGATAAGGATTGCTTTCCACACAGCCATAATCCTGGGTCAGACGGCCATCTTTGGGCCACGCTTCCCACGATCCGTCACTTTTACGGGGGCGAAACCACTTTACCGAGGGATCGAAAGTGTTTTTATAACTTTTCGAACGGCTGAGATATTTGGCAGCATCATCCTTTTTTTGAAGGCTGTCGGCAAATACGGAGAGGCACCATTCAAAATAGGAATATTCTA
Organism: Bacteroidales bacterium; assembly: GCA_015654795.1. Classification (GTDB taxonomy): domain Bacteria; phylum Bacteroidota; class Bacteroidia; order Bacteroidales; family Prolixibacteraceae; genus JAAFHB01. Next base: position 12,501 of record JAATGF010000097.1, read on the forward strand.
ATGTGGATGATATCGAATTGGAATAACCGAGTTCGCCATTGCCGAACTTCTCGCAAGTGTTTTTCGCAAAGCCATATCCCTTATCCACATCGAAAGTGCGGATACCTTTGTTATAGGCGTCAACCATTACGGAGACTGCAGGATTGCCAATCATACAACCACTGTAAGAATTTAGAAATTCCCATCGCTCAAGGTAATTATTACCGCTCTCCTGCGCCAATTCGACCAGTGAATTAACCATGTCGCTTACGACCTTAGGATTGATGATTGTCTGTAAAGGGAACTGGCTTCGGAACACGTCCCATCCGCTGAAGATTGTCCTTTTTATGAATTTGTCGGTTTTATGGATTTTACCGTCCCCTCCGGGATAACTGCCATCCACATCGGTGAAACAACGGGGATCAATCATTGTATGGTAAAGCGCTGTATAAAAGATCGTTTTGTTTTCCTCACTGATACCGTCGACTGTAACCTTGCTTAGGGCATTGTTCCATAGCGTATGAGCATCTTCTTTTACCTTGTCAAAGTCAAAGTCGGTAATCTCCGAAAGAAGATTGTTTTTCGCCCCGTCGATACTAACAAACGAGATACCAGATTTGAGGTATACTTTTTCTGCTTTGCCGGTTTCGAATTCAGAATAGAAGCCAAGATGTTTACCCTGTTTTTCGCGACAACCTTTTTCAACCGTCGCCTTTGCCACGAACTCGCGATAGCGGTCGCTTTCAATATCCTCGCGCTTTCGACCCCAGCTGTCAGGAATGGCTGCACTCCAGACGCCGAAATTCTTCAACGGTTTGCTAAACCTGGCATAGAAATAGACAGTATAGTCCGGCTTTCCTGCCCCGTTTCCCCAACCACCACCTTCGGGGGTACATTTCATCCAACCTTGAATCGTGTAATCATCCACCACTTTGATATATTGCTCGGTGGACGTTCCGCCAACCCTGCGGGCAAGATCGATCTGTATGCGAGACTGATTATTTTTAGGGTAAGTGAAGCAAAGCATACCACTGTGCGGAGCCGCTGTGGCTTCGGCCCTGATGTTGTAATCGGTAAGTGTGGCGGCATAATAACCTGCTTTTGCGGTTTCATCCTCCTTTGAATAACGCGAACGATAACCCTCTCCCGGATGGGCAACACGCCCGGATGAAGTTTTCAGCGCACCGGTTGTTGGCATCACTAAGAAGTTGCCAAGGTCGCCATACCAGCCAATCCCACTCATCTGGGTAAAGGCAAAACCTTCGATGGTAGTATGTTCGAAGCTGTAGCCCGGCCCGTTATCTCCTCCCGTAATTGTGTTGGGACTTACTTGTACCATTCCGAAAGGTGTGGCTGCACCCGGAAAAGTTTTGCCTAAACCGTGGGCTGCACCCGCTTTTTCAATATTTGTACTCGCACCGATAAAAGGATTGACATAATCAGCCAGACTCTTTGTTTGGGCTTGCGTTATAAAAGAGAGTACATTGAATAGTAGTATTGCCAGGCTTAACTTCATCAGTTGATTATTCATATTCCGGTTTACAAAATGTTTGTTTATTTTCGGCTTCAAAGATAAGGCTATTTTCGGTTTCATCTTTAGTTTGCAGACTACGAGGTAAACACAAACTTACATATTCGGGAAATTAAATTAGCTCTATGACGGATCATGCGGGTAAATTTTGCTGACCACTTTCACACGATTTATGCAATAAGCAGCTGGCTTTTGGCAACTTGCAACTGGTGTGATTGTGCTAACGATATTGACACTAATCCGTTAAAAGTTAAGGTAGCTTCATCTTTTTCAGTAAACAAGTCTGCCGGTTGCCAGACACTTATCGACTGCATTAATCATTATAAAATCCAATTGCCCATACCAAAGGTTATAGCGTCATTAAATTGCTATTTAAAAGAAGTAATTTTTTGCTGAAATTCGTGTTTTTGGGAATAGATTTTGATTGAAAAGCAAAATTTTGTCTTTGTGTATTTTATAATCGTCAGTTTATGAGACGAATGTAACGACTAAAAAAATAGTCAAATATTTTTAAAGATTAGTGCACAACTATAAATATAGTCGTATATTTGTCATGAAGGATTGACAATAAAAATTACAGTAATGCAGCTAACAAAAGCAGAAGAACAGGTGATGCAGATTTTGTGGGAAATGGGAGAGGGACTCGTCAAGGACGTCCGCGAAAAGTTCGATGATCCCAAACCTGCAAGGAATACGGTATCGACTGTAATCAGGATTTTAGAGAAGAAGGGGTTTGTCGGACACAAGGATTATGGCAAAGTATTTGTTTATTATCCGTTGGTAATGAAAAAAGAGTATTCGGGAAAGCAACTGTTTGGTTTGCTGAACGATTACTTTAATAATTCATTCCCTGCGATGGCCTCCTACTTTGCCCGCGAGAAGGACCTTTCGATCAAAGACCTCGAACAATTACTTGAGGATACGAAACTGGAATTGGCGAAACGCAAAAAAACCGAATAATATGGAATCTCCTGGATTGTACCTTTTAAAATCGGCTGTTTGGCTGACTGGTTTTACACTTGTATTCCTAATTGTTTTACGAAATGAACGGTATTTCCGGCTTAACCGGCTTTACCTTCTTTCGGGGATTGTTGCGTCGATCCTTTTCCCTTTATACACCTGGCATTATGCTGTAATTTTGCCTTCCATACAAGTTGCTTATGCAACAACCCCGGGCGTTCCAGCCGTGGCAATGGTCGCTCCTCCAACAGCAATCCCCCTTTACTGGTGGTTTTACCTTATTGGGATGGTCAGTATTGCTTTACGGTTGGTCTGGCAAACAGGCATGGTTGTCAGGAAATTGCGGAAAACCGGGTATGTAAAAATCGGTTCCGTAAAACTTGTACGCACTTCGGAATATGACGCCTCGTTTTCATTTTTCTCTTACGTTTTTGTCAATCCTTCAATAACTGATATTGAAACGAAAGAGATCGTGAATCACGAAAGTGAGCATATTCAACAACGGCACTGGTTCGATTTACTACTTGTCGAATTACTTTGTATGTTGCAGTGGTTTAATCCGTTTGTGTGGATTTACGCGCGCCTTATCCGACAGAATCACGAATACCTGGCTGACGAAATGGCATTGCAACGTACTTCGAACCCTGCAATTTACCAGGCGACCTTACTAAACCAGATGCTTGGCGCTCCTGTAATCAGCCTTGCTAACTCGTTTAATTATTCACTCAACAAAAAAAGATTTAAGATGATGAAAAAGACAATAAATTCCCCATTCAGAAAACTTAAAATGCTGTTAGTGTTACCTTTAATTGCATTTGTTTTCTATGCTTTCGCCAAACCGGAATACATTTCCCAGGAACCGGCATTCCCAATTGATAATGTAAATGTTAGCGTTGATGGGAATGCTGTAAAAGGCAAGGTTGTGAAGTCTGACGGGAAACCGTTAGAAGGAACTACAGTTGTAATAAAGAATTCAACTGTAGGCGTTATCACCAATAAAGACGGTGAATTCAGATTGAAAGATGTTCCGAAAAATGGCGGATTGGTTTTTTCATTTGTAGGATACAAGACAGTAGAGGTGAAGCCGGATTTCAAAAATCCTATGATTGTAAAAATGGTTACTGATACCGTGAAGTTTGAAAAAGGGATAGTTGCTGTAGGTTATGGTTCTAAATCGCCTGTTAATACAGATCCCAGTTCGGATGCAGGCAAAATGAATTTAAGCGAATCCGATAATTCTCCGGTGTATATTATTGATGGAAAGGAGATTGAGAAGAGTGAGTTTCACCAGATTAAGCCTGACGATATTGAATCCATAAATGTTCTCAAGGATAAACATGCAACCGATAAGTATGGTGAAAAAGGAAAATACGGCGTCCTTGAGATAACTTTGAAAAAACCTTATTCCGGACAACCAGTCGTAAGTGTAGATCTTAATTCTATTGATTCAAAAAATCCTCCGTTAATTTTTCTTGATGACGTGGTTATTAATAAAGCAAGGATGGATGAGATTAATCCGGATAATATTGAGTCAATGACCGTTTATAAAGATACAGCGGCTACTAACCGATATGGCGAAAAAGCGAAAGATGGCGTGATTTTGATTACCTCGAGGAAAAACATAGGTGCGGCAAATGACAAAAAAGTAGAAAATGTTGAGGTTGTCGGATATGGCAACAATCAGAAAAAGGAATCTGTTTTTATAGTGGTTGAGCAGATGCCCGAATTCCCGGGTGGTGATGGGGCCTGCAAGGATTTTATTGCCCGTACTTTGAAGTACCCGACTGAAGCTATAAAAAAGGGCATTCAGGGGAAAGTCTTTGTAACGTTTATTGTCAGCAAAAATGGCAAGGTAGAAAATGCCAAAGTTGTAAGGGGAGTTGCATCGGCATTGGATGCTGAAGCAGTCAGGGTGGTAAGTTCATTACCAGACTGGAAACCCGGAAAGCAGAGAGGCAAAAACGTTGATGTTGCTTATACGATGCCGATAGAATTTAAGCTTCAATAAATGTAAAGACCTGACAGGTTTCCAAAACCTGTCAGGTCTCTGTCATTAAATCAGCACAAATTCATTTCCGGCTTCGGGGATTTCGATATCTCCAAATCCGGCTTCTTTCATTCTGTCTTTATAGAATAATTGTGCGTCGTAATCGCCATGAACGAGAAAGGTCTTCTTAATCTGCGACTTATCCTGGCAATTAAGATACGACAACATTTCGCTGTAATCGCCATGTCCGCTGAAGGCTTCGATTCGTTCGATTGTGGCATTTACCTCGTATTGGGTTCCGAAAATAGAAATTAATCTTTCGCCCCGAAGTATTCTCGCACCAAGTGTACGCGGAGCGCAATAGCCCACTGCAAGAATCGTATTTCTGGGATTAGAGATATTGTTAGCCAGGTGGTGTTTTATCCGCCCTGCTTCCATCATCCCTGATGCGGAGATAATCACACACGGGATCTTAATTGAGTTGAGTTTTTTCGATCCTTCAGAAGTTTTTATGTAGTGTAACGAATTGAATCCAAAGGCATCATCGTCTTTTTCAATCACCTCAAGCACATCGCTGTTGAAACATTCGGGGTGCAACCTGAAAATATCGGTTGCGTTAATTGCAAGTGGACTATCGACATAAATCTGAACTTTAGGCAGAAGTCCTTCGTTGAAAAAATTGTTTAGTGAATAAACCAGTTCCTGCGTACGACCGATGGCGAACGACGGAATGATCAGTTTTCCTCCTCTGTTTACACATGCTTCAGTAATCACGCGTAACAATTCTGCTTCTGCATCCTGCAATTGAGGATGTAATCTGTTTCCGTAGGTCGCTTCGGTGATCAAGTAGTCACATTGTGCGAATGGATCGGGGGCTCTTAACAGGCGACTCGACGGCCGTCCGATATCGCCAGTATAGGCAATCTTTGTTACTTTTCCATTTTCGGTGATTTCGATTAAGGCTGCTCCTGCACCCAGCAAATGCCCGGTATTTGTAAACCGAACTTTAATCTGATCATTGATATAAAATTTCCGGGTAGGAGCAGTGCCGATAAAAAGTTTCATGCATTGTACTGCGTCTTCCCTTTTATAAATTGGTTCGACGGGCTCCAATCCATGACGTGCCCTTTTCTTATTAAACATTTCCGTATCACTCTCCTGAATATGACCACTATCCGCAAGCATGATGGCACACAGGTCGCGCGTTGCGTTTGTGCAGATCACCGATCCGCGGAAGCCAAGCCGATAGACAAAGGGGATCAAACCTGAATGGTCGATGTGGGCATGCGTCAGTATGATATGGTCGATTTCGCATGGTTCGAATCCTAAGTTTCGGTTCATACTGTCGGTTTCCTGGCCTTTCCCCTGGAACATTCCGCAGTCGAGAAGAATCTTTTTCCCATTGTCGAGCGTGATCAGGGTTTTGCTGCCGGTTACCTCGCGCGCAGCACCTATAAATTTTATTTTCATAATACGGGCGTTTTTTAAAGATGATCTAAAGATAAGAAAAAAGGATGTATCAAAATTAGGAGCAGTCCTTTTTTATGATTAAAATGTTGAGTTCTGAAATAATTTTGCTTTTTGTGTTCCATTGACTAAAGTCAACAGCAATTTAATGGACTAAATCAATGGCAATTCAATAGGGATCGGTCAGTCAACTGTTACATAATCAAATTTTTAGCCTGAAACTAATTTTTGAACGGAGGCGTGAAGGAGAATAATACCCATGTGCATAAAGTTCATATATTATAAATATGTTTCAGTAATCAGGAATTGAATTTTAACGTTGAATTAGTTGCTGAAATTGAAGTTTATCAATATAAGGCCAGATATAGTTTTGGTATAAGGAAGGTACAACCTCTTCAAGAGCTGTTTTTATATAAATACCATTGATGGAATATAGCAGATTTCGGCGACGATATGATCATAATGCAAATCCGGCGACATTTTTATTTAATTCCATACAGATCGAATTTTGACGGATCACATTAAATTGTTGTGGAGATTTATAAAAACGAATCTTGAGTCCACTCCGAAAAGTAAGAAGGTCAGAAAATAGTCATGAAAGGACTGAATCTAAAACTGTGGGTGGAGCTCACGGAAGAATAAAAGATGAATACGCAACGCTGAAATGGTTGAATATTAATACAATAAAAGTTCAACCCCTTCGGGGCTGTAATCTTTATTTCATTTCTTTTCCACCGGTTTTACCGGTGGTTATTCAAATTTTATCCCGTCAGGTGGGGTGAATTAAAACTCAAATAAGTACAATATATCTACGTTCCATATAGTATTAATTAATTTATAATTGTTATACTTGTCAAGTAATAATAAAGAACGTATTAATATGGCAAATTATGAATGGGAA
>JAATGF010000126.1 GCA_015654795.1 Bacteroidales bacterium
ACTGTTGGTCAATATGGCAATGCAGAAGTGATTAAGAGATATGTTGAGAATCAAGGCAGGCAATATAGCCCAATTCATGTTCAGCAACTCAGTTTATGGTAACTTCGGATACCTCGGGGCTTGCCCCGGGGTTCTTCATTCACTTTTTTAATTACTTTTGGGTGATCAGTGACTTGTTTCTTATTTTACCTTTTAAGACTTCCCGTGGGTTAAGTGGCTTAAAATCTTTGATAAACTGATTATACAATAATTGTGTTGACAATATTCCTACCAATGCCATATTATCTATTTCTGATGAAATCGGAGCCATTGAAATTTTGTTAATAAGGTTATTTACAGATTGAGGATCAAAAACCTCACACTCTTTTATACGGGCATAAGAGAGCAGATCACTTACATAATCTGGAATTTTTGGCCCGATAAAGGCTTCAAGAATGGGAGCACGGTAGGCCTGTTTATGCCTGTTTCGAATAGCTTGCGGTATTTCCCCCCGCATCAATTCTTTCAAAAGGAATTTCTCATTCATCCCTTTCAACTTAAATTCATCTGGCAATGAGGCTGTGAACTCCAGAAGGCGGTGATCCAGAAATGGATAGCGTCCTTCAATTGAATTTGCCATTGCCATTCGATCACCTTGCGAAGAAAGCAGATAACCTGACATGAAAATATTGGTTTCTATCAACTGCGCCTTTGCCAACGTTGAAATCCCTTCTATTTCAGGTCTGATTCTTTCTGCATATTGTTCAACTGGATGGTAGTCCTTCAGATGATCATTTAATTCTGAGGTAAAATGTTTCTGAATATTGTTTGTATTTTGCCATCGCAATAAATGTGAATATACAGGTGAATTGGTCTCTTTAAGCCGGTAGCCAAAAAACATCTTCAACATTTCCGTACTTGCTCGATTGATATGAGGAAGGTAAGGATAAAGTTTTTTTAGTAATAGCGGTCGGATTTTAGATTGAGGTTGCCGGGCCCAGAACTGTCTTATAAGTGTTTCTTTGAAAATATTATACCCCGCTAATGCTTCATCTGCTCCTTCACCAGTTATTACAACTTTAATTCCTTGTTCATGGACTAATTTTGATAGTCCCATCATTGGGGCAGGGGAGGTTCTTAATAATGGGATCTCTGAATGCCACACTACCTTTGGAAACCAATTTGCGATATCCGCAGGGGAACAGACTATACTTTTATGATTGGTCTGAAAATATTGTGAAGCCTCATTCTGATATTTTGTTTCATCAAATACATTGTCTTCAAAACCAATTGAAAAAGTATTCAAATGATCAGGGGCTATTTTTTTGATCAATGCCGTAGTTGCGCTAGAATCCAATCCTCCGCTCAAGTATGCTGCTACCGATACATCTGAACGTAAGCGAATTGCCACTGAATCAGATAATAGGTGCCGAAACTGATCAAGTGCTTCATCGGGTGTTCCTTTAAACAGAGTCGAAGAGGTGGCATATTGAAGCGACCAGAACTTTTTAATTTTTAAATGACCATCTTTATACCATGCACAATGACCTGGAGGTAATTCTGAAATATTTTCAAAGATCGTACGGGGAGAAAGTGTTGTCCAAAAAGTAAATACTTCTTTTAGAGCTTCTTGTGAAAAATGTCTTTTTATTCCCGGAAATTCAAAAAGGGATTTAATTTCAGATCCGAAAACAAGTGCGCCATTAACTTTAGAATAGAAAAGGGGTCTGATTCCAACGCGATCGCGGGCAAAGAAACATTCTTTCTTTTTGGTGTCCCAGATAGCAAAAGCAAATTGACCATTTATATATTGGAGTGCCTCGGCCCCATACTCTTCATACAAATGTAGGAGGACTTCCGTATCGCTGTTTGTTCTAAATCGATGTCCCTTTTTTATTAATTCATTATGAAGTTCAATATAATTGAAGACTTCACCATTATAAACAATCCATAATGATCCATCCTCGTTGGATAACGGTTGGTTGCCTCCTGAAATATCAATAATACTTAGACGAACATTTCCCATGCCCATTCCGGATTCAAGATAAAGTCCGCAATCATCGGGTCCGCGATGATTAATACGGGTCATCATTCGGTTAAGTATCAGCTCACTTTCTACTTCGGATCGAGGTTTTTCGAGATCAATAAATCCAGCAATTCCACACATAATTTCATTGTTTTGTTTTTCTTTCGAGAAAAGATGCGATAGCGTCAATTGATCCAAAATTGGCAGCATCCAACTCCGAATCGGCCACTTTAACGCTAAAATCTTCCTCTATAAATGAGATCAGGTTAAGTAGTCCCATTGAGTCGAAGATTCCCTCATCAAAAAGAAGCGTACTATCTTTGATTTTCAGGGGATCGCTGAAAGTTGTTCTGCAAACAAAATCACGTATTTGTTGTTTCATATTTTTAATCTTATCGATAATGTATATAATATTAGTTATAAATTTAATTGTGCGAATTGTTGAAGTTACTGAAGGTAGAGTACATTAAAGTATCAGTTTTGAATAGCCTGTATTTAAAGTTTGGGGCTTAGCATGTAAACATGATCCTTCAATTCTGCATAAAAAACTAATGCCTTTTTTACGGCTTTATTGTGAAATTAAAACCATCTCCTTTGTTGGTGGTTATGTATAAACGGCTATGCCTGAAAAATTACTAATTTCGTGTCATGAGCAGTTTTTAAAAATTAAGTCATGTCATTTGCCGGTGTACATACCATATTGTCTGGACACCCAAATATAGATTTCGAATTCTTGAAGGTCTTGTTAAGGAATTCTTGACCAAAGATATTGAAATGTTGTTGCAATGAAAATCATGCGAAATGATAGAAATGAATATCTAAATTGACCATATTCACTTGATAGTAAGTATTCAGTTACAGGAAAGAAATATTATTGTACGGCTCAGATATTATAGAATCAACATTTGGAAGATATAAAAATGAATTATCGAAAAATCCAATGAGTGGAATAACTGATTTAGTACTAATAATTCCTGCTCTAACATCAAGTCTGTCTGGCGACACTGTTCGGGCAGCTATTGATAATTGTAGGGTAAAAGATATCGAAGTGTGGAAGAAAAATAATCTGTGTAACTCGTTGTTAGCAAAGAGAAAAATGGTGTTTGAAAATTAATTGGGGGGAACTAAAAATTCTAACTTGTGGTATTTAATTCACCCCACCCGAAGGGGTTGAATCTAAATCCCGTTTCGCATAAATGACTACAAATGACAATTAAATGATGATAAACGACATGAACTTTTATAACTCTCAATTTCGGGAACGGTCCGCACCTGCTCTATATCTGCTCTATGCCCGCTCTATACTTGCTCTATGTTTGGTTCTTGTTTAGTCCATGTTTGGTCCATATCGAGTCTGGACCTTTTAATGACGGCTAAGCCCAATGACCTTTTCAATGACTTTTTTAATGACGGCGAAGCCCAATGACCTGTTCAATGACTTTTTCAATGACGGCAAAGCCAATGACCTTTTCAATGACCTTTTCAATGACTATTTTAATGACAGTCTCTCCATCTCTCCTTTTCCCTATCGCCCTTGCGCCCTATCGCCTTTTCTCCCCATCGCCTTATCGCCCCATCATTCCATTTCCCTGCTCTATACCAGGTAGGGTTCAAAACAATAAATTCTTTACCTGAAAAGATCCGTGTCGTATCAAACAAGTCATTTTTATTGATCGAAAATTCATCTTTATAAATCTCCACAACAATTCAATGTGATCCCCATTCGGAGCCGTTCCTGTCTATCTGATTGAGAACAAAAAGCTTCCGGCTTTCAGACTCAATTCATTCAATCCGTTATCCTGCTTCACCACTTTAATCGACTCATTTGCAGACAATGCCTTTCCTCCTTCTAAAATCTTATCTCCTTTCAAAACCAGACTGGCAGTGCTGTTTGGAGGAACAGTTACCTTGTATTCAATCTTTTTACCTGTTCTTTTCCATGAGGACACGATCGTTCCATAAGGCCCGGCATGGCTTGCTTCGAAACTGTTGAGTCCCTTTACAAAATCGGGTTTTAGCACTATATTCTTAAAACCGGGCTGCTGTTCGTCCGGATAAATCCCTCCCGGCGATTTGTAGAACCATGCCCCTATCTCACCAAACATGATATGATTAAGCGATATATCCGATTTTGAATCAATGGGCCAGTTCTCGTACAAAGTAGTTGCACCATTTACAATCCACCAACCCCACGAAGGGAATGTTTTCTGCAAGGCAACCTCGTAGGCAAGGTCGGCATAACCATTTGCACTCAAAGCATTGAGAACTGTTTTTGTACCTAACAGGCCAACGTCAATATGTTTCCCATCGGCAATCACCCGTTTGGCGAGGTTTTCAGCCACTTTGCTTCGCAACTCTTCAGGTACAATTCCCCAATGCAACGGGGCACTCAACTCTGTTTGAAAACCACTCCCGTAAATTCCAGTCTCACGGTTCAGGTATTTTGTATTAATTGCATTCTTAATTTTTAATGCCAGTGCATTGTACTTTTCGGAATCAGCCGTTTTTCCCAGAATTCCAGCAGTTTTGGCAAGGATAGAGGCATCCGCATAATAATAGATTGAAGAAGTCAATTCCTTAGGTGTTACAGATTTAACAGGAACCCAGTCTCCTAAACCCCAGTCTGTTATTCCCGATGGGCTAATCTGTTCAATATGATCAACATAGCGACGGATATTGTCATAACAATCAGAAAGCAGCTTAGTATCTCCATAAAAGAGGTAGATATTCCAGGGGATAATTGCGATTGTGCTGGTCCAGTCGGGACCATTCGCCCATGTGTAACCCCATCCGCTTGTTGGAATAATTGCCGGGAGAACTCCGTTGGGTTGCTGTTCGTCGCGATGATCGGCCAGCCATTTTTCATAAACTGTAAGACCATCGAAATTGTATAGCCCTGTTTCTATTGCGATATGCGCATCACCCGTCCATCCGTTCTTTTCGCGTTGCGGGCAATCGGTCGGGTAACCAAATAAATTCGACAAATAGGAGTTATTGGTCGCTTTCCATATTTTATTAAGGATCGTATCCGAAGAGTGAATATGTCCGGCTGCGGGAACATCGCTGTGCATAAAATATCCTGTTAAACTTTCCTTCGTAAGCTCAACAGGCTGATCACTTGTTACCTCTACATACTGAAAACCCTTGTAATTAAAAGAGGGTTTGAAGATCTCCTCCCCTTTTCCCTTTAGTGTATAAATATCAGTTCCAAACGGATCGAGCTGATCGGTTGGCCGGTAATGAACATCAATATTCGACTGGTCGGCTTTGCCATCTGCTCCAAGTCGCTCAGCATGTTTCAAACGGATCACGGTTCCGGCAGCGCCCCGAACTTTAAGCTGACTAACGCCTGCGATATTTCTGCCCAGGTCAAAAAGATAAAGCGAATCGCTGAATTTCGTCATTTTAAAAGCAGGAATCTCCTCAACATCCCTGATCGGATGCAGCGCTTGGGTTACAATATTTTCAGCAGGCGCTCCTACCGGAATCGCATTCGCCCATTTTGAATCATCAAATCCTGGCGTATTCCATCCCTGCTGGGCTAACCTTGCATCAATATGTTCTCCCGTATAAATACTGTTAAAAACAACAGGGCTTAGCGATGTTTTCCATTCGGTCCCCGAAGAAATGGTTTCCTGTGATCCGTCAGCATAGGTTATCCTGATGTCCATGCAGAAACCGGGACGCGCACGCCATGGGGCTTCATCAAAATACCATACAGCCGTCGACTGGTGATTATACCAACCGTTTCCCAGCAAGACACCAATGGCATTTCCTCCCTCCTTCAGCAATTTGGTAATATCATGCGTGAGGTAAAGTGTACGGCGGTCGAATCGTGTGTACATCGGATCGAGCCTGTGATTTCCAACCTTCTCACCATTAATATACAATTCAAACAATCCGCCAGCGGCAATATACGCCCTTGCTGAAACGACCTTCTTACCTGCAATAAATTCTTTACGGAAATAAGGAGCAGGTTTTAACCTGACATCACGCGTATCCGAAATCCACGCCCCTTTCCAGTTCTCTTTCTTCATCATTCCTGTTTCGAAACTTGCCGGAAGCGAAGCAGAAGATGGATTTCCCCAGGCATCCCAAACCTTTACGCTCCAAAAATAGCGGGTAAAAGGTTCCAGCGGTAAACCATTATATTCAGCAAGCATTGCCGCCGAAGTGATTTTCCCCGTTGTCCATTTATCGCCAACTCCCGAACCAACTTTCGACGAATCGGTCCCCACAACAATCTCATAAGCACTTTGAGTTGCCTCACGTCTGTCGTCAATCATGATCCAGGTCAGGCGGGGATTAGGTGAATCAATGCCAATCGGATTCACAAGATACTCGCATCTTAAGTTACCCGCTTCCCAACTTGCCATCGTTTTTGTTTGAGCTAAAAACATTACTGCCAGCAAAAACACAAGGCACATCGTAGTTCTCATATATTAATAATAATTAGTATGGATTTCCAGCTTCAATAATACCCATTTTCTGTGTATTATCGGCAAAGCATATTCAGAAAATGGCCATCTTTTCGAATGATCAGTGTTGAAAGCCGATTTTACCGAATTGCAGCCACACCACTAATCTATTTTTAACACTTTCTAATGTAATCTTAACCATTCTGGCTGAAAATTTATTATATTTGCCCACAAATACTAAACAAAATTAACACATGGAATTTCGGTTCACAAAGACTGATATCCCGGAGGAGAAATCCTTTTCGGTTCGCAAGCAATCTTTTGAAGAGTTCCCGGTCATTCATGCACATAATAACTATGAGCTTAATCTATTGACTTCAGGAAGCGGAAAAAGAATTGTCGGCAATAATATATCGCCGTTCGAAAACGATGATCTGATCCTGATTGGTCCAAATTTGCCGCACTACCGCGAACTATCAGAACCCGATAAAAATAATCCAACAGAATATCTGACACTTAGCATCTCAGAAACGCTGGCTAACAGTGATATATTTCAAATTAAAGAACTTGAATCAATCCGGAATCTTTTTAGCCAGGCATTGAGTGGAATCGTTTTTAAAGGCGACGGTGTTAAGCTTATCGAACAACAAATACTGCAACTGGCTGAATTAAAAGGGTGTGACAGCTTTATAGCCCTGATTAAACTACTGAAAAGTTTGACTGAAATCGAAGAACAGGAAACACTCTCGCTTACATCAGAGTTACCGGTGAGTTATTATAAAGATCTGGATCAGATTAAAACCGTTTACGATTATGTCTTGCGTAATATACAGGATACCATCACGCTCGGCACTGCGGCAGGGTTACTGAATATGGCTCCCGGCTCGTTTTGCCGCTTTTTTAAGAAACGGACCGGACAATCCTTTATGCAATATGTGAAAGATATCCGCATAAGCACTGCATCGCGGCTGTTGGCTGACACAGAAATGTCCATTGCGCAAATAAGCATCGAAAGCGGATACAACAACCTTGCAAATTTCAATTTCTATTTCAAGCGTATTATGAAAATGACTCCATCAGAATACCGTAAAAACTTCAGATAAGTACCAGAAATGAAATAATGTCGTATTTGCAAATAGCTTAATCGTATGTTTTTTATTATATTATGTACCTTTATGTATTTGGTTCCCGTATGAAATCAACATGGAGTTAATATGGAACTAACACGGAGGCAGCATTTTCCCTATATTATTGTTAATTTATGCACGACTATCAAAATACGCTATTAAATTATTCATATTACTTAAGTCGTCCCATCCGAATGTATAAAATACATATTCAGGATTGAGTCTAATCCGAATTGTAATAAATTTTCCTACTTTCGTCCCTTATTGACTAATTGAACAACCATGCCGCTGATTATTATTATTGCCGGAATAGTACTCCTTTTTGTACTGATAAGTATTTATAAAATCAGTGCATTCCTTGCCCTGATAATCACCTCTTTTGCTGTGGGTTTACTCAACAGCATGGAGCCAATGGTAATTTTGGAATCCATCACCTCGGGACTTGGAAGTACGATGGGCAGTCTTGCCCTGATTATTGTTTTTGGCGCAATGCTCGGAAAACTACTCGAAGAGAGTGGTGCGGCTTACCAGATTACGAATAAACTTGTCGATCTCTTTGGTCTTGCCAAGATCCAGATCGCCATTGTGATCACAGGTTTTCTGGTTGGTCTGCCAATGATTTATAATGCCGGTTTTCTTGTATTGATTCCACTTATTTATGCACTTGCTGCCTCAACCAAATTACCGCTTATCTATCTTGGACTCCCATTGTGTGCGGCACTTTCGGTAACCCACGGATTTCTTCCTCCTCACCCTGCTCCAACTTCAATTGCCTTTATATTTCATGCGAATCCTAATCTGACTTTGATGTACGGAATGATAGTTGCAATTCCCAGTATTATCATTGCAGGCCCTTTACTATCAAGATTTTATACCAACTGGAAGCTTACTCCCCCCAAAGAATTGTTTGTTGCCCGTGAATTTACAAAAGAAGAGTTACCATCGCTATCTGCAAGTCTGTTCACTGCAGTAAGTCCGATCATTCTGATGTTATCAGGAGCCATTATTCAGATGGTTATCCCAGCCGAAAACAGCAATGTCAAGATACTCAAGTTTATCAGCGATCCGACCGTTGCACTATTCTTTGCTGTATTCATCGGAATTTATCTGCTTGGGATAAGGAAGAAAAGAAAGATGTCGGATCTGATGAAAACATTATCCGATTCGGCATCAGGTATCGCGATGATATTATTGATCATTGCTTCGGGCGGGGCATTCAAACAAGTGCTCGTTGATAGTGGAACAGCCGATTATATTAAAGTGATTGCAGGGGGATTCAACATGTCGCCCCTGGTATTAACCTGGAGTGTTGCTGCATTGATCCGCTTTTCGATTGGTTCCGCAACGGTCTCATGTATTACAGCGGCTGGTTTAACGTTACCATTGATCGCAGGAACCGGAGTTTCGCCGGAGTTAATGGTCATTGCAACAGGAGCCGGAAGCCTTATGTTCTCGCATTTTAACGATATCGGGTTCTGGATGTTCAAAGAATATTTTAATACATCGATTAAACAAACCTTCTTGGTCTGGACGGTGATGGAGACACTCATTGGCATTATCGGATTAATCGGAGTATTGATTTTAAGCCATTTAATTTAATAAACCATGCGATAAATGTTTTCTCCTGTAGTTTCACCCGGCAGCCCTTGAGTTAAAGCCAGTCGATCGTTGGATTAACAACGTATATGCCCCTTTGCACCCTGCTGAATGTCATTTTGCAGTTCGGAAATTCAGCACGGTTGATCTCGTTCGAGGACAACACGCTGTTGATATATTGACGTTTCTTGCGATAGGGCGGTAATATTTCATCAGGAATCAACTCCGCATACCTGACCATAGCATCCATTGAAAAACAGGATAATTTCTTCTCGTCGGGAGTCCCTTTTTTAAAAATCGCTACGTCGCGGTGTATTTTATCAACACCGCGCATTAAGATAATCAACAGGTAGGCCATGCTGTGCGAATTGACCTGAAATTGGCGGTTAAAAGTCTCATAAATGAAACTATTGGGACAAATTGCTTTCCAGTAGCGTGTCAGGGCGGATGAAGCGGTGACGTGAGATTTCTTCTGAGCCCAATTTTGCATAAAGGCAGAAAGCAAATGATCGACTGCCATTTTGCCCGAAAAGTCTTTTTGAAGCAAGGAAGCGCGTTGCTGAATAAATTCGGTTACTATCTCGTCCTGCCCGTGCTGCAGCGCCAGCATCAAACCGGTCACACCTTCTTCCTCAACCCTAAAATCGATTCCATATTTCTTTACAAAAGTGAAGGCTTCCTTTTTGCGGCCCAACCTGATATTTTTAGCATATTCTTTTTTATCGTGTTTCAATTCTTTCATCAGTAAAATAGCACGCTGGAATTGCAGCTGGGCTAACTGCTCTACCCAATCGTACCGCTGGTGGGTAACAGCGTATTGAAAGAGTTGTTTGCGTTCCTTTTTTACCGCACTTTCTTTTTGGAATGGATCGAGTGCCAATTGCCTGATCTGTTCCAATTGTTCCGGGCTCAGATATTCGTAACCCAGATATTTGGCCCTGATCTGTTCTGCCTGTTCGAATTTCCCTTGGTCATCAAGACGTTGAGCTTCAGCGAGCCACTCATCAAGGGTTGATTTCACTTCAGCCACCTTTACCTCTTCTTTGGTTTCCCGCATTTGCAGTAGTTGCAAAGCCGGATGCGCGGACTGTTTTTCGAAAATATAAATGTTTTTCACCGCGCGGGTTATGGCCACGTACAGCGAATTGATGTAGAATTTATAAATTTCCGCATCTTTGTCGTGTTTGTTGGCTGAACGGTTGTATATCAATTCCTCTTTTAGCAGATCAGTGGAGGTTACCCCTTTTATTATTTCGCGAAATTCGGCTTCGTGGCTTGAAACGAAATTTAATAAGATAACATTTTCGTATTCCAATCCTTTGGCTTCCTGTACGCTGAACACCAACGGCGTTTTAAAAAAACGCCGGGCATCGCTTTTTTGTTCGTTGCCGGGTACGATCACCGCATAGCGGGTACTATTTTGTGTCCGCCGGTTGAGTTCGTTTTTCTTTTTATCCTCGTCAGGAAATAGCAAAACTTCTCCCTTGTTTTTGCTCACGGTGCCAATCAGGTAGTTACTTTCGCGGTCGATAGAACCAAAACGCGTAATTTTAATCTTGAGCAGGTTGTTGCCCAGCTCCACTACATTTAAACTGTTGCGGTAATTGGTTTGCAGTATCTCGATCTGCCTTTCGTGATCACCGGTTTCGTAGAAAAAGCTTTTCACTTTGCTCCACGAAAAAAAGTTCGGGTGGACAATCTGATTGCTGTCGCCGGTGAGGATAAAATGGTTCTTCTGTTTGAGTGATTGCAGGATAGATTTTAGTTGAATATTGGTAATGTCCTGAACCTCATCCACCACGATATAGTCATAACGGGGTTTGATTTTTTCCAGGTATTGAAAACATAAAAGGTTACTGTCATACAAATTGCTTTCATTGAGCCAATCCATATATTTCAGGAAAAGCGGGTAGAGCCGCTCGCGTTCGGCAATGGAAAAGATAGACTGTTTTACACCCAAATCCAAATATTCCTTCTGTGACAACCATGCGGTATGAACAGGCGAACCGGTAATTACACCTTTAAATTCCTCGAACACCCGGTACGGTTCGTTGATCCTCACAGACTGAGCATAGCGGGAAAACCAACTGTCGAATTGACGGAAAGTAACCTCCGTACCTCGCGGCTTTTCCCAGCTCGACAGATAATTGTGGAGCGACAAGAACTCAACTTCCTGTTTCTCGTTATCAAAACCGCTTGAATAGTAAATCGTTGACGCGCTATCAACCAGAAATTTCGAGAGCGAAATGTAGGCGATTTCGCCGGGCAGCTCTTTGAGTTTCTCGAGTACCAGGGCCGTTTTGCCGCTTCCTGCCGATCCGACTATAATTAGCGGGGGAAAGAGCGAATAAATGGAATTCTGCAAATTGTCAAATGAGATAAACTTATTGAGCAAGTGTATTTTGCGCGACTTTGGATTGAGAAAGATCAGATCGTTACCCCCAGCATCAATTTCATCCCGAGATTGTACGGGCATGAATTTTTCTTCGTCACCAATGACAGCGTCGCGCAAGAAGCGGCTTTGGGCATAGTTATGATTTTTAATTACTTCCAGTAACAGAAGGTATTTCTGGTTTTCGTAATTAGCATAGGTGAAGAGCAGCCTGTCCCTTATATCCAGTCTGGCGCGATAAAAACCATTATTAGGCATTTTTCGTACATCGGCGCTTTTAAAATCCCCTTCCTGCAATTGCTTTAACGTCTTGGCGTAGGTCTTCTCTACTGATTGAATATTCAATTCATTGAGGTATAATACGGGTAACTTCATAGATTGGCAGATAATTAAAATTCACAAGGATTTATTCATGTACAAAGAAAATGTCTTTTTACTACGTTTCCTACGATTCACCCTTTTCTATTTTCGCAATTTATTTATTAATAAGCAAAAAAAATTAGAATAAGCAACGATTCAGTGAATAGAATTTTTTAAGGTCATCATCAAAAGATGATCCAATAAAGACATAGCGGTAGCTTTTGGCGAAAAATAAAAGAATTTCTTGAAACCAACTATCCCCGAGGCAGAGCCATAGGGGTATTACGCTGGTTTCATTTTGACCCTAGGTCAAAAACCGAAATTCTGTGTTTAGATCCCCGCTTACGAGAGAAAACTTACAGGACCCCCCCCAGGAATTCTTTTTGATTAAAAACATAAGAATAAGTTTTCTTTTCATTAACTTCCGAATTAAAAGCCTGTTGATTAATACAAGGATGTCAAAAAAAACAATGGATGTCAAAAATTATTAAACTCAACAGAAAATGACTAATATTGAACCCACAAACGACACGACTAATTGTACAATACAGATGATATATTTTTAGGTATAAGGCATGGTGATTATAACAGTTTTAATCATCTGTTTTTCTGCTATTATGGGCGGCTTTGTGTTTATGTTTCAGAAATTATCAAAGATGATTTTGCTTCTGAAGATATTGTACAGGAGCTTTTTATTAAGCTCTGGGCCAACCGTGAAAGAATTGAAGTAAGGGAAAATATTGCCAGTTACCTGTTCAAATCTTCAAAAAATGCGGCGTTAAATTATTTAAGGAGCGAAAAAAGCAAAAAAAACGCCTTAGAAAAGATTCCTTTTGATATATCACGGTTAGATGATGATGATTTAGAACATGATAAAATTCTTTCCGCTTTGGAGAAATGTATAAATCAATTACCTGCACGAAGCAAAGAGGTATTTCTTTTACATCGTTTTGAGGGATTGAAGCAAAAAGAGATTTCTGAAAAATTAAATATTTCTATTCAGACAATCAAAAACCAAATCTGGAAATCTCTGCAATTCCTTAAGTCATGTATTGAGCGTAAAAAGGTATTGTGACGCTTTTTTAAAAACCTGAAATCTCAAAAGATCCTGATTTGCCTCATGGAGAGAACCAGTAATTTGTGAGATTTTAATAACCCGCTCTCTGTCTGGAATGCAGAAAACAATTTAGCATTGTGTTGTACATGAGGTTAATACATTTCATTAAAAATATTTTATTATTTATACATCAGTTTATAGAATTTTCGAATAGGACTTCTCTGTTTTTATTGTGTCATACAATAAATGAACCCAATCAATGAATCCGACGATCAATCTCTTTGTGTATAAAGTAGAAGTTCACGTGTTAAGGTGTCCTACCTTTTTAAGGTTTGGACGCCTTTGGGAGCGCGAAGCATTCTGTTTTAAAAATAATATGATTTTCAATAGTACCTTTTGATTTTTAAAGTGTCATCCTTAAAACTAACTGTTATGGAAATGCATGAAAAAATTAGGCATTAAACTCGTTGATCATTTTTATACTGGTAGTGAATTGCGTGAAGAACCCGAATTGGAGGAGTGGTACAAATCATCGGATGAGAACAAACTTATATACGAGAATTATCGGAGGATTTGGCTCGGATGTATTGAGCTTGCCCAAAGAAAGAAGTTCAATGCTGAAATTGCATGGACAAATATAAATAAAAAGATTTCAGTTCAAACCACCACAAAACGAACAATTCATAATGCAGTCTATGTCGTAATTGGAATGGCCGCATCATTGTTGATCACTTTAGGTCTGGCTTTTTACACAAATATGTTTTTCATAAAAAATGAAACACTCCAATTATCAACCAGTCTTGGTAGCCGTTCTTCAATAGTTTTACCCGATGGTACAAGTGTAACATTAAATGCCGGGACTCATTTGGAGTACAGTTATGACAATTTAAATAAAATAAGGGATGTTAAGTTTGATGGAGAAGGTTATTTTGAGGTAGCCAAAAACAGAAATCCATTTATTGTTCATACGCCGAATGGCCTAAAGCTTAAAGTACTTGGTACAAAATTCAGTTTAACTGCTTATTCTAAGGACAAAACAATTAAAACAACTTTGGTTGAAGGGAAAGTCGAGTTAAATACTCCTGATAATAAAAAGCTTTTATTAATCCCGGGTCAGATGGCCACTTATAATGACGCAACAAAAGAACTCCAATATTCAAACGGACAACTATACCAAAATTTAGGCTGGCTGGACAATAAACTTTACCTGGATAACACGTCACTTCAGGAAGTATGTACGATATTGGAACGCTGGTATAATGTAAAAATTATAATAGAGAAAGATGAACTTTCCAACAAAATACATTATACCGGGGTGCTACGTGAAGAAACTATTGTCGATGTTCTTGATGCTCTTTGTAAATTAAGTGAGATCAGATATCAAGTAAATGGTAAAGCAATCATTATTAAATAGTAAACAATTGCCTATGATTAAATAAAAATCGATAACAACCAAAAAACGGGAAATGTTAGCCCATCCCCCGTCGTTTCAAATCATTAATCTAATGCTTGTAACATTAGGTATTATTAATTCAAAAACATTGCAAATTTATGAAAAATTCTCATGAAAGAGGAACAAATGTAGGAAGGTTTCTTCCAAAACTAATTCGTATTATGAAACTAACATTCATATTACTCACACTCTTTACTCTGCATGTTACCGCGACAGTATATTCGCAGGGCACTAAGATTACATTGAACATGGAGAATGTCTCAATAAAAGACGTGATGCAGAAAATTGAATCTCAAACTGATTTTCGTTTTATCTATGAAAACGAAAAAATTAACCTTGACAAAAAGATCAATATTGCAGTGAAAGAAAAAAATGTAGAGACTATTCTTGACCAAATTTTTGACCTTGAAAAAATCAATTATTCCATTACAGAGAATAAACTGATCCTAATTAATCCATTAAAATCATCGTCAGACAGTCGAACAACTGAGACCGTCAGAAATGCACAGCAACAAAAAAAGGTTTCCGGTAAAGTAACCGACTCATCTGGCGCTTCTCTTCCTGGTGTTTCAGTAGTGATAAAAGGCACTACCTCCGGAGTAATCACAGATAATAGCGGTATTTACTCACTAACCAATATTCCTGAAAATTCAACTTTGCAGTTTTCATTTGTAGGAATGAAAAGCCAGGAATTAAAAGTTGGAAGCAATTCAACGTTAAATGTTGTGATGGAAGACGAAGCAATTGGTCTCGAAGAGGTTGTTGCTATTGGTTATGGTACAGTTAAAAAGGAAACACTCACAGGCTCTGTAGCAAATATTACTTCAGCAAGCATTGTTTCTACAAAAAGTGAAAACCTTATCAGTAATATCCAGGGAAAAGTGTCGGGCCTTATGGTACGTCAGCTTACTGGAGAACCCGGTAAATTTAATAACTATGTAAGTATCCGCGGATTCGGAGCCCCGCTGGTAATCGTCGATGGAATTGTAAGAGACGGTACCGCTGATATGGCACAGATTAACTCGAATGACATCGAAAGCATGTCGGTTCTTAAAGATGCAGCTGCATCTATATATGGTATGAATGCTGCCAATGGGGTTATTATCATTACTACAAAGAAAGGTTCAGAAGGGAAGGCTCAGTTTTCGTATTCAAACCTGGTTGGTATGAAAGGTGCAACCGGTATGGAAAAAACCGTTGATGCTTATACATATCGTGTAATGAAAAATGAAATGGACAGGAATTCGGGTACAACTGAAACCTATACTGCCGATATTCTGGAAAAATACAGAACAAATACTCCTGGTTATCAGGATGTTGACTGGATAAAGCTAACACTCAAGCCACAGGTATTTCAGCAGTCTCATAACTTTTCCGTCAAAGGAGGCACCAAAGCAGTTAAATACTTCAACAGTTTTGGATACACTGAAGATAATGGTCTTTTAACAAGCGGAATACAGAATTATCGCCGTTATAATTTAAGATCGACAACAACTGCAGATCTGGGAAAAAATCTTAAACTAAATGTGTCAGTAGCCGGACGTTTGGATAAAAAACAATCTCCACGCGAAGATTTTCTCTGGACATACAAAACAATCATGGTCAATGACCGCGGTATAAACTACCATACGATAGCCAATGAAGATCATTTAAGCGTTATCAACCCTGAAAGCAAAAATGCATGGGCTCTGATGAACCCTGATATGGATGGTTATAACCAGCAGAGAAATATCCAGTTCCAGTCAACTGTTGACCTGACTTATACATTCGAGAAGATTGCAGGCTTATCATTAATTGCAACCGGCGCTTTTGACGAAAATATCACAAACAGTTCATTTTTACAGAAATCCTATGATCTGTATGACTATTATACTGATCAGTTCGTTCAAAAAGTAGGATCAAATCAATATTCGAATACATTAGGCCTTTTCCAGAGATCAGTTGGCCGTCTCCAGGCAAACTATGTCAGGGCATTTGACAAACATAAGCTGAATATATCAGGAATCGTTGAGCTCACTAGTACCCGCGGTGATGATATTATGGCAAAACGTCTTTATGCAGACTTTTTCACAAATGATATTATCGATCAGGGAACCTCAACAACAGCTTCGAACTCAGGAAAACGCTATTTTGGCAAATATGCTGCTTATATCGGCCGTGCAAATTATGATTACGCCGGCAAATACCTTCTAGAGGTAGTTGCAAGATATGATGGATCATACAGGTATGCAAAAGTGAATCGCTGGGCATTCTTTCCATCTGCCAGTCTTGGCTGGAGAATCTCAGAAGAATCATTCATGAAAGACAATCTTCCTACTATATCCAATTTGAAGATCAGAGGATCTTATGGCGAAAGTGGTACCGATGCAGGTAATCCATTCAATTATTATTCAGCTTATACTGCATCAGTAACCAATAACAGTGTAAATGGATACGTATTTAACCCTGGCGCTTTAACCGTTTCTATGTTGGCACCTGGTGTTGTTAATGATGATCTTACATGGGTCACTTCAAAAATAAGCAACATTGGTATTGACTTCGAGTTACTGAAAGGTAAAATTAGTGGTTCATTTGATCTCTTCCAGAGAAAAAATGATGGTGTACTTGCAACACTCATTCAATCAGTACCAAATACATTCGGTGCAAGCTTCCCGCAGGCAAACGTCAACTCAAACATGAATAAAGGTTTTGAGATCTCATTGTCTCACAGGAATAAAATCGGAAATGATTTCAGTTATGGCATTACAGCTAACTTCACCTATTCTCGTCTCGAATACCTTCATAATGAAAACGGTGGTTATTCAAGTTCCTGGAATTACTGGATAAACAGTAATACAAACCGGTACGCCGGCAAAATGGGACTTTATGAGTATAACGGACAATATACTTCTCTTGAGGAGTATGCTACAGCTCCTTTGCTTGGCGGCACAGCCGGTAACTCAAAAATGTTACCTGGCAGTTACAAGATCATCGATGTAAATGGTGATGGCATTATCAACAGCAGTGACCAGACATATGATCATTGGACTTACGGTGCTAATGTTAACCCACCTAAACAGTATGGTCTGACTATTGATGCTTCATACAAGAATTTCGATATAAATATCCTGTTTCAGGGAGCATCCGGTTATACTATTAATTACAGGAATAATGACATCTGGGGATATGGACGTTACCCGACCCTGCACGAGAAATTTCTCGATAGATGGCACACAGTTAATACAACCGATGATCCTTATGATCCTGCAACAAAATGGGTAAGTGGTTTCTATCCTGCCCTTCGTAACTATAACTATGACAACACAACGGAGGCGTTGGTTGTAGATGTTTGGAGACCCAAAGCTACATACCTTCGTCTCAAGAGCCTTGAAATCGGTTATTCAATTCCCAAAGCACTTACCAACAGATTTGGAATGGAAAGCGTAAGAGTATTCATTAACGGGTACAATCTTTTGACTTTCTGTAATAAACTTCTCAAGAACGCTGACCCTGAACGTCAGGAAGCTGACTGGGATGCTAACCTTGCTTATCCTCTGATGAAGGCTTACAATTGTGGTATCAATATTAATTTTTAATATCCGATAATTATGAAAATAGTATCATATATATTCAGCTTTGCTCTTCTTTTTGGAATTGCAGGGTGTAGTGAGTGGCTTGAATTAAAGCCGTTGGACAAGACTTCTGCTGAGGATCTGCTTGAAACACCTGATGGTCTTAAGACCTTAATGGCTACACTTTATTATAGTATGCCTATGGAGGATTTTAGCTATTATCCTGCCGACTGGACTTCAACTGCCCCGGCTTTCAACAGCCATGGCTGGAAGGGTGGAATGCAGAGTTCATATAAGCTTTCCATGTACACAGATGAGAGTACCGCAAGCGCCGGTACAGGAATTGGTCCGGTTCCATGCCAGTACTGGCCTTATAGTTCGATTCGTGAAACAAACAAATTTTTTAGTAGTCTTGAATCAGTAAAAGCCAAACTGAATAATGATACCTATCTAAGGTTGAAGAGTGAGGCTCATTTCGTAAGAGCATATATCTTCTTTGGCCTGGCAAAAAGATACGGAGGCGTTCCTCTTATTGATTATGTTCAGGACGGTGATTATGTTCCCGGAACAACCAATCCGAAATTGTATGTTCCAAGGAATACTGAAAAAGAAACCTGGAATTTTATTCTTAACGACCTTGACCTTGCTATCGAAAATCTCCCAGATAAAACAGTATCGAGTGATGGCGTTTACCGCGCAACCAAATGGGCAGCATTAGCTTTAAAATCAAGAGTTGCCCTTCATGCAGCATCAGTGGCAAAATACTGGAGCACTGCCACTCTGTCAGGAGAAGCTGTTAACCAGCATCTTGCAAAAATGGATGTTGCCGATGCAAATGAATTCTATCAGAAATGTATTGATGCATCTGCAGAACTGATAAACAATGGTGGATTTTCTTTGTACAAACCGAATCCAGCTAATCCCAAAGAGGCTGCAACAAACTTCCAGAACTTGTTTCTGACCACAAATGAGGAGATCATCTTTGTAAAAGCTTACCTCGATGGCACAACAGTTCCCAACCAAGGTCATTGTTGGGATATTCTTTACAGTCCGTCACAGGCTAGTCCTGGGTTCCATAAATTTGGACGTTTCAGCCCCACATTGGATATGGTGGATCTATTTGAAGACTATTCAGATAACGGAACGGGTGCAAGTGCAAAAATAGTAACCCGTACTGATGGTGTTGAAAATTATGCTTATGCCAATCCGGCACAGGTGAATACGTCACTTCCATTCAAGAAGTATGATAACCTGTTCGATCCGTTCGTAAATAAAGATGCGCGTTTGCAGGCAAGTATCATCGTACCTGGTTCAACTTATAAAGGGATCAAGATAATTATGCAGGGAGGAATGATCAAATCAAATGGAACCGTCGTCGCCTACGCCACCGATTCTGAAACAAAGAATGGAACCACCTATTACTCCTATGGAGCAGAAGGTTCATCAGGATTCTCAGGATTCTATAAAATCGGGAGTGCAGATGATGCCAATTTTTCTTCATCGGGATTCCTCATTAAGAAGTATCTCCAGGAAGGTAAAGTAGTTGCAGGGGTGGAAAATTCATCCACAACATCTTTTATCGATATGCGTCTTGCTGAAGTTTACCTGAATTATGCTGAAGCTGTAGTTGAAAGCGGATTAGGAGATCCTGGTCTTGCAAGAGGTTACATTAATGCATTACGCAAAAGAGCCGGCCACACCGATGAGATACCTCTTACACTTGCCAATGTACTCAAAGAACGTCGTGTTGAACTCGCATTCGAAGGATTCAGATACTGGGATCTTATGAGAAGGAGAGAGTACCATACATTGTTCAGCGGTACCCGCAGAACTGCATTGGTTCCTATGATTGACCTCCGGGATGCTACACCAAAATATATTTTCGTAAGAGCAAATAACTACTACGATGAGTATGCTAATGGTCGTACATTCAATGCTGCAGCTGGTTATTATGAAGCTATCCCAGGCAGAAGCACAAATAATCTGATTGAGAATCCAGGGTATTAATCTTAAAATTTTAAGGAAATGAAAAAAATACTATATTTATTCGTACTATCATGTTTTATCTCATTGATAACCGTATCGTGTGAGATAGACAATTATGACGGTCCCAATGCAACGATTACCGGAAAGTTTCTGGATAGCGCTACCGGAGAGGTAGTCGGAACAGACATTACCAATGGCAATTCAATTGGTGTGTATGAATTAGGCTGGCCTACCGAAGCTAAACAGACCTGGAACATAGATAATTCAGGAGAATATACCAATAAACTCGTTTTTGCGGCTAATTACAGGATCGAATTTAAGGATTGTAATTTTTATCCATTCATAGTAAATGATTTTGTAGTGAAAAAAGGAGCCAATAAATATGATTTTACTGTTACTCCTTATCTGCGAGTTATTAATCCTGTTATCACATATGATGCCACAACAAAAATTGTCAAGGCTACTTTCAGTCTTCAGGCTGGTGGTAATGATGTTAATCTTAAAGAAATCAGGTTGTTTGCATTTACCGACAAATGGGTAGGCAACTATGTTCAGTTTGCTATTACAGCTAATACTTGCTTTAAGAAAGCTCCTGGTGACGTCAGCACAACTATTACTCCTGCTACCCAGTATGTATTAACAATGGATGTTGCTGCAAACCCAACATTCTTTAAATCTACCCGTGACTACTACTTCAGGATCGGTGCATTGGCTACTGTTCCTAATGTAGGTACAGTCAGACATAATTATTCGCCGCTTGTTACATTGAATATTGTAAAATAGGTCGTTAATTCAATAGGATAATTCGGGGAGACAGGCATTCCTTTATTGTAAGGTCTGTTTCTGACCTGTCTCCCTTTTTTTAATTTGGAAATTCTTATTTGTTATGTCTAAAAAGAACATGATATTGTTATTGATGTTGTGTATGTCGTGCTTTCGTGTGAACGCAGTTCAGCTGGAGTCAGTATATACGCAACGGCCCAAGGATCCTGAAGCTTTCTATTTCACTCCTGAAAATTATGGGTTTAAAGCCGATGGGAAAAGCGATATTTCAGAAACCCTGCAGAAAGCAATTAACCAGGTAAAAAGGGAAAAAGGCTTCGGCATACTTTTTATTCCTGAAGGAAAATACAGGATAAGCAAAACGATCTATATACCCGGTGCCATAAGATTAATAGGCTACGGTAAAAACCGGCCGGAATTTATTCTTACAAAAAATTCTCCCGGTTATCAGGCAGAGGTTCCTTCTGATAAAGGTAAGGCATGTTATATGTTCTGGTTCACAGGAGGAGTGGTAGAAGCAGGTCAGCAACCCCGCGATGCAGGTGCCGGCACTTTCTACAGCGCAATGTCAAATATTAACCTGAGGATCGAAGATGGAAACCCTTTTGCAGTTGGGTTACGCACGCATTATGCTCAGCATAGTTTTATCAGTAATGTCAATATTTATATAGGTAAGGGTAAAGCAGGCCTTTTTGACATAGGAAATGAGATGGAAAATGTTGCCTTTTATGGCGGCGATTATGGT
The DNA here is from genome assembly GCA_015654795.1 of Bacteroidales bacterium. Classification (GTDB taxonomy): domain Bacteria; phylum Bacteroidota; class Bacteroidia; order Bacteroidales; family Prolixibacteraceae; genus JAAFHB01. The sequence goes on from JAATGF010000126.1 coordinate 21,474, forward strand.
ATTTATACAACAAAAGCATCACCGGGCTGGCCGGTAATGATGGTCGATGCCTGTTTTGAAGGCCAGAGGATTGCAGCGCTTCGCTGCCAGGAATCGGGTCTTTCGATTGTAAATATGAAAGTAAAGAATGTACCGACAGTTTTTGATATTGATCCGAATTATTCCGACCGTTTGTATGTTGAGAACAGCCGTTTTGAAAATGTAAGCGGACCTGCTATAATCATCAGTAACGAAAACAACAGCAATAACCAGATTACTTTGAGAAATGTTGATTGCAGCAATGTACCGGTGCTCGTAAAATATCGCAGGAGCGGAACAGAAACGCCGATCGCTCATAAGATCTATAAAATAAAAAGTTATGATCTTGGACTTCAGATGGATGATATGACTTCGCTTCCGAAATTCCGGACACAAAGTGATATTGTTCCGATTATTAAAATTGAAGAAGGTATTGCCAGAGATATTCCTGCACTTCCTGCTATGGAAACCTGGGTAAATATCCGTGACCTTGGCGCTAAAGGCGATGACAAGACGGATGATACCAAAATATTTCAGGATGCTATCGACAAATACGATAATATCTATGTTCCCCAGGGTTGGTACCAGATAACAGAAACGCTTCGTATGAAACCAAATACATGCTTAATTGGTATGCACCCTATGGGTACACAGCTCAAATTGCCTGAAAGTACTTCTGCCTTCAGTGGTTTTGGAGCTCCAAAAGCTTTACTTGAGTCCTCTGTTGGAGGAAAAAATATCCTAAACGGAATAGGTATAAATACAAATTCATATAATTACAGGGCTGTTGGGCTTAAATGGATGGCTGATGCCGATTCATATATAAATGATGTAAAATTCGTAGGCGGGCACGGCGGAATGACCAGACCTTCTGATATGCAACAGAATGCAACTGGCCAACGCGGCACTGGGCCAGCAGGACAACCCGGTGGGGCAAACCGGGGGGGGCCAAATGCAGCATGGGATAATCAATACTGGAGTTTATGGATAACCAACAACGGTGGCGGAACATTCAAGGATATCTGGACCGCAAGTACTTTTTCCACGAATGGAGTATATGTGAACAACACAAGTACAGCCGGGCGCATATATGCAATGTCGATTGAACATCATGTCCGCAATGAAGCCCGTTTTAAAAATGTTTCCAACTGGAAAGTATATGTTTTTCAGACTGAAGAAGAGTCGCTAGAAAGCACTGAATGTCAGCCGATCGAACTGGAAAACTGCAAAAATATGACCTTTGCGGATGTCTATATGTTCAGAGTGATCCGTATTAATGAGCCATATCACAATTCTATACGTTTGTGGAATTGCGAGAACATTAACTTCATTAACATTCATAATTTCTCCCAGATAAAATACACAACTGATGTTCCTTTTTATGATATAAACAAAAATATCGAAGTTCGTCCATGGGAGCTGCAAAAGCTTGTTGTTACAGGAAAAGAGACACGCCGTGTACCATTTGCAAATGTACCGGGAAAAGCAGAGGAGCTGGCTTCAGGTTTTGAGTTCATTGAAGGTATTACACGCGACAGTAAAGGGAATATATATTTTTCGGAGCAACGTTTCCGGAGAATTTATAAATGGTCGGTAGAGACAAATACGTTATCACTGGTTGCTGATTTTCCATTTGAACCAATGTCGCTGGCAATGGATTCAAAAGATAATCTTCTTGTTCTGGTCAGGTACAAATCGCAGGTGAATTATCTGATTGACGGAAAACAGGAAGCTCCTATAACTTATCCCGATACTAAAGGTACTTCATTCAGCGGATATGGTAATTCATCATTTGAGACAAAGGTATATTCAATTGATCCGGAGAATCCTGAAGAAACCTTTAAAGTTCTGCCTAAAGTACCGATGGATTCAGTTACCAATGTATATAAAGCTCTTTATCCTTCAAACAGATGGCGCGACTTTCACGATTTTAATACGGTTGTGACTTTTAAACCCGAGTTTTGCTTTTTAGCTCCTGACGGAAAAACGATTATACCCGATCAATATGATATAGCACGAGCATCATCGGTCTTGGAAGCTTATCCGGGCAAACCATTTTATGCTTCAGATGAGTATGATAAACGCATGGTTAAAATGGATGTTGCCGCTGACGGTACTCTGTCGAACATGAAGTATTTCACGGAATACGGGGAATTTGGTTCTGCTGTGGATAAAGAAGGAAACCTGTATGTAGCCGATGGACAGATTTACATTTTTGACAAAGATGGTAAAGAGAAAGGTATGATAGAGGTTCCGGTTAGACCATCTTCTATTCAGTTCGGGGGGAAGGACGGAAATACTCTCTTTGTCACCGCACGGTCAAAATTCTTCAGCATAAAGCTTAAATAGCCTTATAACTGGTTTTGTTTATGTCTGGTTAATTGCAACCCGACATAAGCAAAGCATTTCAAAGGCACCCTATCTTAAAAGGCAATTCTGATTTTTAGGTATCAGATCATAGGTAAGAGAAGGGCATTAGTAGGATGAATGTTCGAAGGTGCCCTTTTTTAAAAGAATAAATCAGATATATTTTGTAAATTCTGGCAAAAATAGTCATCGATAATGATAATTGTTGATCACCTGTCTGTACAAATGAATTATCTGATTTCAACAACCTTTTTCCATCTAAAAACAAATAATTTATTGGAAATTATGAAACGTAAAATTACAGTAGTTATGATAGCGCTAAGCATCATAGCATTTATCCGGTGCAGCTCCCCTGCAGGGAAAACATTTAAAATAAGATTTGACAGCACAAAAGAAGTTTCAGGAAAGAAATTTGCATTGGCTGATATTACACCGAACCTGACAAAAGATTGGGATGAATACAATTTTGTAGTGCTGGAATTTAAATCAACAACAGCCCAGCGTTTTCAGGTAGGTTTTACTACTGATTCGGGATATAATGAATTGCGGGTTATGAGTTATGTCCCAAATGGATGGAATAAACTGGCAATCCCTTTGAAGTTTTACAGAGAACTTCCTGATGCTAATTTTGATCTGGCAGCTACTTTTAATCAACCACGCTTAATGGGCTGGATCAACCTGGGAGGCAAAAGAGGACCGCTTCATGGCGTTGATTCAATTGGAATAAGAATGCGTGTCCCAATAGGAAATCCTGAAATAGAAATCCGTTCTATCTCCTTGTCAGTAGAAGATCCGGGCGATGAATATTTGGGAAATATCCCTGCTGTTGATGAGTTTGGACAATGGAATCTGGGTGATTATGAAGGGAAGATTCATTCTCTGGATCAATTGCAGAATGAATGGAAAATTGAAGATAAAGAAGATGTTTCCGGAGCTGTATATAATTATTCAAAGTTTGGTGGTTATACTCAAATGAAAGTAAGAGCTACCGGTTTCTTCCGGACTGAAAAAATAAATGGTCGTTGGTGGTTCGTTGATCCCGAAGGTTATTTGTTCCTGTCTGTCGGGGTTGATGGTATTTCCCCGGGAAGAGGTGGAAATGCAAAAGAAGTGGATAAAAGAAGAAATATATTCAAAGAATTACCTCCTCAAATGCCTTCAACGAATCAGCAGGTTCAAAGAAACGATTATAATTTTGGACAGTGGAACCTGATTCGGAGGTATGGTGACAATTATAAAGAAAAGTCAAATGAGTTGATCATTAAACGTATGGATAAATGGGGCATAAACACGATTTCAAACTGGTCGAGTGGCGAGATCATAGCCATGAATAAAAAAGCCTTTATTACATCTATGCGTACTGCCGGTGTGGAAAGAGGATTAATGGGACTGGCTGATGTATATACTCCTGATTTTTTGAAAAAACTTGACGAGGCGTTGAAAGCATCAGTTTCGAAATATAAAGACAATCCCTGGTTGATTGGCTACTTCGTAGGAAATGAACCTGCCTGGTTGGGAGAAGAGATCCGTTTGTGCGACATAATCCTTAGTGGTGAAGACAGACCCATAAAGGCCGAATTAAAAGGTTTTTTGGCAAAAGGAGATTCCCCTGAACGACGAAAAGAATTTGTATTCAATACATTCAGAATATTTTTATCTTCTGTTAGAGAAGCCCAGAAAAAATATGATCCGAATCATCTTAACCTGGGAATACGTTTCGGCAATATAATAAACATTGACACTGCAGTACTTAAAATATGCAAAAAGTCATTTGATGTACTCAGCTTCAATTGCTATGATCTTTATCCGAGAAAAGAGATGATGGATCGTGCTCTGATTATTACTGATTTGCCAATGATCATTGGAGAATATCATTTTGGTACAGTAGACAGAGGAATGGCTCAATCTCTATGGCAGGTAAATTCACAATCAGAGAGGGGTGTAGCTTATCGTTACTATACGGAACAGGGTTATTCCCATCCGGGATTGATTGGAACAGCATATTTCCAATGGAACGATGAGGACTTGGCAGGTCGGAGAAACGACGGGGAAAATTATAATTGTGGTTTAGTTGACGTAACAGACAGACCATATAAATACCAGGTGGAAGCAATGGCCGAAACAGCTAAAAAACTTTTTGGAGTACATTCAGGTTTGACAGAGCCTTATAACCAGCAGCCAATAAGAGCCAGAGGACATGAACAGATTCCTGATTTATGGAATAAATGACCTTTAAATAAAAACTTTAATACACCATGAAGACAAATTTTCTGCTAGGATTGTTATTAGCCGGACTATCCTTCGGATCATTCGCGCAGGTTGCCGACCCGCTTGAAATTGAAGCCTGGGTTACGAGGCCTGACAGATCAATGCTTTTTGAGAAGATGAATGAAAAAGTTTTCTTCTCCGACAAAGGCCGTGGCCGTGGACTACCCATTGTTATTGATGAATCTCATTCGATGCAGACCATCGATGGATTTGGATTTGCACTGACAGGAGGAAGTGCCGGGTTAATTATGAAGATGACACCCGAAGCAAGAAAGACCCTCATTGAAGATCTTTTTTCTTCAAAGGAGAATCACATAGGGGTAAGTTATTTACGGCTCACCATTGGCGCATCCGATATGAACAGTTTTGTCTTTTCATATAATGATCTGAAAGAGGGAGAAACTGACTTCAAACTCGAAAAATTTGATTTGGGTCAGGATAGAAAAGACGTGATCCCTGTGATGCAAGAGATTTTGAAAATATCTCCCGGCATTAAAATTCTGGCTTCACCCTGGTCGGCCCCAGTTTGGATGAAAACAAACGGCAAAGTAAAAGGTGGAACTTTAAAACCGGAATGCTATAAGGTTTATGCCCAGTATTTTGTGAAATATATTCAGGAGATGAAAAAGGCCCGCATTACGATTGATGCAATTACCACACAGAATGAACCTATTAATGCAAATAATACACCGAGTCTTCGTATGTCAGTTTCCGAACAGGCTGAGTTCATTAAGAATAATCTGGGACCGGCATTTGTAAAGGCAGGCATCACAACGAAGATTGTATTGTTTGACCATAACCTCGACAGACCCGATTTTCCTCTGACAATTCTTAATGACCCTGATGCCGCCAGATATGTGAACGGATCGGGTTTCCATCACTATGGTGGCGATATTAGTGCTATGACCATTATGCATAACGCATATCCTGATAAGAGTCTGTATTTCACTGAACAGATGGTAACGGAACGCCCTGGAAGTACTACAAGTGACGTTGTTTCGCAGGTTAAAAGACTCATAATAGGAACAACCCTGAACTGGAGCAAAAACACCATTTTGTGGAATCTTGCTGCAGATCCGCTGAATGACCCGCATACAGACGATGGTGGCTGTTCAATGTGTCAGGGAGCTGTAACAATCAATGGCGACAGTGTTACACGGAATATTGCTTATTATGTTGTTGCACATGCTTCCAAATTTGTCACTCCCGGTTCAGTAAGAATATCCTCAACCCAGAAAGGTGACATGTCGGTAAGTCTTACAACCGATGAAGAGAGAAGGGAAGTGGTACGCGTGGTAACTGTTGAGAATAATGAAGCATTACCTAATGTCGCATTTCGCACCCCTGAGGGAAAAATTGTTCTGATCGTGGCAAACGACTCATGGAATATTTCCTCATTTCGAATCCAATACAGGAGTCAGACAGCGACTGTCAGACTGAATCCCGGAGCTGTAGGCACTTATATATGGTATATAAATTAAAACTACTACAATGAAAAAAGAAATAAACCTGAAATATATATTGCTGATTCTGATTCTTTTCTTTCCGTATTTAATTCACGGACAGCAGACAAAATCAATTGTTTGGTCGGATGAATTTAACTATAACGGGTTGCCCGATTCTACAAAATGGAACTTTCAGCTCGGAAAGGCAAGATCGAACAATGAACCGCAATATTTCACAAAAGATCTTGAAAATGTGAAAGTTGCAGATGGAAAGCTGACAATTACCTGCCGTATAAAAAATGTTGACGGGATTAACAGATACACATCGGCCAGGATCAATACAAGGGGGAAATATGAATTTACAAATGGCCGTGTTGAAGCCCGTGCAAAGCTTCCGAAGGGTAGGGGTGTATGGCCGGCATTTTGGACTCTGGGTCTTACGGGTGGATGGCCGGCATGCGGTGAAATTGATATCATGGAATACTGGGGCCACGATGCAAATACTATTGCATCTAACGTACATACTCGTGATTATAACCATACCAAAGGCACAGGCAGGGGAGGGAAAACCGTTTTTACTGATCCATGGAAAGATTTTCATATTTATGCTGTTGAATGGTACCCCGACCATATGGATTTCTTTTTCGACGATACAATGTTTTATTCCTGCAAGTCAAAAGGCGAGGGTATCGGTGAATGGCCATTTAACGCACCTCAGTATATCATATTGAACTTTGCTCTATGGAATAACTGGAACGGACAACCCGGAATTGATGATACCATTTTTCCACAGGAGTTTTCGATAGACTACATAAGGGTTTATGATTTAGGAATAAATTGAATATAAAAAAATTCAACTTTGGTTTACAAACATCAATCATGATTAACTTATTATTATGAAAAAAATTCAATTTCTAAAATCTGTTTTTATCTTTGGTTTTCTTCTTCTTATTATTAGCCCCGGATGGGGGCAGGTAACGGTCAGGGAAGAAACAATGATAATACCAACATACAAGAATGGTGATCCCAACCCGATGCCACGGTTTTATGAAGGAAAAAGTCATCAGGGCGTCCAGCGCAGAATATACCCTTATCCTTATGACGACAACCAGGTAAATGTAAAAACTGACCATGTATACAATATTATTCATGTTGAGAATGAATTCATCGATCTTGGTATCATTCCTGAATTAGGCGGACGTATCTATTATGCTGTTGATAAAACCAATAATTATAACTGGTTTTACCATAATCATGTTGTAAAGCCTTCTCTGATAGGAATGATAGGTAACTGGATCTCAGGAAGTCTTGCCTGGGGCTTTCCGGATCATCATGGTCCGAATACAGTTGAGCCAATGGATTATAAGATAGATGAGAATGCTAACGGAAGCAAAACAATCTGGATAAGCACTATTGATGAGTTCCATCGTATGAGCATCCTGGTAGGATATACTATATATCCTAATTCATCGGTTGTTGAAATGACAATTCATCCTTTAAACAAAACTGCAACTTCCAATTCATTCCTTTTCTGGTCTGTCCCTGCGGTTCATTGCGACTCAGCTTACCAGGTTATTTTCCCTCCTTCGGTGCAGTACGTTACATATCATGGGAAACGTGATATGACAACATGGCCTGTTGCCGACAGCCGTTTCAATAATTATGACTTTACCGGTCAGGATCTCAGCTGGTGGAAAAATACTCATGTTCCTTCTTCTTTTTTCGCCTGGGATCCCAGGGAAGATTATTTCGGAGGATATGATCACAATAAAAAGGCCGGAACAGTCTGGATTGGAAATCATTATGTTAGTCCTGGAATGAAATACTGGGCTGATGGAAATAATGCTTCAGGTCTCAAAATTAATAATGGTCTTACTGACAGCGATGGAAGATATATTGAGATGATGGCCGGTTTTTATACCGATAATCAGCCTGACTACAGCTGGTTACAGCCATATGAAACCAAGCTTGGGACTATGACATGGTTTCCGGTACGTGAACTGGAAGGTCTCAAATTTGCAAACCTGAACGGAGCATTAAACATCGAAATAGCTCCTGATAAACTCGTAAAAGTAAGGGTAAATACAACCTCACCTCATAAAGACGCAGTGCTGTTATTAAAGACAGTTAAGGGCGAGACTCTGCTAAAAAAGACAATAAATATTAGTCCGGATGAACCATTTAAGAACGATGTTCCCGTAACTTCCGGCCTTACTGAAGACGATCTTGACATATCACTGACTTCTTCTGACGGCAATCTCCTGCTTGCTTTCAAACCATCGGAACATCATCCTCCTATTTATGCCAAACCGGAACCGCTTAAAGCTTTTAGTCCACCCGAAGAGATGAAATCTGTAGAGGAATTATATCTTGCCGGACTAAGACTTAACCAGTTCTATAATGCTTCGGTTGATCCGATGCCTTATTACAATGAAGCATTGAAACGCGATCCGAATGACAGCAGGGTTAATACCCAGCTTGGCATACTGAGCATAAAAGACTTTAACTGGACAAAGGCGGAAAAATATCTGAGGAAAGCTGCTGAAAGGGTTACCTCAAATTATACACGACCCAAAGATTGCGAAAGTCTCTATTATCTCGGAGTAGCGCTCAGGGCACAGGATAAAAATGATGAGGCATATGATTACTTCTATCAAGCCAGCTGGGCATCAGCATGGCATTCAGCTTCATATTATCAGCTCGCGGAGATAGATTGCCTAAGGGGTGACTACCTTACAGCACTTGATCATCTGAACAGCTCAATCAGCACAAATGCTGATAACCCGAGAGCTCTGGATCTGAAAGCCATCGTCTTCAGGAAGCTTAATAATCTCACTGCCGCAAAAGAACTCATAAATTCCACACTGAAGAGCTATAAGATCGATCATCAGGCAATGAACGAATTGTATCTGTTGGAATCGCTTGCTGGCAATGCCGGTCAGGCAACTGCCAGTCTGAATGATTTGTCAGCAACTATGCGAGATAATCACCAGTCATATCTGGAGCTGGCGACCTATTACGGTAATTGTGGTTTTTACCGAGAAGCAGTTGATTTGTTAACGCATTTGGAAATCAAGGGTACCACTTTCCCTTTGATCTATTATTATCTGGGTTATTTTAACGCAAAACTGGGGGACCAGAACAAAGCTCTTGCATATTATCAGAAAGCAAATCAAATGCCCACCACATATTGTTTCCCCTTCCGTGCCGAAGAAATCACTATTCTTGAATATGCAATGAAGTTGAATCCATCAGACGCAAGAGCTCCTTATTATCTTGGAGACCTTCTTTTTGAACATCAACCCGACAGGGCGATCAGTCTGTGGGAGAAGTCGGCTCAGCTCGATAATACATTTTATATAGTTCACAGAAACCTGGCACTGGCATACAGGGATATTCAGAAAGACTATGCTAAGGCGATGGAAAGCATGAATAAAGCAACAGCCTGCAACAGTGACGATCCGCGTCTCCTGTTTGAGGTCGATGGACTGAATGAACTGAATAAAGTCTCAGCACAGAAGAAATATGAATTTCTGAAAGCAAGGTCGGCAACTGCGAAAAAAAGATCGGATGCGTTATTACGGCTCGCTACCCGTACAGTTGAATATGGAAGATTTGATGAAGCCATTAGCATACTCACTGTAGATAATATCAGGGAATCGGAAGGCGCCAGGGAATTGCAGAATGCTTATCTGAATGCGTACACTCTCAGAGGTCTTGAATCGCTCAAAAAAGGAAAATATGACAAGGCTCTGAGCGACATTGAAAAAGCTCAGGCTTATCCCGTTGGTCTCGTGGGACGTGGCAGAACTGCCCAGTTCAATTATCTGATCGGAATCATTTACAAGAAAACAGGGAAAACAATGGAAGCAAACGACCTGTTCCAAAAGACATTGGATGTTATAATCAGTAAAGAAGGCGCCGATCGCGAATTTTTATATTACCAGGGATTGGCTCTTAAAGAAATTGGAAAAACAGAAGAATCCAGACAGCTTTTTCAAAAGATGCTTGACGATGTTTTAGGTAAAGAGGGCGACAACGTATTCTTTACCCAGTTTGAAGGAGGTCAGTCGGGAGAAGTCAGGGTTGCCTTAAATCATTACCTAGCCGGTCTGGCATACGAAGGACTGGGCGATAAGGTTAAAGCAAAATCTGAATATGCAGAGACTCTGAAGATTAACCCGGGTCATATCTGGAGTAAAGTCCACATGGAATCACTTTAAAATATATAATAAAACTTAAACATGAAAATTCAAAAATCCTTATTAGCATGGCTTTTGCTTTTTTCCTTCGGCTTGTCAGCAAGTATGGCGGAAACAGGTAAAAGCGTATCGGTATACCAGAAAAAGCCGAACGATACGGAGGCAATATTCTTCACCCCCGATAAATTTAGTATTAAGGCCGATGGTAAGATGGATGTTTCCGAAGCACTTCAGTCCGCGATTAACCAGGTAAAAAATGAAAAAACCTTCGGCATTCTTTTTATACCCGAAGGCAAATACAGGATCACCAGAACGATATACGTTCCCGGTGCGGTTCGGCTTATCGGCTATGGAATAAACCGCCCCGAGATAATCCTTGGTGAAAATACTCCGGGGTTTCAGAAGCTTGATTCGGGCAGCAGATACCAGGAAAAATATATGATCTTCTTTACCGGGGGAATAGTTGCAGAAGGAAAACAACCGGGTGACGCCGGCGCCGGGACTTTTTACAGCGCTATGTCAAACATTGATTTGAAAATTGAAGACGGAAACCCGGTTGCAGTTGGTTTAAGAACGCATTATGCACAACACGGATTCATAAACCACTCACGCATAAATATAGGTAAGGGAAAAGCCGGGATATCTGAGGTTGGAAATGAAATGGAGGACCTTGTATTTATTGGTGGTGATTATGGTATTATCAGTGGGCAGACATCTCCAAGCTGGCCTATTGCGGTGATCGACACATATTTTGAGGGACAGCGCAAGGCAGCAATCAAGTGTTTCAGCACGGGTTATGCACTGGTAAATATGCATGTAAAGAACTCTCCTGTAGCAGTTGAAATCAAGGAAAACGAGATCGACAGACTGTATATGGAGAATTGCCTCTTCGAAAATGTAACTGAAGCCGGAGTGATAGTAAGCAGGGAAGAAAATTCTCTTTCACAGGTTAATCTTGTCAACATCGACTGTAAAAATGTTCCTGTCCTGGTTAAATTCCGTAAAAGTGGCAATAAGAAAGAAGTAGCTTTCAAAACCTACAGAGTCAAGGAATTCACTTACGGACTTGTAATGGATAATATGACTGCAAACTCAGAGTATAAGACTATTGCAAATATTGAACCGCTGGCAGTTTTCCCTATTTCACAGGGGAAAGACATTCCTGCACTTCCAGGTATGGATAGTTGGGTAAATATTAAAGAACTTGGCGCCAAAGGTGATGGTACAACCGATGATACAAGGATTTTTCAGGATGCCATCGCAAAATATGATGTTATATATGTTCCCCAGGGGTGGTATCATATTACACAGACTATTAAGATGAGACCGGGAACAAAACTGATCGGTCTGCATCCTTTTGCCACCCAGTTTGTCCTCTCAGAAAGCGAACCGGCTTTCAGTGGTTTCGGCGGACCCAAAGCTATACTTGAATCGTCAGAAGGGGGAGACGATATTGTAAATGGAATAGGAATGAACACGGGCGGATACAATTATCGTGCTGTGGGTTTGAAATGGATGGCAGGTCAAAAATCTTATATGAATGACATTAAGTTTGTCGGCGGCCATGGCACTATGCGCAAACTTACCGGGCAACAGGGCGGAGCAAACAGACCAAACGGAGGTTTTGGCGGTCCAAGAGCAATAAGCTCACCGACCAATCCGGTTGCCGAGCAGGGACTCGACCTTGCATGGGATAACCAGTACTGGAGTCTTTGGATTACAAAAAACGGGGGAGGTACAATAAAAGATATCTGGAGCGCTAATACCTATGCCACAAACGGTCTTTACGTCAGCAATACTTCAACTCCCGGAAAGATTTATGCAATGTCGCTGGAACACCATGTACGGAATGAAGCACGCTTTGAAAATGTTTCAAACTTCAGGATGTATGCTTTCCAGCTTGAAGAGGAGAGTCGTGAAGGAAAAGAGGACGAGGGAATAGAAATATCAAACTGCAGGAAACTGGAATTCAATAACCTCTGGTTATACAGAGTTATAAGGGTTACCACACCTAAACGTTTTGGCGCCAGGATATGGAACAGTGAGAATATTGAATTCCGTAATGTTAAAAACTATACACAGAAACTCGTTGTGAATGAATTTACCGTGTATGATGTTAACAGGGAAGTCCCTGTGTATCCCTGGGAATATGCCCGGTTGAGCATAACAGGTAAAGAAAAGAGCAATATGAACATCGATAATGCAATAGGCAAAGTTGAGCGACTGGTATCGGGGTTTGACTTCGGTACAGGTATTACCAGCGACAGCAAAGGGAACATCTATTTCTGCGAAACGCTTAAAAAACGTATTTATAGATGGTCATCTGAAACGAACAGTGTTTCAATAATTGCTGATTATCCTCGACAGCCTTTTGTGCTGGCAACTGATACAAAAGACAATCTTCTGGTGGTCGCACGATATGATCCGCAGCCTGGTTATATGGTGGGTGGTAAACAGGAAACGGTAAAGAGGCTTCCCGACGACAATCCCGGTTACAGTTCATTTGGGAACAGCGGCTGGGCAGCATATTGCTATTCAATAAATCCCGATAACCCTGATGAAACTTTCAAACCCATGCCAAGGGTCGCATCCAATGACATTAAGAATATTGTCAAAGCATATTATCCGTCGAGCAGGTGGCACTATACATTTGATAATACCGCCGTTTATTATCCCGATTCTTCATTTGTTGCGCCCGATGGCATAACTGTGATTCCTGAAAGTTATGATATCGGACGTTGTGCCGCACTTTCAGCAGCAGTCGCCGGACATGCATTCTATGCAATAGATGAGATTCCTCACAGACTGGTGCAGATGGATGTTTCCGTGGGAGGCAGGCTTTCCAACCTGAAGGAGATTAAACCAAGAGGAGGCTATAGTACTTCTGTTGATAAAGATGAAAATTTGTATGTTGCTGACGGACAGATATTTATTTATGACAAGACCGGGAAGGAGATAAATCGGATTAATCTTCCTGAACGACCTATTTCAATAACTTTCGGAGGCAGGGATGGCAATATCCTCTTTGCAACTACACAAAATTCATTGTATTCTATAAAAGTTAAATGAATATTAAGCTCTGATAATTTTAAGTTCAATCCAAATAAATCCTGCATAAACGCAGGATTTATTTAACAGAAAGAAACTGTTTAAATTTTATTTTTTAATTCGACTAAGCATTAATTTAATCATTGCAAATTGTATCATCGTCTCGCTTGTATCTATTAGATATTCAAAGTCTTTACTAAGTTTTCGATAACTTTCAAACCAGGCAAACGTTCTTTCAACAACCCATTTTGGGGGTATTACGACAAATTTGCTTGAATGGTCCGAGCGTAAGACAATTTCAAGTATCCAGCCGAATGTGGTTTTGGTTTTCTCAATGAGTTCACCACGATAACCTCCATCGGCAACGATCTTGACTAATCTTCCGAATCTTCCTTTCAACAAGGCAATCACATCAATTGCACCTTTGCTGTCATGCACATTCGCTGCATGAATAACTACTGCAAAGAGCAAACCCATGGTATCCGTAATGATATGGCATTTTCGCCCTTTGATCATTTTGCCACTGTCAATCCCCCGGTTTTCACCGCCAAGTCTTGTTATTTTAATAGACTGGCTATCAATGAGAGCCAAACTTGGAGATTCATTTCGCCCTACTTTTTTGCGTATTCTGTCTCGTAACAATTCATGTATTTGTTCGATGACACCGGAGTTCTTCCATTTGGGAAAATAGTAATAAACCAGTTCCCATTTGGGAAAACAGCCCGGCAACATGCGCCATTGGCAGTCGGTTTTAAGCAAATAAAAGATGGCATTGAAAATATCTCGCAAAGAATGTTTTCTTTTGCGGTTATCGCTTAAAATGCCTTATAATAGCATCCATTGGCTATCGGTAACGTTTGATGAATAATGTTTCATGTGTTCTTAACAGTTTGAAAATCACTAATATAATGAATTTTATTCATTCAAACAACTGATAGTCAATATTTTATTTGGTTTTTATTTAAATTTAAATAGTCTCTTAATCTTATATTTTTAATTTTTATTCAGGCGTCTAACCAATTTTAAAAATTTGAATTATTGAATAATAAAATGTTGCATCATTCTCCGGTTTTGAACCACTGTAAATAAGGTGAAGGCGAAAGACTATAGATAAAATCTTCTTGTCGGCTTCATTGTAATGCTTCATTTGTTACAATAAGTATTATTTTTGTTTTATATCTATTTTTAATGGTATTAAATAGTATTCTGAACTTTCTCAAAACAAATCAATAATAGAATCTATATGAATAAGCCAACCAATCTTAAAACAAAGCTATTGTCGGTCAGTGTAAGTACTTTGTTGGTATTTATGTTGCAAATATATTTAGTACGAGCACAGGATAATGATCCCAATATGGGAATTATCCCGGTACCCGCCTCTATTAAAAAAGGCACAGATGCATTCGTTTTTGGTAAACTAACAACTATCAGAGCCGATAAACCAGCTGATAAGGCGATTCTTTATTTTAGGGATTTCCTTTTAAATAATCATTTCAAAAATAGAATATTATCGTATAATCCGAAAACTACTCAAGCTTCAGCGGGTACTTCGGTGATCCTGACAAGCATTGGTTCGGAAGGAATCCCCGAAGAAGGTTATAAATTAACAGTAACAACGGACAAGATTACAATTATAGGTAAAGGTGCAGGACTATTTTATGGTATCCAGACGCTCATTCAACTGTTCCCTATTGAAAATCAGGCCAATGTTAAAATAAACGCTGTAACTATTGAAGACTCTCCCCGTTTCGGATATCGAGGAATGATGCTAGACGTGTCGCGCCACTTTTTCAATATACAGGAAGTTAAAAAGGTGATTGATATGCTTGCTTCATACAAAATTAATAATTTCCATTGGCACTTGGTTGATGGTCAGGGATGGAGAATTGAAATCAAGAAATATCCTAAATTAACACAGGTAGGCGGCACAAGGCTGCTTACCAACTTCGGTAGCAACCGCGATTATCTTGATAACGTTCCGTATACAGGTTTCTACACCCAGGATGATATCAGGGATGTAGTTAAATATGCTGCTGACCGTTATATCAATGTGGTTCCGGAAATTGAAATGCCTGCACACTCTGACGCAGCATTAAGAGCATATCCTGAATTAAAATGTTTGGGAGTAGATGGCGGCCCTGGCAGAGGAAATGGTATTTATTGTCCTACAGAAGAAACCTTTGCATTTCTTGAAGACGTTCTGACTGAAGTAATAGAACTTTTCCCAGGTAAATTCATTCATATCGGTGGTGATGAAGCAGGTAAACAACCGTGGAAAGATTCACAATATTGTCAGGACCTTATTAAAAGACTTGGCCTAAAGGATGAAAATGAGCTGCAAAGCTATTTCATTCAGCGTATTGAGAAATTCATTAATTCAAAAGGTCGCAGCATTGTCGGCTGGGATGAGATATTAGAAGGAGGACTTGCTGCAAATGCAACTGTAATGAGCTGGCAGGGAGAGCAGGGCGGAATTGCTGCTGCAAAACAACATCATAATGTGATCATGACTCCTCAAACTACTGGTTTGTATTTTGACCACTATCAAAGCAGTTCTCCTCAGGAGCCAGTATCTTTCGGTAGATATGCTACATTACCTGAAACTTATAGTTATGATCCGGTTTCAAAATCATTAACAGAAGATGAGAAAAAATATGTTATAGGTACTCAGGGGAACCTTTGGACAGAATATGTACCTACAGTTGCTAAATTACAGTACCAGATCTTTCCACGTCTGTTCGCTCTTTCTGAAATAGCGTGGGGCAAGGTTGAAAACAAAAGCTACAAAGATTTTTCTGAAGTGCGTCTGCCGAAAGCTATTGCCCGGATAGAAAAAAAAGGATATAACTTCAGAGTTCCACCTGCATTAGAAGCAATTGATACGTTTATGATTGGTTCTCAATTCACATTTGAACCTAAAACCTTTATTCCCGGTGCACGAATTTACTATACACTAAATGGACGTAATCCTGTTGATACTGATTGGGGATATGCTTCTCCTTTAACTTTCAATATTCCTCTGGGTGAGAAGAGAGAATTGAGAACAACAGTTATCACATCTTCAGGAAGAAGAAGTATTTCAACACGTGCGGTGATGTACAATAGGGAACCATTAACCGCAGTCAGGTA
>JAATGF010000078.1 GCA_015654795.1 Bacteroidales bacterium
AGGGAGATGGGGAGATAAGGCGAGAGACAGGACAGGGAGAGAAAGAGAAGAGAAAAGGAGATGATTCAAGAGATGGGGCGAGTCAGGGAGAAAATGGAGAGAGTGTGTGACGGGGTGACTGAAGAGAAGATTCGAATTCCACAATTATCCGCTAAATTTTTAATAAACGAGGTATGGACCAAACAAGAATCAAACAAGAACCAAACAAGAACCAAACATAGAGCAAACATAGAGCAGACATAGAGCAGACATAGAGCAGGTACGAGGGAAATATAGAGCAAACCCATCCGGGCTGTTTATTTCAAGTATGATAAAATATACCTTAGAAGTGCACTTTCGCCATCGCCTTTTCGCCCCATCCCGCTTTTGTAAATACGACATTTATTTATTCCCGTTACTTACATGACGGGTAACAAATAAATAATGAATCGGGAATATATTAACTTTGCAAGACAAAATATTTCAAAATGATTAAAGCTGTAATCCCCGTTTTCCTTTTCATATTTTTTGCTCAGTTCGCGTTGAACGCCCAGAATAAAAGGACCGAATCACAAAGAGAGAGGGGATCTGCAAAGGCCGATACCACCTTCCAAGGTTTCGTATTTCCGTCACACGACAGTATCCTGCATATCAATCTACATGAAATTGAGATTATTCCCCCTTATCAGTTCCGGAATAAAAGACAGGAAAAGAAATATAATCAACTGGAAGTGGATGTACTGAAAACTTACCCGTTTGCCCGGATTGTAAGCAGCGAACTGAACCTGGTCAATGCGGAACTCGATAGCGTATACAACAATAAATCAAAAAGGAAGACGTACATTAAATGGTATCAGGACTATGTCTACAAAACTTATATCGATTCTCTTAAAACGCTGAATGCTCAACAAGGCAGGTTGTTACTCAAACTCATTCACCGTGAGACAGGAAAGAGTCCTTACGAGCTTATAAAAGCTTACCGTGGCGGACTAAATGCGATATTCTGGCAATCAGCCGCTTTTATGTTTGGAGCCAATCTGAATTCAGATTACAAACCCGAAGACGAAGCAATGATCGAACATATCATCCGAAGATACAAAGCCGGGGAGTTTAATTAAGATAATTTCCAGAGGTGACAATTCCTCCTCACACTGAGAGATGAGAAATGAGAAGTAAAAAATTAAGAAATGAGAAGAGATAAAATAGATCCTAATTAAAATATTTTTATTAGTTTCGCAGAGTAAACAAATATATTTACGATCTTCCGTGTTAAATTAAATTCGGCTATTATGGATCTTTCAGTTAAATTACAAAGCAACAATCCGATTTTCGGAAATTACTTATCATATCTCACGACAGATCTCACCCACCGGGATATGTTGACGAAATACGAAAAAATCCCCACCTATATTTATTCCGAAAGCTCAGGAGCATCTGTGGCGGTGGCTGCCGAAATTGCTGAAGCAATTTTGGAAAAACAAAAAAAAGGAGAAAATTGTGTATTAGGACTGCCAACCGGTTCAACGCAAATAGGGATATATGCAGAATTGGTGAGGCTGCATCGCGAAGAAAGTTTGAGTTTTAAAAATGTAATTACGTTTAATCTTGACGAGTATTACCCAATCTCCGCTCTTTCTCTGCAGAGTTACCACTATTTTATGCAAACGCATTTGTTCAATCATATTGATATACTTCCCGAGAATATTCATATGCCTGACGGAACAATCATTCTTGAAACAGTGCATGACTATTGCCGTGATTACGAGAAAATGATTGCTGACGCAGGAGGAATTGACTTGATGTTACTCGGCATCGGCAGGACCGGACATATCGGATTCAACGAACCGGGTTCAGGCAGAAATACCCGAACGCGGATCATCACGCTCGATACGGTTACTCGTCAGGAAGAAGCCGATCAGTTCCAGGGATTTGTGAATGTACCCCGCAGAGCCATCACAATGGGTATTGACAGCATCCTTAACGCCCGCAAAATCATTTTAACTGCCTTTGGAGAGTATAAAGCGAAGGTAATTCAAAAAGCAGTCGAAGAAGATCCTGACAGTCATGTCCCTGCCTCTTTTATCCAGTTGCATAACAATGCAAAATTCATCATCGACAACAGTGCCGCCGCACATCTGATCAGGATCAGAACACCCTGGCTTTTAGACAGCCTTGACTGGACAGATGATCGTTTGGTGCGGAAAGCAGTGCTATGGTTGTGTGGACAGACAAAAAAGCCAATTCTAAAACTTACCGGAAAGGATTACAACGATAACGGATTGAGCGACCTTTTGGCCATTGTAGGTGCACAACACAAGATCAACATAAAAGTATTCAACGACTTACAACATACAATAACCGGATGGCCAGGCGGAAAACCCGGCGTTGAGGATACTTTCAGGCCTGAACGTGCAGAGCCAGCGAAAAAGCGAGTCGTAATCTTTAGTCCTCATCCCGATGATGATGTTATCTCAATGGGCGGTACCCTGCTCCGTTTAGTCGAACAGGGACACGATGTGCACGTTGCCTACCAGACCTCAGGAAATTTTGCAGTTTCGGATGAATATGTAACCCGCTTTCTCGATTTCCACCACGAATATATTGGCTACTACGATTACAACAACAGTAAAGCCGAAGAACAGCAACAAAAAGTTCTTTCTTTTATCAAAAATAAAAAAGAGAATATGATTGACATCCCTGACCTTAATAAGGTTAAGAGCCTGATAAGGAGAATGGAAGCACGGTCGGCTTTACGCTATTTCGGCATTCCGGATTCAAATATCCATTTTCTCGACTTGCCATTCTATGAAACGGGAATGCGATTAAAATCACCTGTCGGCGAACGGGATGTAAATATTATTCTCGACCTGCTTGAAAAAGTAAAACCACATCAGATATTTGCCGCCGGCGATTTATCTGATCCGCATGGAACGCACCGCGTTTGCCTCGACGCTATTCTGATCGCGCTCGAACAAGTAAAAATGGAAGCGTGGATGAAGAATTGCTGGGTTTGGTTATATCGCGGAGCATGGGCCGAATGGGAAGCTGACGAGATAGAAATGTCTGTTCCGATTAGCCCGATCGAACTTTCCAGAAAACGTGAGGCTATTCTTCGACATCAATCACAGAAGGAGGGAGCCATGTTTATGGGTGAGGATGAGCGTGAATTCTGGGAACGCGCCGAGCAGCGGAATCGCAGCACCGCCAAATTATACGATGAATTAGGAATGGCCGAGTACGAAGCAATGGAAGCCTTCGTAAAATATTATCCATGATCATGATTCAACCTTAATAGTCCCGCAGTATTCAGGGGTGTACGACAAAATTCCCTTTTAATAAAAAAGTATTCCTCTTTTATTAAAAGGGAATATTTTTTTGCAGATCAACAAAAATACAAACAAAAACAACTCCTAACCCCACCCTTCGGGTGGTTTGAAACCCCCGAAGCAGAGAGTTCTCTAAACGGTAGGTTGGTGTTGCAAACAGTCGAAGCAGTTAAGATCTCCCGAAGACAAATCTGTGTAATTTTTTTAGCATGAATTGTCAAAATAGTTTGTAATTTTACAATGATTATCAACAAAAACAGCAGAAGATGGATATTCCGGCATTGAAATTAGATTTAGTTCAAAAAATTCTAAATACTAAAAACCCAGCACTTCTGTTTAAAATAAATACAATTTTACAGAATGAAGTGGACAAAGACTGGTGGGATCAATTACCCCCGGAAGTTCAAGATTCGATTTTTGAAGGTATTCAGGATATAGAAAAAGGAAAAGTATTTACACATGATCAGGTAATACAAGAAGCCAAACAAAAATATGGATTCTGACATGGAAGTTATTTGGTCAGCCAAAGCAAAGAGTACTTTTTTCTCGGTTATTGAATATCTGAATGCAAATTGGACCCAAAAGGAAATGGTTCAATTCAATCGGAGAACGTTTATCACTATAAATGCGATTCGAAAAAATCCCGGCATATTTCCTGCTTCTTCAAAAAACAAAGATGTAAGAAGAGCCATCGTCGATAAAAACAACTCATTCTATTACAAAATAGACGCTTACCATCAAAAAATATTTCTTTTAACTTTTTTTGATTGCAGGCAAGATCCTCGAAAATTAATTATTTAGTCGCTGTTTAAAAATCCCGTGAGGGATTTGATATAGGTAGAAGTTTCATAATCTGTATTTCCTGACCTCCATGAAACCGGCATCCGTGTTCTAATACTCCCGAACTACTTTCAATTTGAAATTTAAAAATAGGAAGTAGGAAAAGTAGGAAAGTAGGAAGCGCCGTATTTATGCGGACTTAATGACTATTTTTTTATTTGTTTCCAATCAAATCCTACAAGAAATCCATTTCATTATGTATTCTTAAATATCTTTTTCCCCCAGAATTCTGTCTTGATCCACGAAAACTTAATTTTATTAGGATATTGATTAAATTCGCACACGCTTTTCCTAAAGGTAAGCGTGTGCGAATTTTCATTAATAAATCATCGTATATTTCTACAAGTGCATATAAAGAAAGGCTGTTCATTTATTTTATTGCTGCTTCTCCCGATTCTTATCGCAACAAATTGTATAGCTGAGATTCCTCCTGCAAAAGAGTTTCGGGGGGTTTGGATTGCTACCGTGAACAATATCGATTGGCCATCAGCACCAGGGCTCCCTGTTGAGACTCAGAAGCGGGAGTTGACAGAACTAATCGAACGTATTGAACGGCTTAACCTGAATGTGGTAATCTTCCAGGTAAGACCGGCATCCGACGCATTTTACTCATCAGAGATCGAACCCTGGTCTCACTTTCTGACAGGAAAACAAGGATTAGCCCCCTCCCCCTTTTTCGATCCGCTTGCCTTTGCCATTGAGCTTTGTCATTCAAAAGGAATGGAATTACATGCATGGTTTAATCCTTTCAGGGTTCGAAACAATGGGTACTATACGCTTGACCCCGGCAGTTTTGCTGCAAGGAATCCACAATACACCCATTCGTTTGATAGTAAGCTTTTTCTTGATCCTGGCATTCCGCAGGTCAGAACCCATATTATTAAAGTGATCATGGAGGTCGTTCGCAAATACGACATCGATGCCATACATTTTGACGATTATTTTTACCCTTATCCTATTCGGGGAAGAAAATATCCCGACGCTGCCACTTTTAGTGCATACGGAAAAAACTTCTATCCCAACAAATTAAGTGACTGGCGACGCGATAATATCAACAAATTTATCGCTGCACTCCACGATAGTATCAAAGCAGTGAAGCCTACGGTAAAACTGGGTGTCAGTCCCTTTGGAGTATGGCGGAATAAAAGTGATGACCCAAACGGATCACCGGGAGTTAAGGCCACAACGTCGTATGACGATCTGTATGCTGATGTTTACAAGTGGCTTGCCAACGACTGGATTGATTACGTCATTCCCCAACTATACTGGGAACAAGGTAACCGGTTTGGCGATTTTACAGTATTGGCAAAATGGTGGAACGACCACTGTTTTGGAAAACCACTTTACCTTGGACAGGCCTTATATAAATCGGCAGGGGACACTAAAGTCTTCACAAACCCTACTGAAATTAGCGAACAGATAAGCATTCTGCGAAAATTCAATAATGTAAGTGGGTTTGCGTTTTATAGCGCCTCGCAACTCAATAAATTATCGGGAGTTGTACTTGCAGAACTCAACAGCAATCTTTTACAAACGAAAGTAGACACTCCGCATAATACAAGATCCGTAGTTATTGCGAAGAGTATTGTGCCTCAACCCCCTCCTGTTCCGGTTGAAGAAAAGACATTTATCGCTGATAAAAAGTCGATTGCCGAAACCATTAACACAACATACAACTCACTTATTGATGCTGAACTTCCGACTCCGGAACAATTTAGTGTGACTAAATCCCGCAAAGGGAGGGAGATTTCGTGGAAAACAGCACCATCGGTCCACGACATCGGGTTAAAGTTTTCTGTAATAATTTTCGAACCAGTAGCAGGCGGTGGTTACCTGAACAAAGTATTTACAACAACAGAAAGTAAAAATGTATTTATCCCCCGCAAATCAGATTTTAATCCGGCTAAGGTGCTTTTCGGAGTTGTTTCGGTCAGCGATAACGGATACCAAAGTCCATTTCCAAAATTATTCAAAATCAAAGGGAGAAGGATCATTTTCAACTAATTTGCAAATTACAATCAGGAACAAAATAAGATCTGAGCATTTTGCTTACCTTTGGAACACCTAATAGCTAACGAGAATTGTTATTATTCTGAACTTACTTCGTGAAAAATATAATCAAGGATAGAGCGCACTGGTTAGAGGTCTGGATACGTTTCAGATCGGGCGATC
The DNA here is from genome assembly GCA_015654795.1 of Bacteroidales bacterium. Lineage (GTDB taxonomy): Bacteria > Bacteroidota > Bacteroidia > Bacteroidales > Prolixibacteraceae > JAAFHB01. The sequence goes on from JAATGF010000078.1 coordinate 6,318, forward strand.
AGGCAGCCTTTAGCGAAATCTACGAGGAGTTTATTGATTCGCTCTTTGCCTATGGTTCGAAAATTACGCGTGATCGTGAATTGGTGAAGGATTGCATTCAGGATATTTTTATAGATCTTCACCGGCTTCAGCCAGACCTTCATCATCCTGAATACATTGAGTTTTATCTATTTAAGTCACTTAAAAACGCTATCCTTCATAAAGCGAATGAGAACAAAAGAACTAACAGTTTGCCAATTGAGGAAACAGCTAATTTTGATTTGAAATTCAGCATCGAACAAGTTGATTTCAAACTGGAATCAGACCAGTTAAGGTTGGAAAAGCTGAAAAGCATTCTGCAAACACTCGATCCTCAGAAACGAGAATTGCTTTTTCTAAAATTTAGCACTGGCCTGAATTATGTCGAGATTGGCCATATATTAAATTTGAACCCCGATACCGTTAAAAAGCAGTTGTACCGTACACTTGACAATTTAAGAAAAAAATATGGAAACCAATTAATGGAGTTGCTGATGATCTGGAGAAAAGTAAATAAAAAATAAGCAATGATGGGTCTTTAATTAATTTTTCATTGATAAATAATGCAAATCGATTTTTGTATCCTTTGCACTTCATTTTCTTCTTTCAACCAAAAAATCCTGAAAGGATTTAATTTGAATCGAAGATTAGCGAAGCTAATAACCACCAATTTAGCTTCGCTGATTTTCAATTCACCGGGGAAAAGAATCTGATCGCAATCTGAACTACGAAAGGATTCAACATCTTAAAATAATGTTCAATCCTCTTCGGGATTGGTGTCGCGTTACATCCATCTACTCCAGTTTCACAAGCTGCACCGGGGTTATTCAAATTTAACCACTTCATGGTATAAGATTAGTTTTTCAGCAGACCCTGATTAATTTGCAGAATTGTCATTGTATTGCATTTAGAGCACATTCACTCACTTTGCCCCTTTTCTTAATAATAGCGCAAAAAATATTTTCAAAAAATTGTCCCTTTTTTCATTTTCATTCCTCTTAGAAGTACAAACTTAAACAAATGACGCCTTTCGATCAGAAATTTATAGAGAATCCGCAGTTCTTAAGTTGGATATTTAATACCAATCCGGCAATTGAATACTATTGGGAACAATATCTACGTGACAATCCCGACGAGGAAAGCCGGATACTTGACCTAAAGCGCTGTTTGATCGAGCTTAAATTCAAAAATGATATGCTTAATTCCTTTGAAAAGGAGGAGCTGGCAAGTCGTATTAAAAAGACAATCAATCTGGTTCAGAAGAATAGAAAGCGTCACTTAGTACTGAATTCCATTATGAGATATGCCGCCGTAGCCCTTATTTTTATAGTAATCGGGGGGCTTTGGGTTTATCTGAATGGGGATAAGGACGAACTGCATAAACAGCAGATCGAACAAATAGTTCAAATTCCGTCATCAAATCAGGGACCACTACTGATTACATCGAATGGCGAAAATGTTAATCTCAAAAAAACAAATTCCACTGTCGATTATACACCTAACGGCACCATTGTTTTAAATAACGATTCAGTCATTCAGATTACAACTGATGCGCCCAATGCCCTTAACCACCTGGTTATTCCTTATGGGAATCAATCAAGAGTGGTACTATCAGACAATACCATAGTTTGGTTAAATGCCGGGAGCCAATTAGTCTACCCAACGCTGTTTAAAAATAAAACCCGTGAAGTTTTGCTTTTCGGCGAGGCCTATTTTGAGGTTGCAAAAGACGCTGAAAAGCCTTTTATTGTTAAGACTTCGGATATTGACATTAAGGTTCTTGGAACAAAGTTCAACATTTCGACCTACGGAGAGGATAATGTGATTCAAACAGTTTTGAAAGAGGGAAGTGTGTCGATACATAGAAAGAGTGCCGGCTTCTTCAAAAGCGATATCGTGATTAGACCCAACCAATTAGCATCGTTCAATAAAGCCACAAATGATACAAAAATCAATACCGTTGACCCTGACTATTATATCCTATGGACCAAAGGGCTAATTAGTTTCGACGACATTGATCTTAACCGTGTGATTAAAAAGATAGAGCGGTTCTACAATATATCAATCAATTTTTCAGATCCTGAAAAGAAGATCATGCGCATTAGTGGTAAACTCGATTTAAAGCAAGGAAGAAAGGAGGTGATGGAATACCTGGAGAAAGTCTCTTTGTCCAGATTCGAGCAAGTAAATGAAAATCAATACACTATAAAATAGTAAAAAACCGGAAAATGGTGGAACATTTCCCGGCTGCAATAAACACCAAATCAGTTTAGCATTTATTAATTAATACAGTTCAAAATTATGCAAAAAAAATGGCTTACTGGCTTTCCTGATCGGGAAAGTCAAAAAAAATTGTGGCGAATTATGAATTTGACCATTCTATTATTAATCGGTTTTATGATAACGTTATCGGCAAATAGTTATTCGCAAAAAACCAAATTAAACGTCAATCTAAGCAATACAACAATCAAAGATCTGTTCGGATATATCGAACAGAACAGCGAATTTGTTTTTCTCTATCGAAGCGAAGATTTCAACATCACAAAAAAAGTGACTATTGATGTCAAAGACGCCACAGTCAACGAGATATTGGATCAGGCGCTTAAAGACGAAAAAGTGGTTTACGACGTCTACGAACGGCAGGTTGTTATTAGAAAAGCTGATGAACCGACAAATGCTCTGCAACAACCCCAGAAAAAAATAATTTCCGGTACAGTGCGCGATTCGAAAGGCCTGTCAATACCTGGTACTGCGATTATTGTGAAAGGCACCACGATTGGAACCATCTCTGATAATAATGGAAATTATTCATTACAAGCTCCTTATGATGCAAAATCACTTATCTTCTCATTTATAGGAATGGGGTCGCAGGAAATAGCCATTACTGATAAATCCACCATAAATGTAGTTATGCAGGATGAGAGCGTCGGAATTCAAGAGGTTGTAGCAGTTGGTTATGGCACTCAAAGGAAGGCCACACTGACCGGTGCGGTTTCTGCAGTTAAAGGTGCAGACATTGTTACAACAAAGAATGAAAATGCTCAGAACATGCTTGCCGGTAAAATTTCAGGTGTGCGTGTAACACAAAAAACTTCCGAGCCAGGTGCATTCAACAACAATTTTGATATTCGTGCGATGGGTTCTCCGTTGATTATCATTGACGGTATTCCCCGTACAAGTGAAGATTTCCAACGTTTGGATCCAAATGACATCGACAACATGTCTGTATTGAAGGATGCATCAGCCGCGATCTATGGTGTGCGTGCAGCAAATGGGGTTGTTTTGGTGAATACTAAGAAAGGCACCAGTAACAAACTGGAATTGAATTATTCAGGTTCTTTCACGTGGCAGGTTCCTTCAGGTATGCCTTCAACCGTCGATGCAATAGGCTATATGACGCTTCGTAACGAAGCTGCAATGCATAATATAAATGGTGGTTCTCCCATCTTCAATGATCAGCAATTTGATGATTACAGAACTGGCAAAAAACAAAGTACCGACTGGTATCCGTTGGTATTCGCAAATTATGCTCCGCAAACAATGCACAACCTGAATGCAACAGGAGGTAATGACAAAACTACTTATTACATAGGCCTTGGTTACCAATCGCAGGATGGTTTCTTCAAATCAAACGACCTGAAATATTCTAAATACAATGTTCGTTCAAACGTCACGACCAAGATTACAGATCGGCTTACGCTCGATTTAAACTTGAATTTGGTGATGGACCAACAAGATCGTCCTTATCAGGATTCGTGGTGGATCATCCGTAGTTTCTGGAGACAAGGTCCTCAAATCCCTGCTTATGCAAACAATGATCTTACCAAGCCATATCATGGTTTGATCGAAGGTGACAATCCTATCTCATTCATGGATAAAAACATCGTCGGATACAAACAACTAAACTCAAAATGGGCTCAATCATCAGCCAGTTTGAAATATGATATCCCTGGGGTGAAAGGATTGTTTGCAAAAGGATTGTTCAGCTACGACTATAATGTATCAAACTCAAATGTTTTCCAAAAAGAGTACAACCAGTACAGGTATGACGTGGCTTCAGATACATACACTAAATTCACTCGTCAATCACCAAATAGAATCAGTCGGGAAGCTTATTTCAAAACACAAACTTTGGCTCAGGCTTCTTTGAATTATGAAGGCACATTCAACAAACACCAAGTGGGTGGTCTTGTACTTTGGGAAGCACAAAAAAGAAACAGCGATAACTTTTCCGCACAGCGAGACCTGGGCCTTCAGTTACCTTACCTGTTTGCAGGTGTGGCTACAGGACAATTAGCTACAATGAACTCAAGCGCTGACGCGCTTTATGAAAACTCAAACCTTGCGCTAGTAGGTAAATTCAACTACGCATTCGATAATAAATACCTGGCTGAATTCCTTTTCCGCGAGGACGGATCATCTAAATTTGCCAAGGGTTCGCAGTGGGGTTTCTTCCCGGCGGCTTCTTTGGGATGGCGTATTTCTGAAGAAAAATTCATCAAGGAGGCAGCAGGTTTGTCATTCATCAACCAATTGAAAGTTCGTGCTTCTTACGGTAAAACAGGGGATGACGGTGCATCAAGTTACCAATTCATTTCAGGTTATAATTACCCGTCAAGTACAGATAATAGAAACTTCACCGGCGGCTATCTGTTTGACGGAAGTTTCAATGCAAGCGCCGATAACAAAGGCATTCCTAATCCAAACATTACCTGGTATACCGCCAAGACATTTGACGTGGGTGCTGATTTCGAAGGATGGAATGGTCTTTTCGGTGCTACTGTTGACTATTTTAGCCGGAACCGTCAAGGCCTTTTGGCGACAAGAGAGGGTGGTATTCCCACTGTTGTAGGCGCAGGTCTTCCTCAGGAAAACCTTAACAGTGACCGTACCTACGGTTTTGAATTGGAACTTTCTCACAGAAACCATATTGGTGATTTCAACTACAACGTAAAGGGTATGTTTTCTTTGGCGCGTGTCAAACGTCTGTATGTAGAACATGGTGCAATCGGAAGCTCATGGAATAACTGGAAAAACAACCAAAACAATCGTTTACAGGGTGTCCAATCAGGACTCCAGGGTGACGGACAGTACCAGTCATGGGAAGAGATCTTGTCAAGCCCAACTTATATTGGCCGCGGAACCATCATCGGTGATTACAAATACGAAGACTGGAATGGGGACGGTGAAATCAATGGTAACGACAATCATCCAACACGCTTCAACCAATATCCATGGATGAATTATAGTATGATCCTCGATGCTTCATATAAAGGTTTTGACCTGAACCTTCTGATACAAGGTTCTGCGATGAGCTCATTGGTCTACGGGGAACAGCTTCGTCAGCCGATGTGGGGTAGCGGTGAATCAGGTGCAATGGTACAATTTTTGGACAGATGGCACCCCGTAGATCCCAAAGCAGATCCGTATGATCCGCAAACTATCTGGCAAAGTGGCCATTATGCTTACACCGGAACCTTGCCTGATGAAAATTCTACATTCAACGTTGAAAATAGCGCTTATTTGCGTCTGAAGAGTGTTGAACTCGGGTACACAATTCCTTCCCCATGGATTACGAGAGCCGGTATCAAAAATTTGCGTGTTTATGTGAATGCTTACAACGTGTTCACGATCACCAAAGTGGATTACGTTGACCCTGAACATCCAAATGATACATACGGTTATTTGTACCCATTGAACAAGACCTATTCTATCGGCTTAAACATTAAATTCTAATAAAGAATACACGCTATGAAATTGAAACATTTTATATTCGCAATATTGGCGTTTAGCGCCATAATTTCATGTAAAGATTATTTGAATATACCACCCATGAACGTTGTACAAGACAAAGATCTTTACTCAGACGCGGCTGGTATGACTGTATATTTGTCACGTATGTACAGTCAAATGCCGTTCGAGGATTTTAAATACTCTCCTGCCCGTCAGTTCTTTGATGACTGGTTGGTAACCCCGGGTGCTAACGACGGCGCTTCTTTGGGTCGTGACGCAGGTACAGCAATGACTTCTGAAGGCTATTCCCGTAATGGTGCTTACTGGGTACGCGCATTCAATTTGCTTCGTGATGCAAACCGCATGCTCGAAACTTTGCCGGAGTACAAATCAAACTTCAGCGAAGCTGATTACAATCACTTTATCGGCGAAGGTTATTTTGCCCGCGCAATGGTTTTCTATGCGTTGGCAAAGCGTTACGGAGGTGTTCCTTTGGTTACGTCTGTTTTGAAATATCCTGAAAATCCCGCAGCTGAACTTGAAGTTCCCCGCTCTACAGAAGAGGAAACCTGGAATCAGGTGCTGGCTGATTTTGATTTGGCAATCACAAATCTTTCTGCTTCAAGCCCCAAACGTGGTTATGCCAACAAATATGTAGCTTATGCTTTCAAATCTGAAGCTATGCTGTTTGCAGGCTCTGTAGCTAAATATAATAAAATAACAGGTTTAGGTCAAAAAACAAATGTACGTGTTATCGGTTTCGATCCGGGCACAGCTGCTGCCGTTTCTAAAAAATACTTCAAAGAAGCTTATAACGCTGCCCGTGAAGTGATGAAGTCCGGAAAATATTCTCTTTACAAGAAAAAATGGGCTGCTAACGACAAAGCTGCCCAGTACCAAAACATGGTGGATATGTTCTTCGATGCCTCAAGCCCAGAGAACATCTATATCAAAGAGTATAAATATCCCGATTTGACTCACGGTTACGACGCTTACAACATCCCTCGTCAGTTGATGGGTGGTAATGGCTACTCTGCAGGTAACTGCCCTACACTTGACTTCGTTGAGTTATTTGATGGCATTGCGAAAAATACTGACGGTACGATCAAAGTATTCGATGCCAACGGCAAATATTTGTTATTCGATAACGTGACTGATATCTTCGCCAATGCGGAACCTCGTCTTCGCGCTTATGTAATCTTTCCGGGGGATGTATTCAAAGGAGAAGAGATTGAAATCCGCAGAGGAATTTTTACTGGTAACGCTGCAAACGGTATCGCTCCGTTGAGAGTTATGAACAGTGGCACCGCAGACTACACTGTTGCCGGTCCATCAAACTACAATCAGGTAGATGCTTACAGAGCTTTAGGCGCATTTGCGGGTCAAAAATCGCTCTTCTTGTCTCAAAACGGTACAACGCACGAAACGGTGACTTTGCCTGACGGAACTGTAATGAACGCCGGTGGTAAGAGTGGTCCTTTCACATCAGACGGTACAGCTGCAATGACAGGATTTACAGTTCGTAAATGGTTGAATCCTAACATGCCACAAGCGTTAGTGCTGGAAGCTCGTTCAGAACAATCCTTTATTTTAATGCGTTATGCTGAAATTCAGTTGAATGCTGCTGAAGCTGCTTCTGAGCTGACACTTGCCGGAGAAGCTGCTCCTGCCGGGGATAACTACCAGCAAATTGCTTACGATGCCATCAAAGATATCCGCGAAAGAGCCGGTGCAGATCCTTTGGCAGGTATCTCTGATCTTACCGGTCAGAGCGGTCTTCAAATCATTCGAAAAGAGCGTACGAAAGAGCTTGCTTTCGAAAACAAAACGCTTTGGGATATCAGACGTTGGAGGACTCAACATTCTGATATACTGAATGGATATACTCAATCGGATGGTGCATACTATAAAGGTTTGTATCCGTTCTATTCATCAACAGCAGGTAAATATTTCTTTGATGCTGGTTTGGATGAAGGTAGACGTCGTTTCCGCCTGACAGAACAGGAATATTATTTTTTAATACCAAGTGATGAAGTTTCCAAGAGCCCAATGATTGATCAGCAACCAGGTCGTTAATCTAAAAATTTTAATAAGATGAAAAAAATATTTTATAGTGTATTATTTTGCTTAGCGGCTGTTTCTTTCAATTCCTGCGAAATTGATAACTACGATGAGCCTCAGGAAACATTGAAAGGCAGAGTAGTAGATGCAGCTACCGGAGAACTCGTTTTAACAGACCAGGGTAGTGAAGGTATACGTATCAGACTGCGTGAACTTAGCTGGACAGAAACTAAAGTACCCGATAACTTCGATTTCAATTGTATGAAAGAAGGTATCTTCCAAAATACCAAGGTGTTTAAAGGTCACTATAATGTGAGAATTGACGGTGCGTTTATCCCTTTGGTGAGACTAACCAGTGCAGGTGATACCATCGCTGATGAAACTAAATATATTGACATCAAAGGTGTCACTGAAGTTGAATTCAAAGTTCAGCCCTTCCTGAAACTCGAATGGATTGGTACTCCTACTATAAGCGGTGGCAAAATTACGGCTACTGTAAAGGTTACAAGAGCTGTTAGCCCTGCCGACTTCAAAGCAAAAATTGAACCTATGGGCGGTTACAATGATAACTTTCTGAATGTCACAGATGTTCGCCTGTTTGTTAGTCAGGTACCTTATGTCGGTTACCGAGAATGGGATAACAGGTACACAACAGAAATAGATTATAATGGTAATTCATTTGATGCCCTTCTGGGAGTCCCTATTACAATTACGACCACGGGTGTGATTCCTGCCGGCAGAACAGTTTTTATTCGTGCTGGTGCCAGAATTAACTACGCGACTGAAAATATCAAGCGCCACAATTACAACGAAGCGCTAAGAGTAGATATCCCCTTGTAACTATTAACAAAAAATGAATCGAAGTCATCTCATCTTATAATACCGGGATGACTTCTTTCATTTAAATACTTCTAAAACTATGAAGCTTAAATATTTTGCGTCTCTTGCATTAGGATGTTTGTTTGTAGTCACCCGTGTGACAGGTAGTGTTATTGAGAACGCTCAAAAGAAAGAAAAAACAACTTTCCAGACTTCAGGTCCCTGGAAAACTGCCACTGATGTCAGGGCTGATGTAGCTATTGTGTATGGCACATCCGACAGGCCAGGTATGACATTTGAACAGCGCGTTCAATCATGGCGAGAACGTGGTTATAATGTGCACTTTATGACCGGAATCGCCTGGGGTGGTTATCAGGATTATTTCACGGGCAAATGGGATGGTGTTAATCACCTGGGTGAAGGACAGGTAACTGCAAAGGGTGATACGATCTGGCACGGAAAAATGACTCCGTACCTTGTACCCACAGCCTCCTTTATCAAATACATGAACGAGAAACATATAAAAAGGGTGATTGACGCTGGAATTGATGCAATTTACCTCGAAGAACCGGAATTTTGGGCACGTGCCGGGTACAGTGAAGCATTTAAAAAAGAGTGGAAGACCTATTATGGTTTTGACTGGCGCCCACAGCATGAATCGCCTGAAAACACCTATTTATCAAGCAAATTAAAATATCATCTTTATTACCGTGCTTTGAATGAGTGTTTCACTTATGCAAAAAGCTATGGAAAAAGCAAAGGAATGAACGTACGTTGTTATGTGCCTACGCATTCGTTAGTCAATTATTCCTCCTGGCAAATTGTTAGTCCGGAGGCCAGCCTGGCTTCTTTGCCTTGCGTAGATGGCTATATTGCGCAAGTATGGACAGGAACTTCACGTGAGCCAACCTTTTTTAACGGAGTAAAAAAAGAGCGTGTCTTCGAAAATGCTTTTCTCGAATATGGATCTATGGAGTCAATGACAGCACCTACCGGACGAAAAATATTCTTTCTGACCGATCCAATCGAAGACTGGCCCCGTGATTGGGCAGACTATAAAAAGAATTATCAGGCGACATTTACAGCCCAGTTACTTTACCCGATGATTGCAGATTATGAAGTAATGCCATGGCCTGACCGGATTTATGAAGGACTTTACAAGACCAGCGCCAACAGCAGTGAGAAAGCGAAAATCCCGCGCTTCTATTCGACCCAGATGCAGGTCATGATCAATACCTTGAACAATATGCCATTGTCTGATCATAAATTGACAGGATCGGCCGGTATTAGTGTATTGATGTCAAATTCGCTGATGTTCCAGCGTTTCCCGACACACCAGGGATATGAAGATCCACAGCTTTCCAATTTTTACGGACAGGCATTGCCGTTTCTAAAACGTGGAGTCCCTGTAAAAACGATGCATTTGGAAAATGCATCCTACCCCGACACATGGAAAGATACAAAAGTTTTAATTATGTCGTATTCCAATATGAAGCCTTTATCTCCGGACGCTCATGGGTACATTGCTGACTGGGTCAGCAATGGTGGTGTCCTTGTATATTGCGGTCGTGATATGGATCCTTTCCAAAATGTCCAGGAATGGTGGAATACCGGGAATAACCACTATAAAGCTGCTTCGGAGCATTTATTTGAAAAATTAAATATAAAGTCTTCACCAGATAAAAATGGAGAATATAAGTGCGGTAAAGGTACTGTTTATATTATCCGGCAAGATCCCAAAGAATTTGTATTGACAGCGGGGAGTGATAAAGGATTTGTTGATATCGTTAGACGGTTGTATGAACAGGCCGCAAAAGCCGGAACTTTCGTTGTAAAAAACAATTTTTATCTTGAAAGAGGTGTTTATGACCTTATTTCAGTTATGGATGAGGGTATTAGCGGAAAGCCCTATATTCAGAAAGGACGATTGATCGATTTGTTTGACCCAAAACTCCCGGTGCTGTATGAGAAAACTGTTAATCCCGGTGAGCAAGCTTATTTATTGAATGTTGATCGTGTTGAAAATCAAAAAAAACCACAGGTTTTAGCAGCTGCATCCCGCGTTTATGATGAAAAAATAGCGGAAAACGGATACTCGTTTATAACGAAAAGTCCACTGAACACAACTAACGTTATGCGCGTATTATTACCCATTTCTCCGAAAAAATGTACTATATCAGATCACGAAGGGAATGAATTGAAAGAGGCAGTTTGGGAATGGGATAATAAAAGCAAAACTTGCTTTTTGAGTTTTGAAAATAATCCGGCAGGAATAAACGTTGAGTTTCAGTGGTAAAGTTCACGGATTAAATGTGTTCTGCACTCAACTGTAAATTCCAATCCATATTTTAGAACATTGTTTAACTTGAAACCCTCATTAGAAAAAGCACTCCATGAAGCTGAAAATCCATGAGGGTTTCATATTGTCTATAAGAATTAAATCATTGACTAATGAATAACAAAACCTTTTTAAGTTTTCCTAAAATTACGAAGCTCTGGCTTGCAGGTGTTTTTTTGACTTTTACAAGTCCATTGTATGCCCAAAAGGACCTTGTGAAATATGTCAATACATTACAGGGAACCAACTCAAGTTTTGAGCTGACCCGCGGTAATACCTACCCATCTACGGCACTGCCGTTTGCCATGCACACCTGGGCACCACAAACAGGCTGGAACGGAGATGGCTGGAAATACCAGTATTGCAAGGATTCAATCAGGGGCTTTCAACAAGCACACCAATGCAGCTCATGGACAAATGACTACGCGGTTTTTTCGCTGATGCCTATAACCGGGAAACTTGTATTGGACCAGTTTAAGAGGGCTGCCAAATTCAGCCATGACAATGAAATTGCGAAACCGAACTATTACAAGGTTAAACTTGATAATAAAATAACTGCCGAGATTTCGCCAACCGAAAGAGGTGCTCATCTTCGTTTCTCGTTTCCAAAAAAGGCAAGATCATATGTCACTCTTGATGGATACACAGGGATGAGCAGGATTAAAATACTTCCCGATGAAAACCGGATTATTGGATATGTTCATAATGGCCGTGGCTTGAAAGAAAACTTTAAAAACTATTTTGTTATTCAGTTTGACAAACCTATCCGTGAATTCGGAACCTGGGAAAACAGATACGGAGAAAAGTGGACTGGAGAACTGGAGCGCGAAGGAAAAGGTGTTGGTGCCTATATTCGTTTTGATGACGGGGTTATTGTTCAGGCAAAAGTAGCCTCTTCCTATATTAGTCCCGAGCAGGCTGTGCTCACGCTCCAAACTGAGTTGGGTCAATTTAAATCACTTGAAGACACGAAAGCAGCCGCATGGAAAATTTGGAATGATCACCTAAACCAAATTTTGGTTGAAGGGGGTACCGCGGAGGAGACCGCAACTTTTTACTCGTGCTATTTTAGGGCAAGCTTGTTTTCGCGCCAATTCTATGAACTGGATGCCAATGGCAAACCATATTATTTTAGCCCTTATGATGGACAGGTTCATAACGGTTACTTATATACTGATACAGGGTTTTGGGATACTTTCCGTGCCCAGTTTCCATTGAACGCGCTGATGCATCCAACGATGCATGGCCGGTATGTTGCTGGTTTGCTTGACGCTTACGATCAATGTGGATGGCTGCCTTCGTGGTCATTTCCCGGAGAAGGCGGAAGCATGATTGGCAACCACGCCATCTCGTTGTTTGCAGATGCCTGGGCAAAGGGAATACGTACTTTTGATCCGCAAAAGGCATTGAGAGCCTACTATCACGAAACAACCAACAAAGGTCCGTGGGGACCAGCAAATGGCAGGGATGGATGGAAAGAATATTACACCTTAGGATACGTCCCTTATCCAAATTATCGCGAGTCAACTGCTAAAACACTCGAATATGCATATGATGATTTTTGTGGGTACCAATTGGCTGATATGACTGACAATCAGGTCTACCGTGAAGTTTTCTCGCGCCAGATGTTCAATTATAAAAATCTTTTCGATCCCAAAGTCGGTTTCATGAGAGGCCGTGATGAAAATGGGAAATGGACACCAAATTTCGATCCTAATGAATGGGGTGGCCCTTATACTGAAGGAAACGCCTGGCACTACCTGTGGTCAGTTTTTCATGACGTAAACGGGTTGATTGATCTGCTGGGAGGAAATGAAAAGTTTGTTGCAAAATTAGATTCTGTATTTTCGGTACCCAATACTGTTAAAGTTGGTACGTACAAACGAAAAATCCATGAGATGACTGAAATGGAAATGGCCAACATGGGTCAGTATGCGCATGGTAATCAACCAATTCAGCATATGGTTTACCTGTACAATTATGCGGGTGCCCCCTGGAAAACGCAGAATTTAGCACGTACAGTTATGGATAAGCTCTACAATTCAACAGAAAATGGTTATCCTGGAGACGAAGATCAGGGGCAGACTTCTTCGTGGTATGTGCTAAGTGCAATGGGATTGTATGCGGTTTGTCCGGGAACGGATCAGTATGTGATTGGTAGCCCTGTTTTCCCTAAAATGACCATTCACCTGGAAAATGGAAAAACACTCGTTATAGAGGCTGCCAATAATACGGTTGACAAAAAATACATTCAGTCGGCATCACTGAATGGTAAATTTTTTACACGAACATGGCTGACCCATGAGGAGTTAACAAACGGGGGAACTATCCGGTATGAAATGGATAGTACACCAGCAAAAAACCGGGGAATATTGCCTGAAGACCGCCCATACTCAGTCTCCTGTAAATAACATGAGAGAATACAGATAATGACAAAACAAAATCCCGGGACATGGAGTGCGCATCTCACCATCAGATGGCGTAATTGTCTTTAATAAATTCAGGAACAGATTATCCTAAAAATTAAAAACTTTCTGATTAAACTTCCATTCTAACTCCAAAATAAAGAGTAAAGAAAAACTACATTATCTTAATCTTCCTGACTGCCAACTTCGTTTAATAAATGTAAAAAAATGTTGCAATTCAGCGTACAGCTAACAATGACGTTAAATTCGAAGTGTCCGCAAGACAGTGGATTGATATCACCGACAGACAACAACTACGGCGTTTCTATTTGGGAAGACTGTAAATATGGTTCCGACAAACCGGACAACAGCACTTTGTATTCCCATTATTTATTATGCTTATATTTTCCTTATACCCATGTTCTATATACGTTTGGTTAAGCATTTTCACAGAAAGTCTTATTTTTCACGTGTCCCATCCGTTACCCACTTACGCAGGATTGCAATTGATTCCGGAGACAGTTTAGTTCCGTCTTTTGGCATAAAATTCTTAGTTCCCTGATCTTTGTTCACCCGATCGATAATTATTGAAATTTTATATTTAACGGCTTCATAATTATCCCATTTATATGGACTTATACCACCAGGGAAATGACAGGGGACACACGATGTTGCAAGAATTGGTTTAACATCCCTTTCATAAGTGACTTTATCCGCGGGACTAATTACTTCAGGTTTTTCATTTGAATTGCATGCTTTAAAAAACAGGAACACCAAAGCTGTCATAAGAATATATAGTACAACCCTCATATTTAGCAGTTTGACTATTATAAAAACGCATTGAAAAACAACTAAAACCAACTTACTTAGTTTTATAGAAAGCAAACAAGTCTCTCATTAAAATGGTTCACGCACAAAAAGCCGGAAGCCATCCCAGCTTTTTATATGTGAACCATTTTCTTTCAGTAATCTAAGCCACAATAAAAATCCTTCAGGATTAAAACCTGAAACGACGATACAACCCTGCATCAACAAGATTAGAACACTTTTCTCCGCAGCTTAACTACCGTCTTGTTAAATTATTCCTTATCATATAGCGATTCATCACCATGGTCGCCGGTTCTGATACGAATGGATTGTGCGATTTGAGTTACAAAGATTCGACCATCACCACTTTCTCCTGTAAAAGCAGATTTTAGTATAGCATTAATTGATTTTTCCTCATTGACATCCCTCACAACAAAGGAAATAAAAACCCGGTCAATCGTAGTGACATCGTAAGCAACGCCCCTGAATATTAACCCCTGCTTTGCTGTACCCTGCCCCTTTACTTCCCACCAGGAGAGAAAATCAATATCGGCTTCGTGCAATGCTTCCCTTACGCTCTCGAACTTTGTTTTGCGAACAATAGCTTCAATTTTTTTCATAACTGTCCATTTTTATAGTTTAAACAATATTAAGGCATTATAAGTTTCTAAAAATAATCCTTTTAATTTCATCTGTATTTGTTTTTTTGAGGTCAGATGGAATCGAAGATCAGCGAAGCTAATAGCCATCCGTCAGCTGACAGATTCATTTTCAGATTATGATTTTTCAATTATGGCCATTTCATGTCTGCAAATATTGTTATTTTAATCTTTATTTGCAATCCCTACCCAAGGTTGTTCATCAGAATATGGTGACAAAAAAAGCCGGTGACAAAATCCGGCTTTTAAAAGAGAACAAATTTTATTTGAATTAATCAGCTTCGCTATAGGCAATTTCGTCGTGCTGAGTAATATCAAGACCCGATACCTCTTCTTCTTCAGTTGCACGGATACCTAAAGTTTTCTCAACAATTTTGAACAAAATTGCAGTGCCAACACCCGAATAGACCACTGTTGAAACAATCGCAATCAACTGAATTCCCAACTGTTTTGGATTTCCGGCAAATACACCGCTGTAAGCCGATTGAATAAGTGGAGTTGCAAAAAGTCCGGTTGCAATAGCTCCCCAGATTCCGCCAATACCATGAACACCGAAAGCATCAAGAGAATCATCGTATCCAAGCTTTCTCTTGACAACACTGACCATGAAGAAACAGAAAACAGAGACTAACAATCCGATAATAATAGCGCCGCTCACATCCACAAATCCTGCTGCCGGTGTGATGGCCACAAGACCAGCGACAGCACCCGTCGATATACCAACAACAGTAGGCTTTTTATTAATAAACCAGTCGAGCAAAGCCCACGAAAGTGCGGCAGCAGCTGCTGCAATGTGAGTTACAAGAAACGCACTAGCAGCAAGACCATCAGCTGCCAATCCGCTTCCGGCATTGAAACCGAACCAGCCAAACCACAATAAGGCAGCTCCAACTACTACAAAAGGAATGTTATGAGGAGTGGTAATATGCTGTCCTTTAGGCAATCTGCGTTTCCCAAGCATCACTGCCATTACCAATGCTGCAATACCTGCATTAATATGAACGACCGTTCCTCCTGCAAAATCAAGAGCGCCAAGTTTAAGCAACCAGCCATCAGCCGACCAAACCCAATGTGCAATAGGATTGTACACAAATATTGCCCAAAGAACAGTGAAAATAAGGAAACCACGGAATTTAATACGTTCAGCAAAAGCTCCGATAATAAGAGCTGGGGTAATAACTGCAAACATACATTGGAACAAAACAAACAGAATATGGGGAATGCGTTCCGTTGCCTGGGAAATATAATAGGGACTCACATCATTTATACTAATCCCTTTCAGAAAGGCCCAATCAAATCCACCAATATAAGGAGCTAAAGCACCGGTAGATGAACCAAAAGCATTGCTATAACCGAATGCAACCCATTCAAGACTAATTACAGCAGTGATGATAAAACACTGCATCAGAACATTAAGTATGTTTTTACTCCGCACTAATCCACCATAGAAAAGCGCCAAACCAGGGATAGTCATCAACATCACGAATGCTGTTGCGACAATCATCCATGCAGTATTTCCTGCACTAATAAATGGCTCTGGCGTAGCGGCAACTGCCGGAACCGCTGCAGCAACTGCTGCGTCCTGTGCGTAAGAGAATACAGGCATAACCATTGACAATCCAACCGGAAGGCCAATATATTTAAAATATTTCTTTACCATCGTACTAATGTATTTTAATTAATAAATTATTTTTCCTCCTTATCATAGAGAGATTCATCACCACGATCGCCAGTCCTAATCCTGATAGATTGTTCGATTTGAGTTACAAAAATTCGCCCGTCTCCGCTTTCACCTGTAAAAGCTGATTTTAATATGGCATTAATTGATTTTTCGAAATTAATGTCACGAACAACAAACGAAACGTACATACGGGCGACCGAATTAACGTCATAAGCTATACCTCTAAAAATAAGGCCCTGCCTCGCTGTTCCCTGTCCTTTTACTTCCCACCACG
>JAATGF010000103.1 GCA_015654795.1 Bacteroidales bacterium
CCTGATACCGGACTCGATATGAACCAAACATAGAGCAGGAAAATGGGATGATGGGGCGCAAGGGCGAAAAGGCGATGAGGCGAGTCATTAAAGAATCTTTGATAAACGCGATATGGACCAAACAAGAACCAAACATAGAGCGGGTATAGAGCAGGCATAGAGCAGGTGCTTTCCGTTCCCGAATAAAAATAGGTTATAAAGAGTCGAGGAGAACTGCAGAGAGCCTTTTGCTGAATCCCTGTATTCGGCGTATCCATTTGACAGCCAATGATTTTGCACCCGGAGCTACATACGTTTAATTCCTTCAGGATTTGGAGGCGGCTGGCGGAACAATTTGTGACAATAAAACAGGCTCCCGTATGTAATTTAAAGTCACACGATAATTGCTGATAATCATATAGGTTACAAGGATATTTGTCATCCCGCACATGCGGGATCACAAAATAAGCAGATTTCCCGTGACTTTATTGTGACTTTAACTGCGACTTTAATTTACTAAAATATCTTTATAATATACTGTTTATTAAGCATATATAGTAATATAAGTTGTGACTTTAACTGTGACTCCAGGAATTAAGGTGGTGAGCTTCTAAAAATCAGTTTTTAAAGATATCATCATACGATTTTATTTTTGGACTAAAGTTGCAAATTGTAAATGAGCCATAATCGAATAAAAAATTCCCCCAACAATATCATTTGATCCCTGAAAATCGGCAACAATTTAATAATCAATACTACAAAAAACAAAATGCCCGATCAATGGATCAGGCATTCTATTATATTATGACAGAATTATAACGTTTTCAGCTGTTGTTCGCAATTTGCCTTAATCGTTTTAGCAGTTGCGTCGGCAGGATTTAGCTCAAGCGCCTTATCCAATAATGGTATGGCATCGCTGAATTCTTTTTTTACTTTCTCTATATCAGCGAGGTAAGCCGGATCCTTGGTATCCTTATATTTCTTCAATTTAAGTTTATCAATTGCACTTTTCAGCAACTTTGCTCCATTATTGTATTCAACACTACCCTGCATAAGATAGTATTTCGAAAGCTCGGTCTTAAATTTGGGGTTTTCAGGAAATTTTGCAGCACCCTCATTCAGAACTTTGACGTACTCATCGTCCTTTTTTTGTAACTTCCAAACCATTGCTTTATTATAAAAAGAATCCTCTGGTTTGTAATTACCGGCTATAGTTTGATCAAAATATTTAATTGCTTTTTCATAATCTTTGATCTGAATAGCACAAACTGCACAATTAAAGATCATTGCATAATCCGGGGCTCCTGTGCCTAAAGCTGCATTTGCTTTTTCGAAATTCTCAAGCGCTTTGGCATAGTCTTTAACTTTGAGTGCATCAATTCCTGCATTCTTCAAGGTTACTGCAGTTTCCTGGGCCATAAGTGTTCCAAAACCAAGACATAAAACAAAAAAGATCATTCTCTTCATACACTTCAATTTTAATGGGTTAATTTTAAATATTAGTCGATTTAAATAATTGTGTCGTTGCCAAAATTACTAATTTTTGACAATTCTCAAAATATATCGAATTTTAAATCACGGATTATACAAGTCTTTGTGATAAAAACCCAGAATATTTTGAATCATTGCACAATACGATTCAGCTTTCTTGTCTGACGGATATTGTTCGAGGAATAATGAAAATTGATTTAATGCCTCTCCCCAACGCTGTAATCTGAAATAAATCTCACCCTTCAGAAATATCACCTCCCCACTATTCGCAATTGCTGCTCCATTTAAAATTGTCAGCGCTTCTTCATGTCTGTTTTGCTCAAGCACTTCTTTCGCTCTTTTTACGATTATCTCCGATTCTCCCAATTTTACAATGTTTAATGAGTTTACAACTTGTCTGATTCATAACACTTAATCGAACGGATAAGACAATCAGGCATCTGCCCGCGTCACAGCATGGACACCTTTGATGTTTTTCAGTTTTTGCATCAGGAAATCAAGATGTTCCAGGTCATTTACAAACACCCTTAAAGTGCCGTCAAACGATTTATCTTCCGAGTTAATGGCGATTGAACGCATTTGAATTCCTACTTCCTTCGAGATAATCCGCGAAATATCTGTCACAATTCCCATACGATCTGATCCCGAAATATGGATGGAAGCCTGAAAGGAATTTCGTTTGCCGGTAGCTCTCCATTTTGCCTTAATGATTCGATAGGGGTACCGCTCAAATAATTGTCTGGCATTCGGACATGTAGTACGATGAATTTTGATTCCCTCAAAAATTGTTACAAAGCCGAAAATCTGATCGCCAAAAATCGGGTTACAACATACAGCCAACTTATAATTTACATCCTTGAGGTTGTTATCGATCACAAGGTAATCGTCACTATTATCAAACGACAGCTCCTTAACCTCCTGATCAGGGATCATTTCTGTCAGTTTTTCCTGTTGCGACTCCTCATGTTTACCAATAATCTGCTCCTTAATTTCAAGCGTATCTATTTTTCCAACAGAGATATTATAATAAAGATCGGCAGCAAGCTTTAGCTTATAATATTTGAGTAAATCCCTAATTACAATATCATTAAATTCAATCTTCCAGTTTTTAAGCTTCCTTCTAAGTATTTCCTTTCCGTTTTCGGCCTCCCGCTTGTGTTCTTCATTTAAACTGGCTTTAATGCGGGTTTTCGCTTTCGAAGTAACAACAAAATCGAGCCAATCCATTTTCGGCCTCTGGTTATTCGATGTTTCAACAGAAATCTGATCCCCATTTTTCAGTTGATACTTTAGGGTAACGAGTTTATTGTTGACTTTGCCTCCAACACACCGATCACCAATCCTGGAGTGAATTTCGTAAGCGAAATCGAGAAGGGTAGCCCCTGCCCTTAGTTTGATAAGGTCACCCTTTGGAGTAAAGACAAAGATCTCATCCTCATAAATATTAACCTTAAAATCATCGATAAAATCTACAGGATTTAGTTGCGGATTTTCGAGAATTTCACGTACATTCCTGAGCCATTTATCGATCTCTCCTCCCCCTTTTCCCCCTTTATACCGCCAGTGTGCAGCAAGTCCGTTCTCGGCGATATCGTCCATCCGATGAGTTCGGATCTGAACTTCAACCCAGCGGTTTCCAGGTCCAAGCACTGTTGTGTGCAATGATTCATATCCGTTTGATTTCGGATAAGTTATCCAATCCCGTAGTCGGTCGGGATTCGAAAGATATTCTTCGGTAACCACTGAAAAAACCTGCCAGCAGGTAGCTTTCTCATTTTCGGGTTCCGAATTTAGGATAATCCGGATTGCAAAAAGGTCGTACACTTCATGGAAATCAACCTTCTGCTTTTGCATTTTATTCCAGATCGAATAGATCGATTTGGTGCGGGCTTTCATATCAAAATCGAATCCCCGGCTTTGAAGTTTCTTCTCAATAGGTGTAACAAAAGCAGAAACAAAACTTGCCCGTTCGACAGAAGTCTCTTTTAGCTTTTCAGCAATCGACACATAATCTTCGGGATGAATGTACTTTAGCGCAAGATCGAGTAACTCGGAGTTCACCTTGTAAAGGCCCAGACGATGTGCAAGCGGGGCATATAAATGCCATGTATCAATTGAATAACGCTGCTGAAGTTCAGACGGCAGTTTATCCATTGTCCGCATGTCCTGCATCTGATCGGCAATTTTAATCAGGATCACCTTCACATCGCCCGATAGCGCCAACATTAATCTTCTGAAATTCTCACTCTGATAGGCAAGATTTTCGGTATTCAACGAATTGATCTTGAGAATTCCGTCGAGGATATCGCCAACATTGGGTCCAAACTGCTTTTTGACATCATCAATTGAAAATGCAATCCCTTTCGCGCCATAAACATTGTGAAGCAGCGAAGAAACCAAGGCATCTGTTGATAATCCAAGTTCTAGAACTGCAATTTTTGCCACCGATATCGAGTGATTCAGAATGAATTCACCATTGGGCCATACTGAATTGCCAATTGCTTCTGCTGCAAAGCTGAAAGCCTTTTCAACAATGGGCAGATCTCCCTCAGGTATGCTTTTGGTGCACTGAAATATCAGTGCATTATAAGCATTCTGTATTTTCTCATTTAGTAATTGATCCACGATAAAAGCTTTTCTGAATAAATATTGATCAACCTATGCTATATTTAATTATGGGAATATCCCGCCATTCTGCATTCCCCGATCTCTGTTCAACGGATCACCATTGTGTTGAATTGTAAAACCAGCGGAGATGCTGAGCTTCTCCGAAATCTTATACCCAACAAACAACGAACTGCTATAATTGGTTTGACGATAAAGTCCTGATTTCAGCGAATACTCATTGAAGCTCTTCTCTGAATAACCTGCTGTTCCGACTGACAACTTGTTATTTACCTGATAAGTACGTATCCCATAAATTCCCTGGTAAATATCCCATACAGATTGTCGGTAAAAACCTAATGGATTGTTTGCCAAAGGAAAACGAGACATCAGGTTCATCGAATTCACAGTTTCAGTTTTCCAGCCTGTCATCAAATTGAAGTCCATATTCGGCACAGCAGGACTTTGAAGGTCTAAACCAATCTTTGAATCCTGCAATAAAACTGGCATAGATGCAACGCCTGGTTCAGGGTGCTCAGGTAAAGCCACCGAATTGGGCACAATTATCTTTTCAACCAGCGTATCACTTTCCTGAGCAGAAAGCCTTCCTTCGAAACACAAAATTACGATCAAAAAAACAATTACAAATCTCATAACAGTTCCTCCATTTTCGCTTCTAAAACTAACTTTTAATAACGCTAATCACAATGGGTTCGATGTCAAATAATAATTAAAGTTCATCTCTCCAGTTCAAGCGGAGCAAAAAAACCGGGAAGATGAAAATCGGGAACCGGAGCTTTAATGGGCGACCAACTGATGTAATGAGGCACTTTCGTTTTGTCGCCACATTTGTAGAAGTTGGCCATAAATTGACTCCCGGATTTTAATCCAATCAATTCAAGCGGTATAGCAACTGTTAGCGACCAATTTGTTGGAACATCCTCAGAAGGAAGACTTTCGATGCTTAATGACGGAAATCTTAAAATCTGTGCCATGCTATCGTCATTAAGCCGCTCTCGTGCATTACGCTTAGGACCAAAACCCGATAAGCATACACCCAGACTATTGAACTCAAAGTTACGATAAATATCGTTCTGCTTCACGAAAAACTCAACACACGAATCCTGCCAGACTGGTTCCTGATCGTGTCGGCATACAGCCCTGACGAAATCGTTGCTTACGGCATAATGAAGCCAAAGCCTGTCATCGCAATAGCCCAGATAGACCTTTACATCAAGCATATGAGGAAACTCTTCCCAGTTAATTTTATCAATATTAATCATTGCTCCCGAAGTAACCATTCGTTTGCGAATGGTTGACGGATTCTCGTGAAACATTTCTTGCAGATAGGGAATCTTTAATCCAGACATGAAAATTCTTTTTTTCTGCAAAATAGCAGATTTTACCCGAAATTCTGCAATTCGAATCTGAATAATTAAAATAGTATGCTTTTAAGTAATATGAATAATTTAATCACGTATTTTGATAGTCGGGCATAAGTTAACAATAATATAGGGAAAATGCTTCCTCCATGTTAATTCCATATTAACTCTATGTTGATTCCATACGGGAACCGAATACATAAGGGGACATAATAGGCTCTATGACGCTTGGTATGGGTAATTGGATTTTGTAATGATTGCTGCTGGCTGTTAGTGACTGGCAATTGGCAGGCTCGCCTGCTAAAAAACAAAGAGTCATCTTAATTTTTAAAGGATGATTGTCAAACAGTTAGCACTATCACGCCAGCCGCGGAGCTAACAGATTTTAAGGTTCGAACCCGAATTAAAATATAAGCCGATAGCTGAGCCCATAGCCATTCTGTCCGAAGAACAATGGCATCACGGAAGATTTATAGCCCCTTATTGTCGGTTTCTTATGAATTGTTTTATGACCGTGGCTCAGGGCTATCTTCCCATATGTGTAACCTATCGCAATAGCAATTGGGTAATCACCAGCCCAATGAACTCCGTTATTCATCATCGCATAACCAAGCAGTCCCATTATTGAGTATCCTACAGGTTTAATAAATTTATTATCAGGATAATTACCGGCTAAGATAGTGACAGTGCCCATAATGGTTGCCAAATGTCCCGAAGGAAAAGCATCATAGGTTGACACATCTGCCTGATAAACAGAAGGCTTCGTAAAAGGATGCCACGCCCCTCCCCGTTCGGTAGCTTCGAAAGGGCTCTGACGACCAGATATTCGCTTCAACATCTGAGTGGTAATTGTCAATGTTAAAAACATTTCAGCCAACTCAGAGGAGGTTTGACGGGCTCTGTAATCATCTTTGAAAATGCCATACCCGTAAAAACTACCTGCCACAAGCATACTGGGCCAACCTTCGCCAATAAAATAGAAAGCAGAGTTAAGATTTTGAGGTACATCAAGCAGGTGCATTTCCAGACTTCCAACATTAAAAGAGATCGCACGTTTATATTTTCGTTCGGCATCAAGATGAATATACCTTCCAAATTGTTGCGCCGCATCTAAAAGTGGTTGATCGAATGCAACCAAAAGGGCAGTCGACCCGACAAGCAATCCCAGCATGGGAAGATTCTTTTTCGCCACAACAGCTTTGCCAAACATCGCTAAATCTTTAGGTACATTCGTTACAAATTCAAATGGACGTGGCTTATAAAAGAGCATTGATTCAGACGAATTAAGGTCATAAACCTGCGCTTTCGTCAATCTTACGGTATCTTTGTAAGGTTTGTAAACCAGAGTATCCTTCCCTATCGTACTTTCGACCGCTGAGACATTTACTGAGAAACAATACAATACGCCTAAAACAAAAAGAAATCTGAATTGCTGCAGTACTGCTTTTATTCTCATTTATTATCCCATTTATTTAGGCGGTTCTTTTGAACAAAACTGGCAGATTGGTAGTAGGTTACAGCTTCATTAACCACTTCTTCGTCTATTGCCTCGCGTTTCATTGCTCCGGTATTACGATTTATTTTATAGGATGTCACTTTTTGATGAGGACTAAGAATTGTAAGCCGGTCGTTTTTAATATAACCAAGTTTCTGATAGTTAGCTATAAACGCCCTTTCATCTTCAGGTTTCATTTTCAGAATATCCTTCCCAAAGAATTTACTTTCGTAATTCCAGTTTAATAATGCCAATAATGTTGGCGCAACATCAATCTGACTTGACAATTTGTCACTTCGTTGTGGTGATAATATGGCAGGATTATAAATGATCAACGGAATCTGGTATTGCATAAATGGCAGTTCTGTCTGTCCTGCACTTCCTGCACAATGATCCGCCATTATTACAATCAGGGTATTGCTGAACCACGGTTTTGTACTTGCCTTGCGGATAAACTCGCCAATCGCATAATCACAATACTTTACAGCACCTTCACGACCAGTTCCCGAAGGGATATCGATTACACCTTCAGGATAAGTAAATGGCCGGTGATTCGACGTTGTCATTATCAGATTAAGAAAAGGTTTTCCGGCAGCATACGAAATATCAGATTCGTGAAGCACTTTGTTGAATAAATCCTGATCGCAAACGCCCCATGCATTTGAGAATGTAACTTCATTGTCAGCGATTTCCGAATTATCGACAATATTGTAGCCATTGTTTTCGAAAAAATAATTCATATTATCGAAGTAACCATTTCCGCCATATATAAATTTCAGATCGTAACCACGTGCTTTAAACAGTTGTCCCATTGAAAACATATTCTCGCTGTTTGGGCGTTTGATGACACTTTGTCCTGGTTTGGGTGGCGCCGAAAGCGCAGCAGCCTCGAGACCCCAGATTGTGCGCGTCCCAACGGCATAAAAATTGGTGAAAAACAACGAATTATTAACGAGCGTATCCAGATTAGGTGTAATCTTCCCTTTCTTACTACCGAGATATTCCATAAATTCGCCGCTAAGGCTCTCTACAGTAACAAAAAGAACATTGTACCTTTTCTCCTCTGCCCCATTTGTTACTAAATGGGAAATGTCGGTCAGATCATTATTATTCTTAAATTCGCTGTTATCTGTTTTGATAAGATTACGTAACCGCTTAAAATTTTGATCGTTGTTATGAGTAATGTAAAAGGTTTGGTAATCAAGTTCGTTGTTAAGAAATGCAGCAAACAGGGAATAAACCCCGTTTTTCGATAGTTCGTTATTATACCTGTTCTGTGCTTTTTCGGCCCAGCTAAAGTTGACAATAAGAAATGAAAGAATCGGTAATACCAGCAAAGCTGTACCTGTTATCATTCTTGATCGAAAGGTACTTTTGCTCTGCAAAGAATTTACGAGCAGTTTATTTCTGAAAATCAAGTAAATAACACCTAAATCAACCAACAAAATCGCGCTGATTAAAAGCGGAATCGGGTAAGATTCCCAAATATTTGTAAGTACCTCCGTTGTATAAACCAGGTAATCGACTGCAATAAAATTATAACGAACCCCAAACTCCTCCCAGAAAAAATATTCGGAGGCTCCATTAAAAAGAATGATTGCGCACGCGATGAAATAGGTGATATACGCAAACCATTTATGAAACACTGAATTAAAAAACCGGTCGGACGCAAACATCAGAAAAATCACAAATGGGATCATGAAGTATGAAAATGCTACCGTGTCGAAGAACAAGCCGATGATATAAACCCGAAGTAAACTAAAGATTCCGGTATTCACCTCACTTACTGACATTCCCAACAAAACCGTACGGCTGATAAAAGAAATGATTACAAATATAATGAATAGCAGAAGGATGCCGCCAAATCGAGTTTTAAGCCCTTTTATGATCATAGCTAAATATTAGAGGAATTCGGGTTTACTATTAAAATATGATATTCATTAAAATCCGCCGTAAATATTTACGTTTACAACTGAATCTCTTCTTTTTGAATAATGCGCAAAAGTATAAAATCCTTTCGCCATTCTGACAAGCTGTTTTACGATTCGGCCAACATTATCATCATTCGTCATCCGGGTCAATTCTTTAGCGCAGGTAATTTTGTCGTAAAGCGTGCTAATTGGATTAAAAACAAGATAATTACGATAAGAAAATAGAATAAAAAGATAAACTCAACCAGTTATTTTTAAAACTCAGTTCATAAATGTACTTTTGTCCGCGCATATTGAATTGAAATTTCTATGGATCAATCTTTTGTAAAAGAGAAGATTTTGTTTTTAATAAATCCGATTTCCGGACCCAGGCACAAAGAACATTTGCCCGAAATAATCAATGAACTCACAGATTCAGCCATTTTTGATATTGAGATCGTAATTACGAAGTATAAAGGCGAGGCAACGGAAATAGTTCGTCAGAAACTGATCGAAAACTATCGTTATTTCGTGGCAGTCGGTGGTGACGGAACTGTAAATGAAATTGCTAAAGCATTGGTTAATACGCAGGCAATCATGGGAATCATTCCTGTTGGCTCGGGAAATGGGCTCGCGCGCCATCTTGAGATTCCGCTACAACTGCGAAAAGCCATCCAACTTATTAATAACCAGAAATATCAGGCAATCGATTATGGATTGATCAACAATATGCCATTTTTTTGCACCTGCGGTGTGGGTTTTGATGCCTTGATTGGTGAAAAATTTGCGCTATGTAAAGGTAGGGGACTTTCAAATTATGTGAGAACTACAATTCTCGAGTATTTCAACTATAAGCCTGAGATGTACCAAATCACGATCGATAATAAACGGAAGATTAATCGTCCGGCTTTCCTGATTACCATTGCCAATGGCTCCCAATACGGGAACAATGCCTATATCGCACCACATGCCGATATTAGTGACGGTAAACTTGATATGTGTATTCTTTCTCCATTTAAATTGTATGAAGCTCCGGGGATTGGCATCCGTTTGTTTGCCAAAAATATTGACAAAAGTTCGCTTATGCACAGTGAAAGAGCGAGTAATATTGTACTGGAAAGAGCTTCCGAAGGAGTAGTCCACTTCGACGGAGAACCTCACCGAATGGGAAAGAGATTAGAAATATCATTGATTAATAAAGGTTTAAACGTAATTGTACCTTAAACTAATAAATACCGCTACATTTAAAATTCTGACTGATCCATTCTATGTTCCAATAAAAAAAAACCGCTCCGGGAATAATCCCGAAACGGTTGGCAATATATTTACTAACTAAACAACTTCTACTCTACCTGCATCAAAAGCCACTATTGTTCATCCGGCTTTCGATTTCGTGTTCTATGTCAACCTGAACAAATTCACCGGCCTTGTATTCGGTATCAACAGTTCTGGTATTAATTTCGGCATCGCTATTCGTCCAGTTTTCAATTTCACGTGCAATATCGGCGTGAACAAATTCACCCGCATTATATTCGTTGACAGCCTCAATAGCTATGTTATTGATTTCTACACTGCTATTCAACCGGTTCGCGATTTCAAGTTCCATTTCAGATTGAACAAATTCAGCGGCATTATATTTTTCGACAGTTTCGAAATTAGTTTCTGACATCTCAACTGTTGCGGTATTTAAAGCCACTGAGGGTTTGTTATTTGCCTTTGCCCCGAGAGTACAAAGCATTGCGCTTAAAATAGTTATAGTGATTGTACCTTTGACTGACCAGTTACTTACAAAATTAACTTGCTTTTTCATTTTATTTTTCTTTTAATCTTTTAAATTATTACATCGTATTCAGAACACATAACATGCCAAACAATTTATTTGTTTCATCTTTAGATGTTTGATAACATTAACATCACAAAAAATTAACAATCAGCTGAACGATTTTGATCCGGAGGATGTTCGAAAGCGTACATTCTGTAACTTAAAAACTGATGGAAATAAGCATGTCATTTTGTCTTCTTAAAATTCACAACATTTCCCGGGCTAAGTATCCAAAACGTGTTTACTCTTTGGCAGATATCACATTACAAGGTTTAGTCAAAAATTTGGTATTTGATTAAGGGTAATTTACGACTTGCTTGTCATAACCTCATCACTACAAATAACCAACCATGAGAATACTATTTTTAACTGGAATTGTCCTGATCACTTTTCTATTGAGTAACTCATTCATGATCAGCCCATACAAACAAAAGGAAGAGACCCCAAAGACGACAGTTAAGATAGGCGATGCAGATTGGGAAAATCTTCGTGTGATGATCGAACAATCACCTGTTGATACCGTGAAAGAAAAATTCGGATTGTTTGTCAAAAAAAATGCACTGGAAACAAATGCTTATAACTGTAAAGATGGAAAGTATTTTGGACTTACGTCTGCCGATTACTTTGGTTACCTTCACATTGTTTTGCTGGAGATTAGTCGGGGAAAAATCACTAATATTCACTATGATGAGCTAAAGTTAAACGGAAAAAACAAAAGAACTGACATCGATTATAATCGGGAGATGTTAAATTCCGGAACTTCACCCTCGATTGCTTATCCGATATATGAAGAGGAACTCCTTAAAAATCAAGACTACATGAAAGTTGACGGAGTTACCGGTGCAACCTATTCCCTTTATCGGTTTCGAATGGCAGTTGCAAAAGCATTAGAAAAGGCAAATTCCAATTAAGTGTTATGTAAGGGATCAAGGCAAATATCTGGGGGAATGAACTTTTGACCTGTTCTAAAACGAGCATGGCAATAAATCACAAAAGGAGATGAATCGCAGATCGGCGTAGCCAAAAATCCGTCTGACGGAATCATTGTTGAAATAAGCAATCCGCAGATGGGCTCGCTCCATATTTTCCTCGTATTTGGTCCATACCTGCTCTATACCCGCTCTATGTTTGGTTCTTGTTTGATTCTTGTTTGATTCTTGTTTGATTCTTGTTTGGTCCATATCGAGTCTTGGTATCAGGACCTATATCAGCATCGGCTCCTCAAACGACGATTTTTAATGACTCTTTTCAATGACGGCGAAGCCAATGACCTTTTCAATGACTATTTTAATGACCTAATCTCCCTTTCTCCCCATCGCCTTATCGCCCCGTCATTCCATTTCCCTGCTCCATGTTTGGTCCATAACTCGTTTATTAAAGATTCTTTGCTAAAATAAGTAAGTAATCGGAAAGGCAAAATAACGTATTCCTATAATTGAGGCGTCCCCAAAATGGCAAGAAAAAAATGCCACCAATTCACAAAAACACAAAAGCCCACCAAAATTAAAGTATTAAATATGAGCTGTTGGTGGTTTTTTGTGACTTGGAGATTTGGTGGCAAAAAAGCTTTTTAGGTTCAAATACCTGGAACCAAAAATACGAAATCTATTGATTAGCATTACTTATTTTAGAATTTTTCACGTTTCAATTCGCAATGCAAAGCAATCTGGGTTCTATTTATCTTCTCAATTCCACCTTAATCATCATTACACTTCAATAGCTGGTTGCTTCGGAGGAAATGTCAGGCTTTTGAGTGATTCCGGATCATTCTGAAAACATTTCGATGCAGCTTTGTGTACCATTTTCATCGATTTGAACAGCTCATCCATATTGTTTTGATACACCTTTTTCTTAAGCTCTTTAATTTTAAGGTATTTAAGCCATTCTTCGTGTTTATCGCTGATCTGCTGCGATAAACTCAAGATTTCTCTCAGCGTTGGATCCGGACAGTTGGCCGCCTGTAATTCAGCTCTTTTCTCTTCGATTACTTTAGCTGAAGCTCCAAGACATTTGCATAACAAACCATAATCACTAATCACTTTCTCTATTTCGCAATATTCGTAAGCTTGCCATAAATTTGAATCGTATGGAAAGGCTTTCTGCAAATAGAAGCGGAAAATAGGAAACAAACTTCGAACCTGGTTTGCGAGATCGTCCAGGTAAAGTTTGAAATTTTGAATGGTGTTGTCCTCCGGCTCTATAGTATGAGCCTGAACTTCATAAAATAAAGCTTTAAATTTAAAAATAAACTCCTGATTCAGATCGGGACAAGCATTACTTATTGCAGCAAAATGATTTTGCAGATTCTTTTTGAACTTAGAAGCAATTTCCAGTATTTCGTCTTCGGAGTATGGAGAATTCTTCATGATACACTGAAATTGAAATGATGATAAAATACAGCGTAAATTTCAAACAGCCCTTTGTTTGATCACAGATGATTGAACATTCAATAAATCAAATATTCAACCATTACATAAATATCGCATTCACCTTTTCGGGAACTCAATCCCTGAAACTTTTTTAAAGATAGTAAAAAAATCATAGTTGTGTTAACGCTATGGCTAAATATTTTTTACTAATTCGCAATATTCTTCTTCGGTTACCAATGTAAATTCTAAGTTTGTGAAAAAATAGCTTCTGCCAATTAAATAGTTACCAGGGTAAATATCACAATTTATTGGTGAGCTTTGTATTTGAGATTATTACGACTGATTGCCCTAATTACTTATTTTCCAATTGGTATTCTCTATCGTATTTTATTGGAGTATAAAATGATAGGTAATGGTTCCCTTTTGGAATGCCGGGGCATTTACGTCTGTATTAAAACTTGCTGCTAATGCTGCTTTTTTGGCAGCTTCAAGCAGATCGGTATTAACAGTATTCGATCCTTTGATTCCCGGCAAGGCTTTGGTCACCTTTCCGAATTTATCAACAGTAACTTCCACGACCACAATTCCGGACTCATTGCCGGGGAAAGAAGGTTTGGGCAGCGAGCGGGCGTTACGACCGGACAGACTAAATGAAATACCCTTGCCATCTCCGCCACCAAGTCCATATTGTTTAGCCCCCGGCGTACCGTCAGGACTTCCCTGATTACCACTGCCATATGTGTTCCCCTGACCTGTACTTTGCGAACCATTATCGTTTTTGCCACCGCCATTACCATTTTTACCTCCACCAAAAGCGTTTTTTGCACGCGAGTTAATGGCACCAATCTTTGTTGCCTTTTCCTGAGCTACACGTCTTTCTTCAGCTTCCAGTCTTTGTTCTTCAAGTGCCTCAGCTCTTTGCTGTTCTTCCTGCACTTTTAACCTTTGCTCTTCGTCTGATTTTGCTTTTTTATCATCACGTAATTTTTTCTTTGCCCGGGCTGCAACGGCGACTGTCTTTTCATAATCCTGGGTGAGAATATCTTCGCTATTGTCTTCTATTTTCGAAGTTCGCTTAGGCTTACTAACCGGTTTCGCTGCCGGAGTTACTTGTTCCGTAGCGGTAGCAACTTCCGGAGTATTTGCTGCTGAAGGTTCCTCTAAACCAAGTCCGGTTTCAGAATTTCCGAAATCGACCAAAAAACCCTCCTCTGCGGGTGGGGGGTATGGCGTAACAAATCCCATGTAAAGCAACAACAGTAAAACAACCGTATGAAATAATACTGTTGAAATTAATCCCGTTTTCTCGCTATTGGTAAGTGTCATAATTAATAATTCCCTATATAAGTCGATTAGTCCCGCTCAGGACTAGTGGCAAGTATCATCTTGTATTTATTGCGTTTGGCAATATTCATCAATTTCACAACCTCCTCGATCGGAACCGATTTTTCGGCATGAAGTGATATATACATCTCAGGTTGATTTCCAAGTGTTTGACGGAGAAATGGTTCAATTTCAGTAAAATTTACCATAACCTCTTTACCGTTATTGTTGACGTAGTATTTGATGTCTTTTGTGATCGAAATAGTGGTCAGAGGCTTTGCATTGGTTTGATTACTGCTCTCTGGCAGAAGTAATTTCAGCGCATTCGGACTTACCACGGTAGAAGTGATCATAAAAAAAATCAATAATAGGAACACAAGATCAGTCATGGAGGCCATGCTGAATCCGGATTGAATTTTATTTCGTTTACGTAACGCCATACTTACCGATATTTAACTATTTGACTGGCTCATGCAAAAGATCCATAAATTCGGAAGTGGTGGCCTCCATATTAAAAACAACAGATTCAACCTTCGCAACAAGAATGTTATAGGCAAAATAAGCTGTAATCCCTACGATCAGACCAGCAACAGTAGTTACCATAGCCAGATAAATCCCGCCCGAAAGAATCGTAACATCTACATTGCTACCTGCAGTTGACATATTATAAAATGCCTGTACCATCCCCATTACTGTTCCGAGGAAGCCAAGCATCGGAGCACCACCTGAAACACTGGCTAAAGCAGGAAAACCCTTTTCAAGTTTCGAAATCTCAAGATTACCCACATTTTCGATAGCCGTATTGACATCATTCAAAGGTCGCCCGATACGTGAAATTCCCTTTTCGATCATTCGCGCTACCGGTGCATCGTTCGACTGACATAACATCATAGCATCATCCACTTTACCCTTATGAATAAGGCTTTTGATCTGATCCATGAAATGATGATCAATTTTTGATGCTTTTCGAATTGTGTAGTAACGTTCACCAAAAATATAAACTGCAACAAAGCCCAGTAAAATGATCGGAATCATGATCCAACCTCCTTTCAACGCAAGATCGAAGAAATTTAATTCAACGGCAGCTTTGGTAGTATTTACTGCAAGATCAGAAGTCCCAATAGTGCCTTGTGCACCCTGAATAAATAATATATTTAACATAGGGAATAAAGTTGATGTATTTTACAATTCATATTTAATTAACTACTCTGACAAAAATAGGCATTCCGAATGAATATTCAACCAGTTTTTGATCACTGAACTGATCGGACCTTCGAAGTATCCTGCCTAATGAGAACTTTGTTACCACCTTTTTGGGGATTATAATGCTTAAAAAGATCGCTTAAAGTATCGAATTCTTCAGTAAATGAAAAGCCAACCCCTTGTTTGTAGAGTGAGGTATCGTAAATCATGTCGTCATTAGCGCGATTGTAGGCTTTAAGTTGTAATTTACCTGACTTATTGAGTTTTATAAACACTTCCACCTCCCCTACCACGGGATTCGAAATATTTGACTGCAGATTGCTGTTGTTTCCAATATTACCGTTGATTGTTACACGATCATTGAGTATCTGTGTACTTAAAGCCAATTCCATCTGATTTGCATTAACCAGATCACCAGGGCGATAGTTAAAACCGATATCCCATTCATTGCTGATCTGCGAAAGCCAATTAGAAAGTTGATTGGATAAAATATCAGACGTCGTTGATCCCACCAGACTTCCGGTATTCGATTGGAAATCTTGTCTTCCCCTGAGATATTCCGGCGTGAAAAATTGCCCCATCACCAATAAAGATACCATTTGTCGGTTGATATCATCCTGTGTACTAATAAACTGCTGAAGCTCATCCTTTGTCCGTTCATCGGCAGTTGGAAAATTAATATCAAACTTCACAGCTGGATTAAGTAACTTTTTTGACAGGTTGATTTGGCATTCAACAGGAATCCGACGCGTTTTATCGTTTTGGGTGGAACTGGAGGAACTAAGCAATAGATAATTAACAGGAGCTTTTAGCGTATATACCGCATTGAGATCAACAATAGCACCATAAGGATCTCCATTCCACGAAATGAGACCTCCCTGTTCAATTCGAAACTTTCGGACAAGCACATTTTGAAGCGTAAACATGTAATCTCCCTTATCAATCTTATAATCACCGTAGATAAAGAAGTTACCTTCCTGATCGTAATTAAATCTGAGATCGCCCGATCCGTATCCGTTGATTGCATCACCTACTGTGGAATTAAAGATCATTTGAACTTTCGCATCAGGGGTCGCGGTAACATCAAGATTCATTTCAAGTCCACCGGAATTGCTTATTCTTGTGGTTAACCTGTCCTTTTGAGCAAGAGAATCGGGATTTACAAACCGGATAAAATCGTACTCTCTTACCGATTCAGGGTTTTCGAGCGGTACATTAATCTGTGTTCCTGGTTTAGTTGTTAACGACATATCCAATTTGACATTAGCAACCTTTCCCGAAATTCTTATCATTCCTGAGGCATGTGCTATTCCGTAAAACAGAGGGTTATCTGTTCCGGTTGTATTCAGTGCCATAATATTGCTTGTGCTTGCAAACATATCATAGGTCATATGACTGAACAGATTATGGGTAATTACGCCATTAAACCTCGCTTTATTGTTATCGACATCCGAAACCAAAATGTTTTTAAAAATAATAGAGTCACCCGAGAATCGTACCGTGTCGTTCAACGAATAAACAACTTTGGTATAATCAATCCCTATCTTTGTATTGGTGACAGCAACTTTACCATTGAATTTGGGCTCTGATAGTTTGCCCGTGATACTCACCTCCCCGTTTCCAAGTCCTTCAACTTTATTTGAAAAACTTCGCAAAATAGGAAGTAAAGATTCAAGGGGATAATCTTTGAAATTGGTGTGATAATCGATACTGTCACTTTTAGGTCTGTAATAACCTTTTAATTCAAAACCGGCCTTCGAATCTTTCATTAGTACCAATGATGAGTTTAGCTGCTGCTTTCCCTGATCCCAGGTATTATCAAGCGATATATCCCCAAAGTTCTTTTCAAGGTAGGTAAAATCTGATACCTTAAGTTTACTCGTAAGATAAAACGAGTTGTAAGGATCAGCAACAGAAACTGTTCCATTCAATTCACCAAAAATTCCAATCTCTTCACCAATCAGTAAATCGATATTGCTTAGCTTAACCTGATTGAATTCAACATTTATTTTGTCTGAAGTATTATCGGTGACTTTCCCAAACACTCTGAATCGCTCCTGACTATGATGTATATTAAAGTTGTCGATTGCGATTGAAGTCGTATCGATATGTAGATGACTTTTTTCAATTTGCCATAATGAGTCAGCCACCCAAATATTTGACGGCTTGAGATAAAAGTCAGTAAGATGCTTACCCTCTTTATTCCTTGAAAAGATGCCCGTAAAATCAACTTTCCCGCTCGAGGTTGGAACGGAATTATTATTCCAGGTGATTGCTGTACTGAGGCTATCACGCACAAGCGCGTTATTAATTGAGAAATTATCAAACATCAGGTTTCCTCCCAGAACTGCATTCCTGGTTCCAATTCTGAATAACCATTTATCACCAATATTTCTTGAGTTGATAGTTAAACCTCTTACCTGGTATTGATTGAAAAGCAGTTCATCTACAGATCCGTCCAGAGAAAGAGTTTTCGTTTCGGAATTGATGCTACCGGTAAGAATCAAAGGAGATTTAGCAACCAATCCCGGAACAAGAAAACCGCCAATCTCTTCTGTTTTTTTAATATTAATGTCGAATTGAAAAGCATTTTTGCCTGTGGAAGGTCTGTCCGAAAATGGTATTTTGGCCGATGGCAGAAAATATTGCAAATAATCTCTGAAGGTGAGATCCAACTCTCCAAAAAGATATTTCCCGTTAATCGTCACATCAGCAACATCCGACCTCAGTGTGATATTATTTTTTTCAGAACTATTCGACGTTTTCAAAAAGAGGTCTTGAATATCAAG
Organism: Bacteroidales bacterium; assembly: GCA_015654795.1. Lineage (GTDB taxonomy): Bacteria > Bacteroidota > Bacteroidia > Bacteroidales > Prolixibacteraceae > JAAFHB01. Next base: position 18,368 of record JAATGF010000103.1, read on the forward strand.
TGTTTTATCATCCCTGATAAACTTAAAATCATGAAGATCAATTTGTCCGTTGACATTATCAATATGATCTCCGGTGAAATTCGCACTTACCTTAAACTTAAGATCTGCAACCTTTCGCTCTTTTTCGAGACCGAGAATTACCAGATTGGCTTTGTCAACCGTGGATGAAAAATTAAATTCGGGAATCTTTCCCGAAAAATCAGCTTTCCCGGCAAAGTTCATTTTCAGGTTGTTATCCTCTACCTTTAATTCGCCCTCAAAACTACGATCGCGCGCTTTACCATTTACATAAATTGAATCAATCCGATAATTGTTAAAATAAAGACTATCGATATTGCCGGCAATCAATGCATTGAATGTGTTATCCCCCGATCGCGACCCATTCACTTTGATTTCGAGCGAAACAGCCCCCAGCGGCGAATAATCCAACAACTTTCCTGCTTCAAACGATAATGCCTTGACATTCCCGACAAAATCAATCTCTCCCGATTTTTTGGGACGTATGGCAATATCAGTAGATAATTTACCCAAACTACCATCCAATGTTCCGTAGGCAACAAAATCCGAAGGAAATCCGCTAAAATTTCCCTGATAAGTGAGCCTGACGCCATTAAGTAATTCCTGCGGAATTTTCAGATACGGCTGCGGAGCGCTATCCGGCATTCGTATAGCGGCCAGATCGTTGAAATTAAAGATATTGTTGTATAATTTAAAAAAGATAAAGGTATTTTTCCAATTAGGCAATCCTTGCAATTCGAGGTCAGCGCTCACTTGTGTTTCTCTGCCAATTTTAAAATTAATTCGTTTAAATTTCAAATTACTAAGCGATCCTTTTATCCCGCCCGAAAACAGTACCGGTTCATTCATTCCCCAAATCTCAGGAATGACATATGACAAATCGGTTAATGAAATCATCGATTCTTTAAAATCACCGTCAATTACATACCGGTTTGTTAAAGTCCGGCTTTTTTCGGAATACAGCGAATCGACTCCAAAAAGTTTATTCTTGGATATTTTAATCCTGTTAGCCTCAATATGTGAATGATTCGAAACAAGCGTCATATCTGAGAGCTCTAATCCGGTTGAATCAATCCGACCAGCAAACCTCAGATCTCCAATACCAAACCCCGACTTTTCATAAATCGAAGCATTATCCAGAAAAAAAGTGGTGACAGAATCGGTCTGATGTACATTTACCACCGAAAGATTAAGCTTAGTGATCTCTAAATCATTAAAATTCATACCATTCACCAATGTGTCTTTCGCATCGATATTTTTGTAGCTTATCTTCGAATTCAGAAAATAAAAATTGGTAAATGTGATGTGCCAGGGTCGAAGTGTATCAGGTTCTGATGTTGAGGACCCTGATAAAAATTGAAAATTATATCCTGTCGTGTCTTTTAAAATGTTGATTTTGGAATCCTCGAAATTGAGATCACCAAAATGAATTCTCCTCTCAAGTAGCGCTAAGCTGTCGATCTGAAGTTTGACACTGCCAACATAGATCATGGTGTCCTGATTCTGATCTTCAATCAGTACCTTTTCAAGAACAATACTTTTAAACAAGGAAATATCGACTCCTCCGACACTGATATTGGCTTTGTAAGTATGCGACAATTGTACCATTACCCACTGAGCTACAAATGTTTGAACTTTTTGAGAGCGGAAGGTTAAGTATGCCGCGCCAAACAAGGAGGAGAGCGTGAAAATGAAAACAAGTAATATTTTAAACCTTTTTTTGATACTTTTGACCTTTATTTTAGAACAACTGGAGAACCGGGAACAACACTGATTTTGATTTTTTAAAGGTAGCACTTTTTGAAGTCCGGCAAAAGTGGTATTCCCGGATATTGAAATAAATAAGATAAATTAACATGGCGGGCAACAACAGAGATATTATAATTCTTGGAATCGAATCTTCATGCGATGATACATCAGCAGCGGTAATTCGTAACAATCTGATTCTTAGCAACGAAGTTTCGGGGCAAACTGTTCACATCGCTTATGGTGGCGTCGTTCCTGAGCTTGCTTCAAGGGCGCATCAACAGAATATTATTCCGGTGGTTGATCTTGCCATTAAAAAATCGGGTATATCAATCGACGAGATTTCTGCGGTTGCATTTACGCGTGGTCCGGGTTTGCTGGGATCCTTGCTTGTTGGAACCTCATTTGCCAAAGGCTTTGCACTGGCAAAAAAAATACCGCTGATCGAAGTAAATCATCTCCAGGGTCATGTGTTGGCTCACTTTGTCAAAGAGCAATCTGTTGAGAAAAAAATGCCTGGCTTTCCTTTTCTGTGTCTGTTGGTCTCAGGTGGAAATTCTCAGATCATTATTGTTCGTGATCATCTTGATATGGAGGTAATTGGGCAAACAATTGATGACGCTGCCGGCGAAGCCTTCGATAAATGTGCCAAAGTGATCGGATTGCCTTACCCTGGCGGACCGTTGATTGATAAATTAGCCAAAGAGGGTGATCCAAAAGCATTTAAATTTGCAAAACCAAAACTCCCGGGATTGGATTACAGTTTCAGCGGTTTGAAAACATCTTTTCTCTATTTCATCCGCGACCGAATGGCTGAAAACCCTGATTTCATTGAAGAAAATAAAGCCGATATATGTGCTTCTCTTCAATATACAATCATTGAAGTTCTGATGACAAAGGTTAAACGGGCTGCTAAGGAAACAGGCATCCGGACCATTGCTGTTGCAGGCGGCGTTTCTGCTAACTCCGGTCTTAGGCAGGCCTTACTCAATGCCGCCGAAAAGTATAATTGGGAAATGCATATTCCGGCGTTTAAATTTACCACCGATAATGCAGCAATGATAGCCATAACAGGTTATTATAAATATCTGAAAGGTGAATTTGCATCTCAGGATGCTGTACCATACTCAAGGGTCTCGCTAAAGTAAAATTACAAATATTTAACGGCTGTCGATAAATTATGATTACTTTAGTCTTCAGCCCCGAAGGATGGGGTGAATTAAAACTCAAATAAGTACAATATATCTACGTTCCATATAGTATTAATTAATTTATAATTGTTATACTTGTCAAGTAATAATAAAGAACGTATTAATATGGCAAATTATGAATGGGAAGTACGTGCCAAAGA
>JAATGF010000027.1 GCA_015654795.1 Bacteroidales bacterium
AAATAAAGATTACAGCCCCGAAGGGGTTGAACTTTTATTGTATTAATATTCAACCATTTCAGGGTTGCGTATTCATCTTTTATTCTTCCGTGAGTTCCACCCACAGTTTTAGATTCAGTCCTTTCATGACTATTTTCTGACTTTCTTACTTTTCGGAGTGGACTCACAATTGGGATATTTCATAAAGTAGTCTCTCTTAAAACAAACTCAGTTGCGCAATATTGACTTCTGTTTTTTGCCAATACGGGATTTGTATACTTTCGAAACTCGTTGCTATTTCAATGCATATCTATCATAAGCAAAATAAATAAATCAGATGGCTTCGTGTCGCGCTCTCGTCGTGTTCGCGTCGTGTTTGATTCATGTTTGGTTCATGTTTGATTCATGTTTGGTTCATGTTTGGTTCGGACCTGATTTGCAAAAGTAAGTCACAAGTGGCGACATCTACTTAAAGACTTAATAATATTCATATTACAAGAATTAATTAAGTTTTACGCGGACACTAATGAAAAACTACCGGGATTTGAAAACGCCCACTTCCTTTTAAGCATTTTTTGAACCACTGTCATAGTAGATATGTAGTTGTTACAAACTAAATATACTAAAATGAGTAAGACAGACAAAATTCATCTGCTCTATTTTTTTATCGGACAATGATGATTTTTAATCCATTAACCGATTGCTTGATGTGTGCGTGATGAGATGCCGCATTTCCCTTGTCAATTGTCTGTTTGCTGCAAAAAATTCTTATTTTGAATATTTCCAAATTGCTTTTCGGGTTTAAATATTTTGTAATTATTTCTGACGAATATCGACCAATACAATTTAACACCAATAAGAAATTAAAGGTGAATTATTTGTCCTGAATGTAGAAAGAAGTATATTAATTAATGAGTAAAAAATCGGTTGTAATAGTAGGTGCGGGAGTAGCGGGAATGGCGACTGCCATCACCCTAGCAAAAAATGGATTTGATGTAACTATTTTTGAGAAGAACGCTCAATCGGGAGGACGGTGTGGGCAGATTCTTCACGATGGCCATCGGTTCGACCTTGGCGCGACAATTCTGTTGATGCCCTCCATCTACCGGACTGTTTTCAAATCGTTAGGACTTAATTTCGATGAATGTTTTGATTTAAAGGATCTTTCAACAATTTATAAGCTATATTTCGGGAATGGCGAACATTTGATTATTTCAAGAGATGATGCAGTGATGAAACCACAGCTCGAGGCGATGGAGAGCGGGAGTTTCATTCGCTATAAGGCTTATATTCAAATGGGTTACGCGTTTTTTCGTGATTCATATAAAAACCTGCTGTCACGCAATTTCTACAATTTGTTTCAATTTGCAACGCCGGGTAACGTGATAATGCTCGTTCGGTTAAAAACCTATCTTAAACATTCGACATTTATTCGCAAGTTTTTTAAAAACACCAATTTACAACAGGCCTTTACTTTTCAGAATATCTATGTCGGACAGAGCCCTTTAAAGGCCCCCGCACTATTTTCGATGTTGCCGGCTGCCGAAATGATTGAAGGAGCGTTCTTCCCTGTCGGAGGAATGCACCAGATTGCTTTAAAACTCGAATCAGTTGCAAAAGAAGTTGGTGTAAAATTTGTGTTTAATATGACGGTCGGGAAGATCGAAACAGATGGTAACCGGGCAAAAACGCTTGTCTGCAGCGATGGCACAACGATAAAATGTGATCTTATCGTTGTAAATGCCGACCTTCCCTATGCCTATGGCAATTTACTGCCCGACAATAAGATATCGGCAAGATTAGACCGCAAAACCTATTCATGTTCCGCTATTGTTTTTCATTGGGGACTCAGTAAAGCATATCCGCAATTCGAGCATCACAGTATTTTTCTTTCCAAAAATTACAGTGAAAGCCTGGATGCGATTTTCGGTCATCATTCGTTATCTGAGAATCCAAGCTTTTATATTCATGCTCCCGTACACACGGACCCAACTGCCGCTCCGGAAGCCGAAGATTCGATATCTGTGATTATTCCGGTTGGTCATCTTGACAAAAAAAATCCCCGGGACTGGGAAGCGGTTAAAAAGATGGCCCGGGCTGAAGTGCTTAAACGACTGGCGTTTGATGGATTCTCCGATCTGGAAGATCATATAAAATTTGAGATCTGCTATACGCCAGTAGCCTGGAATTCAATTTACAATGTTTCGCATGGATCAGTTTTCGGAAGTATCGGACACAATATAATGCAGATGGGATATTTCAGGCCTCACAACCGGCATGATCGTTATCATAATCTCTATTTTGTCGGTGACAGTACTCATCCGGGGAATGGCGTACCGTTAGTTTTATTATCAGCCAAGCTTACTTCGGAACGAATTTTGAAAGAGAATAGTCAAATTTAGATCAAATTATTTGATAAAAATCTTATACTTTTGACAAAACTTAAGATGAATAGCCAACCCGACACATATCTCGCGATTTTTAATAAACTGGATTTCGAAAAGATTATCGATCATCCAAATATCCTTATCGCAGCCAATTTCTGGGATGAGGATCGATTTTTAGCGGCCAGAACATGCTATCGTTTTATGCGGGCAATCGATGATTTGATCGATAACTACAAGTCAGAAAATCAGGAAATTGCCGAAGGAGAAAGGGCGTTATTTGAGAAGGAAGTTAAAGCGTGGATCAATTCAATCCATAAAAACGGTGACGCTGATCTGTGGAAAAATAAACTGATCGGGACGATGAAACGGTTTAGGATTCCCTTGTGGACAATGGAAACTTTCGCCACATCAATGATCTATGATATTTATCACGATGGATTCGCCACGCTGGAGACCTTTCTCGATTATAGCAGAGGTGCCTCAATTGCTCCCGCCTCTGTCTTTGTCCATCTTTGCGGAATCACGAATATAAGCGGCAAATATAAGGAACCTGTTTTTGATGTCAAAAATGCAGCAACCCCCTGTGCAGTTTTTAGCTATATCGTCCATATTATCAGGGATTTTCAAAAAGACCAACATAATAACCTAACCTACTTTGCCGACGATCTGATTGCAAAGTGTGGTTTAGATCGCCGGCAACTGAAGGCAATTAGCAACGGTGCCAATATTCCCCGGGGATTCAGAGAATTGATCAGGGAATATTATCAGCTGGCTGATGAGTATCGCTTGAAGACTTACCATATGATTCAGGAGGTAAAACCATTGGTTGAGCCCAGATACCAGTTAAGTCTTGAGATCATTTTCGAGCTTTATCTAATGGTTTTTGAACGGATTGATCCCGATTCGGGTCTCTTTACTTCTAAAGAGTTGAATCCGACACCAATGGAGATCAGGGAAAGGGTTTACCGCGTTATTCTTGCTTTTCAACCCGTTAGGCAAGCAGAGCTAGAGAATAGTAGCTACGAGTCGCAAACAAAATAAAGACTAAACTCCTGAGCATTGGCAGTAGCAATCTACCAAAATTTCTCTTGTGAAGGTATAATTTTCAGCCATACATTTTTGTAATAGACGCAAAAAAGCTATCTTGTGGTTTATTTTGATTAATTTATGAATAAATATGGCAAAGAGTATTGATATCAGATGTGAAAATACAGATCAGGATTGCAAATTTCCGCTTGGAACAACTTTAGGGGAGATTGCTAAATCACTGTCGGTCGAAATGAAACAACCTATTTTGGGAGCTTATGTGAATCACCGCGCAAAGCCATTGGATTATGAGATGGTTAAACCACGTGTGGTTCAATTTATCGACTATTCATGGCGCGACGGACAGCGAATGTACCTTAGAACACTTTCATTTATACTTTACGCGGCGGTGCGGAATCTTTGGCCCGACGCCCGACTTATAATTGATCATGCCATTTCGAAAGGCTATTATTGCGAGATTGAAGGTTTGGATAGGGTCTTCAAAGAGGAAGATGTGTGGTTGATTAACGATGAGATGAAGTCAATTATACGGCAGAATATTCCCATTGAAAGGAAAATGATCCTTACAGAAAAGGCAGTTGAATTACTCGAAAAGCAAAACTTATACAGGAAAGCAGAACTTTATCGCAATTATGGACGGCTCTATGCCCCAATTTTTGTGTTGGGCGATCATGTCAATTTTTTTTATGGACATATGCTTACTTCTACAGGATACGTTCAAAATTTTGGTGTTGAAAAGTATTACGACGGTTTCCTTCTTCGCTTTCCAACTCCGACCAACATCGAAGAGTTGGAACCAGCAATAAAACAGGACAAACTATTTGGAATTTTCAGAGAGCATAAAAAATGGGCTGAAATTCTGGAAGTTGAAGATATTCCAAGGCTTAACGCGGTCACAAAGGCAGGTCGCTACAGCGATTTAATTAAAATTTCAGAGGCCCTGCATGAGAAAAAGATAGCCGAAATTGCAACCGCAATTACCGCGAAGAGAGATAAAGTAAACATTGTTCTTGTCGCCGGTCCATCGAGTTCCGGAAAAACAACATTTAGCCGGAGACTTGGCATCCAGCTGGCTGTAAATGGATTGCATGCCATCGAGGTATCTGTTGACGATTTCTTTGTTAACCGTGATTTTACACCTATCGATGAATCGGGAAATTTAGATTTTGAAGCATTGGAGGCGATCGATATCCCATTTTTTAATGACTTTCTTTTACGACTAATTGCCGGTGAGGAAGTTGAAGTTCCGCGATTTGATTTCCATCTGGGTCAGCGCACCTTCAATGGGAAGAAGATGAAGATGGAGAAAGATAATATACTGATTATAGAGGGGATACATGGACTAAACCCTGAATTGACTCCTCTGATTGATCCTGAAAAGACCTATCGCATTTTTGTTTCGGCGCTAACGCAGATTTCGATTGATGAACACACTTATATTCCAACGACAGATAACCGTCTGCTCCGAAGAATTACACGCGACAGCAAATACCGTGGTTATGATGCCCTTACCACGATTCAGCGGTGGCCAAGTGTACGCCGCGGTGAAGAGAAACATATTTTTCCTTACCAGGAAAATGCCGATATCATGTTTAATTCGGCACTCATTTACGAGCTGGCAGTGATCAAAAAGTATGCGTCGCCTTTACTGAAACAGGTAAAAGAAAATACACCTGAATACTCCGAAGCAGTTCGGCTGCTTATTTTTATCTCCTATTTCGACGCGATTCCCGAAGAAGAGATTCCCCCGACATCTGTTTTACGGGAATTCCTGGGTGGAAGCAGTTTCGATTATTAGAAATACATCGAAAGTAATAATGGGATTATCTGATCAATTTTTATTTTCGGCATTGTAACTAATCGTGGTTTGATCCGTCCTACTGACAAATTCAAAATCTAAAAGAAATGAAAAAGTCAATTTTAGCTTTAATAATTATTTATGCTTCAGGAACCACAGTTTTGAAAGCACAAGATACTGTCAGGGTAAATGTCCTTGGAAAAAATATGGTTACTGTTGTCGAAGGTGGCGATAAACGTACCGATGTAAAAATAGGGAATAACACCATTGACATCAAAGACGGGGGGCGTGGTGATACCGTGAAGATAAGGGTCGGGCATAGAGCGTTGGTAATTGCCGAAGGAAATCACGGTTCGGATATCAAATTTAACCATCTCGATGATCAGGAGTTTGAATCATGGACAGGCCATCGTGCCAAGTTCAAAGGCCATTGGGCTGCCGTTGAAATGGGAGTCAATTCGTTTGCCAAAGTCGATTACACAGGATTCACGCCTAATTTTATGGATCTGAACCAGAATAAATCGTTTGAGGTGGGTATCAATTTTCTGAGATACAGCATTGGTTTACAAAAAGATAAGCGAAATGTCGGATTGGTGACAGGTCTTGGGCTAACGTTTAACGATTATCGTTTTTCGAATGCTTACACCATTGAAAATGACAATGGTCTCGTTAAACCTGTTGTATTGGACAAAACCGGGCTTTCAAAATCGAAACTCTCAACCACCTATCTGACGGTACCATTAATGCTTGAATTTCAAATTCCTGTGAACGGGCGCGACAAACGGTTCTATTTTTCAGGAGGGTTGATCGGCGGCTTAAAAGTAGGATCGCATTCTAAAGTTAAACAGGATGGTGACAAAACAAAGAGTCGTGACGATTTCAATATCAATCCTTTCCGCTATGGCGCAACAGCACGTTTCGGTTACAAGGGGATTAATCTATTCGGAACTTATTATTTTTCAACCTTTTTCAAGGATAATCGCGGCCCCGAAATGTTTCCTTTCACAATCGGGATTGGTTTGATGAACTGGTAATCCGGGCAGCTTGTAAAAGAGTGATTGAGTTTTTCAACGGAATAAAATAGCAATTGATTATAAATCAATTGCTATTTTATTTTTTAGGATTATGAATTTAATTTGGGACCCCTACCTTTTACGATTATGCCTTTCTTGGCGGCGACAAATTTGTAAGAGGGTATAATTATGGAAGGTACCGCGACAAAAATCTAACCTCTTTTCAAACGGAAATTCGCATCCCTGTGATTTGGAGATTTGGTCTGGCTACTTTTGGGGGACTTTCTAACTTATACACGATGAGCAATTTCAACCTTAAGGAAACAAAACCTAATTACGGATTGGGACTTCGGTTTTTGATTGATAAACACGATAAAACTAATTTGCGATTAGATTATGCGGTCGGAGGCGAGGGAAACAGTGGTTTTTATATATCGTTTGGTGAATCATTTTAATAAATATCAACGACGAATTTTTTAACGGACCCTAATCTTAAGTCAAGTTGTCATCTTGCTTCGAACAAAGATAATAAAAGGGAGCAAATTTGTATATATCAGTAAATTCTTATGAAATACCTCTAAAGAGAAGTCGCTATTTAATTCCCCCATAAGCAGAAAAACAAATATTTTTATGTAATATCTCAATACTACGGAATCCGACTCTTCTCATTAGGTCGAGCTGATAAAAAAGGGGTCGCGGCGTATCTTCTTTCTCGATATAATCAAAGATCTTTGATTTGTAATCCTGTCCACCCACATTTACCAAATAATCGCCATACTTTTCTCGGAAATAATCATTTAGTACCTCAGAATCTTCTCTTACTAAATCGGAAATCATAAGGCAACCGCCCTTTGAGAGTGCCTCAAATAGCTTTGCAAAAACAAGTTCCCAATCTGCATCATCTCTTAAATGATGCAAAACGGCGCCTGCCAATATGATATCATAACTGTCGTTTTGCAAAACAACGTCACGAATGTCTCCCTGAATTATTTTAACATCTCCATCGGTTTCTTTTGAAATACGGGCAAACGCTTTATCCAACATTGGTTTGCTCAAATCAATCAATGTGCAGTTGAGATTTGATAATTTTGAGAGCATCTTCAGCGAATAATTTCCTCCCCCACAACCAATATCCAATAAATTTGTCGCCTTCGGATTGATTCTTTTGGCTGCTTCGGTTAATACTTCCAATGATATTGTTGCATCGATTGTGGAGACCTGCCCGGTTTCAAGATTCGAAAATCTTTCAACATCATTATCAAACCGCTCCCTGATTTCTGTTATTGTTGCTTTAGTCATTTTGTATTTTTGCTTTAATCAGACCATTAATAATCTCGGCATTATTGCCACTGATTATACTATGTTTTATCCATATTGGTAAAATCCGAAGAACACAAACTTAATTCAATTAATTGTGATATCCTTTTTCTTTACTGTCTTTAATTTTCCGTCCATCCATTTGTTTGTGAATATAGTCAATTGATTTTGACCTTTCCCATTATAACCATTCCATATTTCAGAAGTAACAGTCTTTGTTTTCGGATCAGGGTTCATGTTTGCCAAATCTCTTGCTTCTTTATGTAGAGTAAGTTTTTTCGTCTGTGGATCTACAATTAGCAGATGCCCCCTTGATAAAGACCAACCGTTAGAAGCGGAAGCCTGAATGAAAATATCATTCTGTTTGTCAAAGTTAAAGTCGTCAAATATGGGATCAAATTGAGAAGGGAATGCGTCAAGCCCGGTAATACTGTCGGCCATTACCCATTTGTTGTCCCTTATTAAATAGAGTTTCAGTGAATAAGTAGTGTCGGTTGGGCAATTGATCCAAATAGCATTCTTTTCTGTCTTATCTAAAAAACGGCCCGACTTGAAAAATAAGAATGGTTCACTGTTGTGAAATTCAATTGTGTCGGTCGTCAATGATGTATCAAGAAGTCCAATAATCGTATCAGTTGTTACAACCCTGTCTTTAATCAAAACTACAACTGTATCGGGATGAATTATTTTATCAATAAATTCAACATCAAAAATACTAATTAGTTTAGGTACATCTGTATCTTTTAACTTGTATCCCCCGGTGTTGTGAATCTTATCAAATGCGCCAATCAGATCTATTTTTGAAGTTTTGATTTTGCCCAAAAATCTTTCTTCGTCATAATATTTAAAAGTATAATTATTATCAATTTGCCGATCTTTAATTCTCAAATCAATATAATAAGCATAACCATTCTGTTCATTACCTACTGTATCTGTGAATTTATACTCAAATTTATCCTGATTTTCGAGCGTCTTAATTATCGATAATCTCAGATCTGAGGCAGTAGTCTGAAATTTATATTCTTTGATTGGTGGATATACTGTACTAATCCGGGAAGCAAAGAAAATAAAGCCTCCTAAAACAATTAGTATAACAATATATCTCAATTTCATTATCTGTAAATTTGAGTCCACTCCGGAAAGTCGATTAATTATCCCGAAGGGATAAAATTTGAATAACCACCGGTAAAACCGGTGGAAAAGAAATGAAATAAAGATTACAGCCCCGAAGGGGTTGAACTTTTATTGTATTAATATTCAACCA
>JAATGF010000019.1 GCA_015654795.1 Bacteroidales bacterium
ATATAATGGTAGGTACTCAACAAGCCTTCAACCCAAAAGCATTAGAAGATTATCAACAAATATATAAACAAAAGAAAATCAATCAATTAAAAAGAAAATTACAACTTTTGGAAACGTCTTAAAAAAGAAGTTACATAAGAGGTAGCCCTGAAAAATAAGGTTTCAAGAAAAGCGATCAAGATTATTTTGGATACGGAGTATATCAAATTGAAATGTATAAAGAGTAGGTTGTAAAAAGGGGATCAAGGGGGGATTTGTAAGATTTATATCGCCATTTATTTCAACGAATTGAAGAATTTAATAGCTTTTTCATTCGCACAAAAATAAAAATACTCATTACAAAAATAAATTATGTTTTTTCGAATTTAATCAGATAATAATCAATAAATTTGTTCGCCGTATATTTTTTGCCAAAAACTTAAGCACAACATTAATAGTTTGAAAATTTGTTTAAAATCTAATTTTCACCATTACTAAACAATAATGAATAAAGTAAAAAGATGTTTTTTAAATGAAAATTTCATCTTGGGTTTGATAATTGCAAATGCCTTGCTCATTTTTGTCCAGGAATTTGAATTAACAGGCAATAGGCTTGACTACTTTGAATCAGTATTCACGCTATTATTTGTCATAGAAATGGCAATTAAAATAAGGGAATACGGATTTTCAAAATATATTTCAACCGGTTGGAATAAATTAGATTTTATTTTAGTCATTATTGCAATTCCATCAGTAGCCGTAATCTTTTTTGATACTAACATCTCAGAACTAAACATATTTTTAACCCTTAGGGTATTTCGAGTCTTTAAATTCTTTCGATTAGTTCGTTTTTTTCCAAACGTAACATCTTTAGTAACCTCCGTTCAACGAGCAATTAAGGCGTCTTATATAGTGATTGCAGGATTTTTCTTGCTCGTTTTTATTGTTTCCCTGGTAACTTGTTCATTATATAAAAATACAGTGCCAGAATATTTTGGAAATCCATTAACTTCTTTCTATTCTATTTTTAGACTTTTCTCCGTGGAAGGATGGTATGAAATTCCTGATTTAATTGCGACCCGAACAATTCCATTAATTGCCTTTCTTTCAAAACTGTACTTTATAATTCTATTGCTTTGCGGTGGAATTTTGGGATTATCTTTAGTCAATTCAATCTTTGTTGATGCAATGGTAAGTGACAACAACGACGATTTGCAGGAAGAGGTCTCTCAGCTTAGTAAGAAGATCGAATCCTTAACTGAAAAGATTGAAGAATTAAACAAAACAAATAATAACTATAAACAATAGAAAATCATGGACTTCAAAGATCAAATCAAACAATTAGGAGAAAGAGTTTTAAGACTTAAGGACCAAATCAAGACAGAAGAAGCAACAAAAAATGCTTTTATTATGCCATTTATTCAAGCACTTGGATATGACATATTCAATCCGCTTGAAGTCATTCCCGAGTTTACAGCTGACATTGGAATAAAAAAAGGTGAAAAGGTTGATTATGCGATTATGAAAGAAGATCAACCTATCATATTGATTGAATGTAAATGGTGGGGTGAAAATCTTGATGTACATAACTCCCAATTATTCCGTTATTTTCATACAACCAAATCAAAGTTTGGACTTTTGACAAATGGTATTCAATTCCGATTTTATACTGACCTTATGGATACAAATAAAATGGATGAAAAACCATTTTTAGAATTTGACTTCACAAATATGAAAGAACAAACTGTTCTTGAACTAAAGAAATTCCATAAGTCGTATTTTGATTTAAACAGCATTGTAAATTCGGCGAGTGAACTAAAATATGCAAATGAAATAAAAGGGATATTGGCAAATGAACTTAACGAACCAACACCAAATTTTGTTAAGTTTTTTGTAAGCCAAGTTCATTCTGGCAAAGCGACAGAGAAAGTAATGACTCAATTTACTGAAATTGTAAAGAAATCATTAAACCAATTCATTAGCGATATCATTAGTGATAGACTTAAAGCAGCATTGGTAAATGAAAGTGCAAAAGAGGTGGAACAGGCAAAATCAGTTGAAGAACCTGTTAAGGAAGACGAAAATAAGATAGTTACTACAGAGGAGGAAATGGAAGGGTTTTTCATTGTTAAGTCAATTCTACGAACAGAATTTGACAGTAATAGAATATTTTATAGAGACTTTCAAAATTTCTTTAGCGTTTTGCTCGATGATACAATCCGACAAACAATCTGCAGATTATGGTTTAATGGAGAAAAAAAATACTTGGGAATTATTGATGAAAATAAGAAAGAAACGAAATATGAAATCGGCAAATTAGATGACATCTATAAATATTCTGAACTTTTAATCAAAGTGACTGAAAGATTAATGAAAAGTGAGAAGCCGAAAACTGTTGAAGAATAATCATCAATTAATGCCAAATTAAATAAAATATTACTGCCTCCCCTTTCGTTTACAACAAAGGAGGGGGCAGTCGATCGTTTATAAAGAGAAAAGGTCGAATAGTTAATTATCGGATCAAGATAGAATTCTGGGGGGAAGATATTTAAGAATGCATAATAAAATGGATTTGAACACGGATGCCGGTTTCATGAAGGTCGGGAAATGCAGGTTATGAAACACTAAATACCCATGAAATTGTCACCAAAGGAAGGAATCCGAAGTTGGTGCGAAGAAGGTCCGAATCAGATACGAAGGAAGTGCGAACCAAGTGCGAAGGAAGTGGGGCACCTTTATCGATAGATAAAGGTAATGAGGATTTGGATAATTCAGATCAATTAAAACTGAGATACCGCCAGAGGCCGTGAGTGGCCTCGAAAAAGTTAACTCTTTTATAACTTTTATTGGGGAAATTATTACTGTAACAAAAGTAAAGATTTTACATCTCCTTTTGTGATTTATTGTCATGCTCGTTTCGGGGCAGGTCAAAAATTCATTTCCCCGGATATTTCTCCTGATCCAAATTATCCAAAATAAATTTCATTCGGAGCGAAAGCATATATTCTTTATTATTGTACTGACAAAACGGAATATGATCGCAATGAATATTACCATCAGACCAGCTACAGAAAATGATTACCCTGCAATTGTAGAGATGTTCAGGGAATTCGCACATTTTGAACATCTTGATGAGCGATTAACCAATACTGTGGAAGGAATAAAAGCCGAAACGGAATATTTTAATTGTTTTGTGGCAGTAAATAATAAGGATGAGATTGTAGGTTATGCCACCTACTTCTTCGCTTATTTTACATGGACGGGAAAATCGCTCTATATGGATGATCTCTACGTAAAAGAGAACTGTCGTGGTGCCGGAATCGGGAAACAGTTAATTAATAAAGTGATCGAATACATATTCCAGTGATACCCGTTCACGTTTTCCGGTGATACCCGTTCACTGTTTGTTAAAAAACGATTAGGCAGATATAAAATTAATACTTTTTCCTTAGGCTTTCTCCTTTTAATTGAAAACGCACTGACTTATGAACGA
>JAATGF010000167.1 GCA_015654795.1 Bacteroidales bacterium
ATGGTTGAATATTAATACAATAAAAGTTCAACCCCTTCGGGGCTGTAATCTTTATTTCATTTCTTTTCCACCGGTTTTACCGGTGGTTATTCAAATTTTATCCCTTCGGGATAATTAATCGACTTTCCGGAGTGGACTCAATTGTAAAATTTAAGACATTGATATTCTGAATGATTTGTTTTGCAAAAACTCCATTCATATTTTTTTCGGAGAACGATGTTTCGAAAGAAGAAACCCTGCAAGATTATTGGCAGCTTTCATGTTTTCGAAATCAGCAGGAAGCATAGCATGGTCAATGTATTCATTGTACAGCCATGGATCGCCAACTGCCAAAACGAATCCTTTTCCGAATGAGACTTCAGCAATATACACCTGTTTGTCGTCGGTCAAAACTGCTTTGGCGGCTCCGCTTAAACCGAGCGAACAAACCTCTTTCATATAGATTTTATTTACCCCTTTAAATAGCGGATGATTGGGTAAATTGGTTTCAGCAGCCATATTCCACTCTCTGTTGATCACCGTATTTAAAGTGACGGGGTTAAAATGGATACCAAATTCTTTTCCCAGTTGATTCAAATGTGTGAATTCGCAGTTCGGTTTGTCATTGGCAAGAATCAGGAGCACACCTCCGTTTTTAACCCATTTTGAAATTGCTTTTACATCATTCGGCATGATATAATTTGGCTTCGGATTTTCAGAGGTTGTATCCGGATCAACAATGATATATATATCAATACCTTTGAGGCTATTCTTGTTAGCTTTGGTTTTGATGGTCTTTAATACAGCACCCTTAATTTTAAACACATCGCCCAGTTGTGAGAAGCCACTATTTTCGGTGTCGTCCCACGTATAATGGAAGATCTTTCCAGTCTTTGCGTTTGTTTCATGGTTATACCAATTATCGAGACCAACAGTTTTCTGCGCGAAACTGCTGAAGCTCATCAGGCATATAGCCAATAACGTAGCACTCTTCAACGAAAAATAATTCTGCCGCATCCTTTTTATCGTTTTTGTTTTAAAAAATTTCAGTGACATTCCCTGGCATACCAGAAAAACCAAACAAATATAATCAGATTGTTTTAAACAATCGATTGCACAGCTAATAAATAACCCAATTTAGTGATTAAGCAGGAAACCAAAGTCATCTCCGGCACTCAATTCCCGCGGAGCAGTATCTTTCCTGAATATCCGGGCACTTCTGTTGCCAATCAGGATCAACTTACTGTTCTCATATTT
This sequence comes from Bacteroidales bacterium, assembly GCA_015654795.1. Classification (GTDB taxonomy): domain Bacteria; phylum Bacteroidota; class Bacteroidia; order Bacteroidales; family Prolixibacteraceae; genus JAAFHB01. Next base: position 1,237 of record JAATGF010000167.1, read on the forward strand.
CAGCATTGTTCCTTCACGAAGACCGACTACTGTAATATCGGGATTGACTTCAATAAATTCTTCGATGCGTTGTTCACGTGTCTCACCGCCATGTCCTTCAGGATTAGCATCCAGATAATGAGGATTGATCTGAAATGGCACCAATCCCATACAATCGAATCCCTTAGGATCGATAATGGGCATATCATTGGTCGTTCGCAAGGTCGGACAAGCCACATTTGATCCCGCACTCCATCCAATATAAGGCGTTCCCTGTTCAATTTTCTGCCGGATCGCATCCATCAGCCCTTTATCACGCATCATTCGAACCAATTGCCATGTATTTCCGCCGCCAACTACAATGGCGCCGGCATTCTGCACCGCCTCAACAGGATTACTAAAATGGTGAATAGAAGTAATATGATGCCCTATTTCGGAAAACCGCTCTTCCACTTTCGATTCATAGTTATCAAAGGAAAATGTCACCGCGGCATAAGGAATAAAAAGCGCATTAACTGTTTTTTCGCCCAGAAACTTTCGGATTTCATGTTTGGGATAATCAAGATAAGGCTCACCTTGATTGGTTGAATTACTGATCAGTAGAAGTTTCATACGCAGGTTGATTTTTGTAATGCAAGTAAGCAAAAATCAACGGGAAAGAAAAACTAACAGGGATATGAAAAACAATTTCCGAATCAAACCTGTTAAATAAGGATGAACTCTCCGATATATTTAGTTTGAGTTGAATATTTTAAGTCATTAATTATTTGATATGGAACAAAAACCGATAAAGAAAGTACTTGTTGCCAACCGCGGAGAAATTGCGATACGGATTATGCGTTCGTGTCGTGAGATGGGAATTGAAACTGTTGCTGTTTTTAGTGACGCCGACCGCACAGCAATGCATGTAAGGTATTCTAACGAAGCTTATAATATAGGAGCAGCACCTTCGTCGGAGAGTTATCTCAATATCGATAAAATCATCGCAACAGCCAAATCATCGGGAGCTGATGCCATTCACCCAGGTTATGGATTTCTTTCGGAGAATGCAGCTTTTGCCCGCCGTTGTCGCGAAGAAGGATTGCAGTTTATCGGTCCATCGCCCGAATCAATCGAAATGATGGGCGATAAAATCAGTGCACGTAAAAAAATGATTGCTGCAGGTGTTCCGGTCGTTCCGGGTACGACAGAAAAGGTAACCAACGAAGCGGAAGCGATAAAGTATATCAAAGAAATAGGTGTTCCGGTAATGATAAAAGCGTCAGCAGGCGGCGGAGGCAAAGGCATGAGGCTTGTGAAGAAAGAATCGCAGATTGCAAGCTCATTACGAGCAGCGCGATCAGAAGCCAAAACAGCGTTTGGGGATGATGCTTTATATATCGAAAAGTATGTCGACTCGCCACATCATATCGAATTTCAAATTCTATCTGACAGATACGGAAATACGGTTCATCTTTTCGAAAGAGAGTGTTCCGTTCAGCGACGACATCAGAAAGTTGTAGAAGAAACACCTTCCCCAATTATAACACCAGAAATAAGATCCCGAATGGGCGCTTATGCTGTTGCGGCAGCCAATGCGGCGAACTATGAAGGCGCCGGAACCATCGAATTTATCATGGATGAACAGCTTAATTTCTATTTCCTCGAGATGAATACGAGGTTACAGGTCGAGCATCCGATTACAGAACGCGTGGTAGGTGTCGATTTGGTGAAAGAACAGATCAGGATTGCCGAAGGAAATAAACTTCCATTTACGCAGGACGATCTGAAACAAAGCGGACACGCTATCGAGTGCCGGATTTACGCTGAAGATACAGATAACAACTTTATGCCCAATCCCGGAACCATCACCCACATTACCGAGCCTTATGGATTTGGTATCAGATGCGATGGATATGTTTACGAAGGTTATACTATTCCTATTTATTACGATTCGCTGATCAGCAAACTAATTGTGTGGGGCCGGACACGCGACGCCGCGATTGAAAGAATGCGTCGAGCCCTTTACGAATATAAAATCACGGGAGTAAAAACCACGATCAGGTTTCTCGAAAGGATTATGGACACGCCCGATTTCAGAAAAGGTGAGTATAATACCCATTTTATTGAAAAAAACAGTGCTTCATTGCTCGCGGAAGGAATCTACGATAAGAAAAATGAGGACATTGCACTGATAGCTACTTACGCACAATATATGTCGCGCATTGAGGAGAGCAAAAAAACAAATGCTGCCACAACAGAGAAAAAGGAAACGAACTGGAAACGGCAACTTCGGAAATTTACATCAAGAATATAAATATAATAAGAATTGTTGCCACAAATTTAACAAATGGAACTTGAACTTAGAGTTAATAACCGTAATGCAATCGTTAAAGAGATAAAACGCGAAGGAAATATCCTCACACTTGCTGTGGATGAAGTGGAATACAAAGTCGATATCGTAAAAGTAAATAAAGAAGAGTTTTCGATTTTATATAAGGGGAAATCCTTTAGTATCGAAGTCATCGAAAGCAAAGAACCGAAACATTACAATGTCAATACGCTGTATAATAGATTTGACATTGAAGTGATTGACAACGAATCGCGTTACCGCCAGAGCAGGATGCAATCGAAACATATCCTCAACGACAATACAATCCGATCGCCGATGCCCGGAAAGGTAGTAAAGATCTTTGTGAAACAGGGAGACATTGTCGAAGCCGGACAACCGTTGATTGTGCTTTCAGCCATGAAGATGGAAAGTGAATTTAAGGCAGGTCTGCGAGGAATCGTGAAAGAAATACCTGTGAAAGAAGGCGACACAGTCGAGAATAATCAGCTTTTAGTGGTTATTGAAGATCTAAAAGAAAAATAAACAGTTTCAATCATCTAAATAAAATATGTCATCACAACAGGATAAATTCGAAAGGCTTGAGGAGCGGATCATTGAAGCCGACGCCGGCGGTGGTCAGGATCGTATTGATCGTCAACATGCGGCAGGAAGAAAAACAGCACGCGAAAGAATTGATATATTGATCGATCCCGGCACTTTTGTCGAACTCGATAAGTTTGTCATTCACCGCTCTCATGATTTTGGGATGGAAAAGAACAGGTTCCCAGGCGATGGTGTGATTACAGGTTATGGAAAAATCGATGGCCGTCTCGTATATACTTTTGCACAGGACTTTACTGTTTTCGGAGGGACGATGAGCAGGGCAAATGCCGATAAGATTGTAAAGATTATGGATCTCGCCATGAAAATGGGAGCGCCGTTTATCGGTCTCAACGATTCGGGTGGTGCCCGTATTCAGGAAGGAATCGAAAGTCTGGCCGGATATGCCGACATTTTCTATCGCAATGTAATGTGTTCGGGCGTGATTCCTCAGATTTCAGCCATTCTTGGTCCCTGCGCCGGAGGAGCTGTCTATTCGCCTGCCATAACAGACTTTATTGTAATGGTAAAGGATACAAGTTATATGTTTGTTACGGGGCCCGATGTGGTAAAAGCCGTTACCCACGAAGAAGTAACGATGGAAGAACTTGGCGGAGCCTCGACGCATCATGTAAAAAGTGGTGTGGCCCACCTTACTGCAGATAACGAAGATCATGCCTTATTGATGATTCGCGAATTAATCGGGTATCTCCCTTCGAATAATCTCGAAGATCCGCATATTCTTGATTGCAACGACGACATCAATCGTGAGGATAAGAATCTTAATACATTGATTCCCGAAGATCCGAACAAGCCTTACGATATGAAAGAACTGATTAACAGCATTGCCGATGATCAGAACTTTTTCGAGATACAACCTTCGTTTGCTCCCAATATGATCATCGGATTTGCCCGTTTCGCAGGGCGAAGTGTTGGGATTGTTGCCAATCAACCGGCATTTCTTGCAGGAGTGCTCGATATTAATTCATCAGTGAAAGGTGCGAGGTTCGTGAGGTTTTGCGATGCCTTCAATATTCCGATCGTCACCATTGTCGATGTACCTGGTTTTCTTCCGGGAACGGTCCAGGAATTCGGAGGAATCATCAGGCACGGCGCTAAACTGCTTTATGCATTTGCGGAAGCAACTGTTCCCAAAATTACATTGATCACACGTAAAGCTTATGGCGGAGCTTATGATGTAATGAGCAGTAAACATATCGGGGGAGATATTAACTTTGCCTATCCGTCTGCCGAAATTGCTGTAATGGGTGCAGAAGGAGCCGTTAAAATTATTCACCGCGCAAAAATGAACGCAGAAGAGCTTGCACAGAAGATTGGCGACTACCGCGATAAGTTTGCCAATCCTTATAAGGCAGCCGAACTCGGATATATTGATGAGATTATCTATCCTGCCCAGACTCGTTTCAAAATAATACAGGCACTCGAGATGTTGCAAAATAAGCACAAGACAAATCCGTTGAAGAAACATGGGAATATTCCGCTATAAAGAATATCTGTTCGAAGACTTATGATTTATAAATCACAGTTTTATAATGTGAAATGCAAGCTTTTTGAAAGTGCATCTTTAGTATCCTTTGCACTTCATTTTCTTCTTTCAACTCAAAAATTCTGAAAGGATTTAATTTGAATTGAAGATCAGCGAAGCTAATAACCCCTAATTTAGCTTCACTGATTTTCAATTCATTGGGTGAAAGAATCCGATCACAATCGGAATCCTAAAGGGATCAACATCAATATCTTAAAACAATGTTCAACCCACTTCGGGGCTGGTGTCTCGTTATGTTCATTTACCCCCAGTTTCGCAAACTGCACTGGGGGTTATTCAAATTTAACCACTTCGTGGCATAAAATTAGTTTTTCACCAAACCCTAAGTATTGATTTGAGAAGCTTACAATTTGGCTTTTTCAAATATGGTATTAAGTAAAGTGAATAAAATAATGTCGTATTGATGGGGCGATGAAATGAGTCATTAAAGTCATTGAAAAGGTCATTGGCTTCGCCGTCATTGAAAAATCATTATGGTTAGTCATTAAAAATCTTTGTTTGTGGATGCGATGGGGGTATAGGACCTAATACCAGACTCGATATGGACCCAAACATAGAGCAAACATAGAGCAGGTATAGAGCAGGCATAGAGCAAGTACGAGGGAAATATGGCAAACCCATCTGAGAAGTTCACAAATCCCGCATGGGCAAAAGACAGCATTTATTTATTTCCATTAATACACCAAAAAATACTTTTTCTCTCAGAATTTCATTTTCTTGCAACAATATTTCCTCCTATCTGTCATATAGAACCTGAACCCTTTTATAAAAATAACGTGGATGATAAAGAGTTGGTTAACCGAGTGCTGCGGGGTGATTCCCAAATCTTTGCTATTATTATTAAAAACACAGAGGGGCTTGTTGCTCAAATTGTCTTTAGATTATTGAATAATCCGGAAGACAGGAAGGATATTGCACAGGATATTTACCTTAAGGCTTACAAAAATCTTCCCGGCTTTAAATTTCAATCAAAACTTAGTACCTGGATTGGGCAGATTGCTTATAATACGTGTTTTAATTTCCTGGAAAAAAAGAAGGTAATTTTGCTCAATAATAATCCACAGGAAAACGAAAGCAATTGTTCAGCTTTGGAATTGGCAGCAAATAAATTTATTAATATCTTAAATAATGAAACCGAAGATACGTTATTCAGAACCGAACTTGCTGAAATAGTGCAATCCGCAATTGAGTTTCTTCCTCCGCTTTACAAAACATTAGTCACTTTGTTTCACTACGAAGAATTGAGTTATGAAGAAATTGCTGAAATAACAGGATTGCCCTTAGGAACAGTGAAAAATTATTTGTTCAGAGCGAGGAAGAGCTTAAAGGATAATATATTGCTTCACTACAAACAAGAAGAACTATGACAACAAAACATCTGACAGAACCCGAAATCCAGCAATACGCTTTAGACAAAGTGAGTTGCTGCATCCAAATAATTGGCCATATTCAGTCATGTGTGGCTTGTCGGTTAAAAGCAGAAGCATACCGGCAAATATTTGCGGGAATTAAAGAACAACCTAAGCCGCTCTTTGATTTCAACCTTGCTGATTTGGTGATGGATCAATTGCCACAATCGAAACCAAAGGCTTCATCCGATAAAGCTGTAGTTTTCATCTTCGCTTTTGTTTCTCTACTACCAACAGGCTTTGCAATCTATTTCTTCAGGTCTTTTTTATCAAACGTTTTTACAGGGATTACCCCTATGCTGGTATATTTGGTAATTACAACAGTAGCAAGTCTTTTAATATTTCTGGGGATTGATATGTTTGTGAAATATAACAGGCAGATGAAGATTTTAGATTTCAACTGAATTTTGCAACAATAGATTTAACCACCTGTCTAATCCAAAATAAAACATTAAAATTCACAATATGAAAAAGATCTTAAGCTTAGCGTTAGTAGTTGCCTCTCCATTCGTTGTATGTGCCCAGGATGGGAATTCAACTGAATTTGAAAGAAAAATATTCGAAATCTGTGCAATGATTTTTGTAGTTGGATTATTTATGATTTTTATCCTGACAATCATGAAACGAATTCTCGACCATCGTCTTAAAAACAAGATTCTTGAAAGAGGCATTACCGATAGTGTTGCCTTGTCTATTTTACAGACAAATCCCAATGAGAACAGGAATATTAATATTAAATGGTTCGCTATTTTGGCTGGAATAGGTGCCGGACTCACGTTAGTTAATTTTACCCGGCCGTTAGGAATCCACTCTTTAGCGATTATGGCGTTTTGTATTGCTATTAGCTTTTTAGGCTATTTCTATTTTCTAAAACAATCAGAAAAATAAATATTGCTTCTTTTTATACCTGATTTGGCGGTAACCATTAACAAATAGTCAAGCCTGTGTGTTACTTCAAAGATGGTTTTCGTGGTAAAAAGCCTGGAGACTGCAGAATATGCTCATCAGTTGGCATTTCATTTGCCGACTGATGAGCATTGATTATTCATTATTCAAATATTTCGCGTTTCATGCAAAAAATACTGAATCAGTACTTCGCAGAATATAAAACGATGTCGGAAGTTGCGCATAACGCCGTGATTGAAATTGCCCATCGTGAAGGGATTGAGATGAACAGCATTATTGTTGCAACTTCATTTTGTTTCGACGAGTTAAATCACCAGGCCTCCAAAATGAATCTTCCGGCGCCGCAGGGGACTTTTATCATGGGAGGGCTTGCCGGTTATCCTTTTGTTGGGGAAATTGGTCTCACTGCCTTTTCTGATCACGTCCCCGATGGTGGTGCCGCGTTGTTTATTGTCGGTCCTCATATCGGCTTTTCACGTTCCGGTGAAATAGGCAAAATAAAACGGGTAGGGCAACATCGTCACACCAATACTTGCGGGGCATTGATGATGGTGCAGGATCATCTGCTATCTACCTCGATTCATCAGATAGATCCTGCCGATTACTCCATGTTTCAGCCTGAATTTCTTGCTTTGCGCCTGCTGCCAAGAGTCGATGAAATACGCAATGCGGATGTTCCCATTCTGAAAACAACTCAGTTTGTTTATGACGAAATTGAGAAGGAAATACTTGCACTTATTCAACTTCACCCGACATTGCTAAATAAATTTCCTGTTTACATATTAGGTGGTATTGTAATCAATACAGACGAAAATCTGCCTAATTATTTTTCGCAGAAAACTTTTCAGAAGATTGTATTCACTTAAAAGAGCTTCAAGGCAGATCTCATCTGGCTTCATTATTTGGGGCACAACAGAATCCCAATTCTGAAGGCAAAACACCAGTAACAATCACTGGTATTTCAACTTACCTCATATAAATCATTTGGTAAACACTTTCCGAAAATTTTTAGTACCTTTGCAGAACGGTAATCGTATAAATACATTTCAAGTATCCCCCGGTTGTAAAGTCCGACGTTCGTTGGTTTTGTTCGGAAAATTGCTTATCTTGAGTATTTCTATTTACCCCAGACTACTCATTCAGAATAGTTTAGATATAACTTATTAATCAATTATTTAATGGCAAAATCGCAGGATACCTTTAATAAAAAAGAAAAAGAGAAAAAACGTTTAAAGAAACGTCAGGAAAAAAACCTAAAAAGAGAAGACCGTAAGTCAAATTCAACGGGTGGTGATCTTGAAAATATGTTGGCCTATGTAGATGAAAATGGCAACCTCACAGATACTCCACCAGATCCCTCAAAGAAAAGGAAAGTTAATGCCAGTAGCATAGAAATCAGTGTTCCCAGAAGAGAAGAGGAAGAGATCGATCCAATACGTACGGGAAGAATCGATTTTTTCAACGATTCGAAAGGATTTGGTTTTATTAAGGAGAAAGATACTCAGGAAAAATATTTTGTCCACGTCAACGGTTTGCTTGAAGATGTCAAGGAAGGCGACAATGTCGTTTTTGAGCTTGAACGAGGGTTGAAAGGTTTGAATGCCGTCCGTGTGAAGAAAGTATAATTTTCGATTCTATATCGGTTTTATCATTAAGCTTAAAGAGGTAGCGAAAAGGGAAAGGGGAGATGTGTGTTGGAATCCAACGTGCTAATTCGACAATATGAAGATTTGACAAACTGAAGAATCTCTTCACTTTATCCTTTTGCCTGTACTCACTTCAGGTTCTTACTAAAAATCCTGAATCGTTTGTATACCCTGCCACCCATCTTTTCCATTTCAGCCCGTATCTTTTTATTATCTTCCAGTTCAAGGTGTGAATCAATCGTTGTTTTCCCGAGTGCTTTGGCCGATTCGAGCATTTTAACCCCCATCATCACGTCAAGTCCTATTCCGCGATAAGCAGGATCTATTCCCCCAAGCAGCAAATTCAACTGTTTTGATTTCCGCGCTGATGCTAAAATCCTGAAAATTCCGAAGGGAAATAGTTTTCCCCTGGCTGCAATAATTCCATCACCAATGTGTGACATTCCAACTACAAATGCCACCACTTCTTTCTTATCGTTTAAAATCAGCTTGATAAATCTCGGATTGATCAGAAATAAATATCGATTGGCAAAATTATCCATCTCTTTTTCCGAGAAAGGAATGAAACCGAATATTTCGGTAAATGTAAGATTAAGCAGACGCAGGACTGAATAAATATAAGGTCTCACCGCTCTTCGCGAAGTAAATTCCAAAACCTGAAGACCGGGATTCCTCGACACTGCACGTTCATAAATCTTACGGTAAAATTCGGGAATCAAATCAGGAATTTTAATCTGATAAACAACAAGGTCAACTTCCTTTACAAATGCATTCTTTTCGACTAATTCAACCTGGTAAGGAAAATTACAGTTTGAAGCAATAACAGACGGTTCGTCGAATCCTTCGATCAGAAAACCTTGCGGATCTTTTTCTGAAAAAGCCAACGGTCCCACCAACCGTTCCATCCCTTTTTCCCTGCCCCAATCTTCGATCGCTCCAAGTAAAGCTGTGGCAACTTCATCATCATCGAATGTTTCAAAAAAAGTAAAGCGCGCATGATTTTCATTATGCAATGCATTGTATTTACGATGAATAATACCCATAATCCGGCCTACCACTTTATCCGACCGGTATGCCAGCAGCAAAATGGTGTCGCACGACTGAAAGGATAAATTCTTCTTTGGATCGAAAAATCCCCATTCATCCATATAAATCGGAGGAACCCAGTTAAAATGATTCTTATGTATGACTGCTGGTAAATAAATAAACTGCTTCAGCATTTTCTTAGAGGTAACCTCCCTAATCATAATTTCTTTCCCTATTATGGCATGAGAAATTGAAGTACTGGTCAACAAATGTCCGTTTATATGTTCTTTTTCTTTGGTGGGATTTTCGACGTTATCCATTACCTGACTTGAAGATTAGTTGTAAGATTAAAAAACGAACCCGCAAGGTATTTTTTTTTAGCAGAACTTGCAAATTACAGGGGGAAAGCTTTTCCGTACTCCGTTTTATTTACTTATCTTTGAATAGAAAGTCGGCCCTCTTCTTAAAAATGGAAGCACTTTCAATCATTTTGTTGTGTCTGTTTTTGACTCTTTCGGCCTGCTCAAGAAATGAAAGAATTAATTCTGATAAAATGGAAACAGATTATGAGATTGCCGTTAATGAAAGTTATCAAGTTGAATTAGATTCTAATCCGACTACAATTGGTTATTTTGCAAATAGACAAAACCGAAAAACATTAAACCTTGAAATAATAAACGATGGCAATTCCTACTTCAAGAACTCAGGAAAAAGGTGAAATCAGAATTAGTCCGGAGAAATGTAATGGATGCGGACTATGTGTATCGGTTTGTAAGGATTTCAGTTTTCAAATTGTGGATCAAAAGGTTGCACTAACCGAAAATCCAATATTCGGTTGTGTCGGTTGCGGTCATTGCATGGCCATTTGTCCGACGGGAGCTATTCAAATCTTCGGACGTGAATTATCGCCCGATGATCTGTTCGAATTACCCAAAAAAGAAACAGTTGTCGGTTACGATCAGTTACTTAACTTGCTGAAGCGAAGACGAAGTATGCGTGAGTTTAAGGACGATCCAGTTGAGAAAACACTGATTGATAAAATTATAAATGCAGCCGCAACTGCACCAATGGGAATTCCTCCCTCGGATGTAAATATTCTGATCCTGGACACTCCTGAAAAGGTAAGGCAGTTTTCCAAAGACTTCTGCAACTACCTGGAAAATATCAAATGGCTTGTTTCCAAATGGTTTCTTGCATTGATGCGGCCTTTCCTTAGTAAAGCGAACAACGATTTGTTCAAGCGGTTTGTCAAACCTTTATTTGATATTTACATCGGGAACATGAAAAAAGGTATCGACATTGTAACTTATGACGCGCCCCTGGCAATGTATTTCTATGGATCACCCTATTGCGATCCCGCCGACCCGCTGATCGCTGCAACCTACGCTATGATTGCCGGAGAATCACTTGGACTGGGTACCTGTATGCTTGGCGGAATTCATCCGATGATTCAAAGCGGAAAAGCAGCAAAGAAATTCAGGGAAAGACATGGAATTAAATTCGCGAGCCGTGAAGGATTATTTGTAATCTTCGGATATCCAAAAGTAAATTATTCCAAAGGTATTCATCGGACTTTTGCCTCAATCTATACGCCAAACTAATAAAGAAGAAGCTATTGATAGATGAGATTGAAGATATTATTCAATATAAATTCTTCAAAGCTTAAACATATTTACGCGAGGAGAATATTTACATTATGATTGCATTGCCATAAAAGTACGATTCGCGGTGACCGTTTCATGTATGGATTTTCCATATATCTAAAAAATATAGATTTTTATCACTATTTTTGTTGGAAAGAAAATTGATTATTCTGTCAAAGCAGATTATTCACAGATGAAAAAAACAATTTATAGGACAACTCTTCTTAAAACGTATCGGCGATTATTTAATTGCCTGATATTCTATAATTAAACGGCTCCCTTCACGTTTATCTTTCGTTCCGATCCTGAATTTTTATTCAGCAGATCAGAATACAGTCAATTTCTTATTTCAATTACTTTAAAACCGGAAAGCCATGTTCGAGAAAATAATCTTGCATGAAGATACTCCTGAAAGAGCAGCATCAACCGAAGGCAATTTCTATTCGTCCAAAAATAATCCCATTGGTCCGGGAATGAACGAACGCATTCAGAAACTCCGGCAACGTAGTGTCGAAACCGAACCATCCTTATCCATCGAACGTGCGCTACACGAAACGGCGTTTTACCGTGAGAACTTCGGAAAGCTTTCTATTCCGGTTTTGCGGGCAGCCAACTTTCTCGATCACTGTCGGAAGAAAGTCATCTATCTGGGCGAAGGCGAACTAATTGTTGGCGAACGGGGACCACGACCTAAATGTGTTCCCACATTTCCGGAATTGACTTGTCACAGCATTGATGATTTAAACGTGCTGAATACCCGCGAATTGCAGCGTTATACGATCAGTCATGAAGATATAGATACTTACGCCCGCGAGGTAATTCCTTACTGGGAAGGAAAAACACAGCGTGAAAGGATCTTCAACCATGTTCCCCCGGAATGGAAGGCAGCTTACGAAGCAGGTATGTTTACCGAATTTATGGAACAACGTGCTCCCGGACATACCGCACTCGATGGGAAAATCTACCGGAAAGGGATGCTGGATTACAAACGTGAAATTGCTGCTAATCTTGCCGCTCTCGATTACCTCAATGATCCCGAAGCGACTGATAAAGCCGAAGAATGGAAGGCTATGGATATTTCGTGCGATGCCGTTATACTTTTTGCCGAACGTCATGCCAATCTTGCTGAAGAGCTTGCAATAAAAGAAACTAATCCTATCCGTAAAGCCGAACTGCTGAAAATTGCAGAAGTTTGCCGGTGGGTTCCTGCCAATGCACCCCGCAACTTTTGGGAAGCCATACAGATGTATTGGTTTGTTCATCTTGGAACCATTACCGAACTGAACGGCTGGGACGCTATGAATCCCGGTCATTTCGACCAGCATCTGGCTCCATTCTACCTCCGCGAAATTGCCGAAGGAACCCTGACCCGCGATCAGGCCAAAGAGTTAATCTCTTGTTTCTGGATAAAAGTCAATAATCATCCGGCACCGCCCAAAGTCGGAATCACGGCACGAGAAAGCGGAACCTATAACGATTTCACGAACATCAATATCGGGGGTGTAAAAAGTGACGGAACCGATGGAACAAGTGAGGTCTCCTATATTATGCTCGAAGTGATTGAAGAGTTGCATATTTTGCAGCCCGGAAGCGCGGTTCATATCAGTGCCAAAACACCGGACAAATTTCTTCATGCGGCCACGCGTGTTATCCGTCAGGGACATGGCTATCCATCTGTTTTCAATCCTGATGTGTATATTCTCGAATTACTTCGTCAGGGAAAATCACTCCAGGATGCGCGCGAAGGCGGATGCAGCGGATGTATCGAAGTGGGTGCTTTTGGCAAGGAGGCCTATTTGCTTACCGGTTACCTGAATGTTCCCAAAATTCTGGAAGTAACACTTAACAACGGAATCAATCCGGTTACAGGCATTCGTGTTGGACTCGAAACAGGTAATCCATGTAACTTTACAACCTACGAAGAATTATATGCCGCCTTTCTGAAACAACTCCATTATGTAGTTGATATGAAGATGCGCGTGAGTAACTACATCGACCGGATGTTTGCCAAATATGCTCCCGCCCCCTTTCTTTCTATCGTTATCGACGATTGTGTGAGCAAGGGAAAAGACTATTACGATGGCGGGCCGCGCTATAATTCGAGCTACATTCAATGTTGCGGACTCGGAACAGTAACTGATAGTTTGACAACCATTAAGAAGCATGTTTTCGAAGACAAATCCTTTGGGATGGGCCGCATATTGAAAGCTGTACTTAATAATTTCGAAGGGGAAGAAGTATTGCGCCAAACGATTATGAACCGTACTCCCTTCTTTGGAAACGATGATGATTATGCCGATTCGATTGCAGTGAGCGTATACAACGATCTGTTCGAAGCGATCGATGGTAAACCGAACATCAAACCGGGAGGGAAATATCACCTGAATATGTTATCGACCACATGCCACGTTTATTTTGGTAAAGTGATGGGTGCAACACCCAATGGCCGATTGGCAGGAAAATCCATTTCAGACGGAACTTCACCTTCGCATGGCGCAGATACACACGGACCTTCATCAGTAATAAAATCGATGACGAAATTTGATCATGTTAAATCAGGAGGAACCCTGTTAAATCAGCGCTTTCTTCCAAGTCTGCTTAGAAAAGAAGAAGACATTAAAAAACTTGGACATTTGATCCGAAGTTATTTTACGCTCGGCGGACACCATATTCAGTTCAACATTGTGGATACTGCCACCCTGCTTGCTGCACAGGCTTGTCCTTCTGATTACAAAGATCTTATGGTGCGTATGGCCGGTTACAGCGATTATTTTAACGACATGAATGCCGACCTGCAACAGGAGGTGATTGAAAGAACGGAGAACAGTGGGTTTTAGTCCACTGTTCATTTCCTCAAAAAGGGGGAACGCGTTGGTTGGTGATGTGCAATTTATTTGATCTTCAATGTATAGTCCCTTAGTCTTCGATATAAAACGGTATGCAATTAACGACGGTCCGGGTATACGGATTGTAATCTTTCTCAAAGGCTGCAACCTGAATTGTGCCTGGTGCCATAATCCGGAAAGCATTTCGAAAGAAGCTGAACGAATGTATGCACCCGCAAAGTGCATCAAATGTGGAACCTGCGTAATGGCCTGCCCCGAAAAAGCCATTATATTAACTTCTGAGGGGATTGTGACCAACACCGAACTCTGCAAAATGTGCGGACGATGTGCCGAAGTTTGTCCGACCAAAGCCATTGAGCTATCGGGAAAACCTCGAACAGTTGCCGAAATTATGGATGAGATCGAAAAAGAGCGTCTCTTCTTCGACCAGTCGGGTGGAGGAGTAACTTTCTCGGGTGGAGAACCCTTATTACATACCGAATTCCTGATCGAACTGCTTGACGAATGTGGCCGGCGTGGAATTCATCGGGCTGTTGATACAGCCGGATTGGCAAATACTGCAGTACTTCTGGACATAGCCAAACGAACTGATCTTTTCCTGTACGATCTCAAGATGATCGATTCGGAAAGACATCAGAAGTGGACAGGGGTCGCCAACGAAAAGATCCTCGAAAATCTAAAGATTCTTACAGAAACCGGGGCAAACATTATTATCCGTATTCCGTTAGTTGGAAATGTGAATGATGACATTGAAAACATAACCGAAACTGCCCGGTTTGTATCAGCGTTGAAAGGCGAAAAGAAAGTGGTGAATCTCCTTCCTTACCACAAGATAGCCCAAACAAAATATGAAAAATTGGGCCGGTCTGATGATTTCATATTACTCGAAGAACCCGGTAAAGAGGCACAATTACGGGCAATTGCTATTTTTGGGAAATACGGAATTGAAGCAAGTATTTTCTAAATTGTCATAGGATAAAGTCATAGGACTTCAGGGGGATAATATCAATCGGTTTTAGTCAAAATCCCCAAACAAAACCATCAGTCAGTTAAATAAATATTTTGGCTAAATCCACCTATCTCCTCCTGCTAAAACATAAAGCAATTCAACATCTCCAAAAAAATATCCCCAACTCCAAATAAATATCAAAACATATTGCTTTTTAATATAAAAATACGTTAATTGCATTCGTTAAAATAGGTAATGATAAAGATGAACAAGTTAAGTTCCAGACCTATTAAAACTTGTGAAATGAGCACGATTCCACAATCACAAATCGAAATGATAGTAAACTTTATGCGAATCCGTCAGTTGACGGATCAACGGAATGAAATGGAGTTAATTCCATCTGACCATTAAAAACAAATTATTAACAGATGAATGACTAATGACCAGAAAAATTATATTTTTAGCGGTATTAGCAGTCTGTATAGTGACAGCTACTTTAATATCCCTGGAGATTCTAACCAATAAGGGAGCACAACATTCCCCTAAAGAATCATCCCTGGTTGAAGAAGCAGCACAATTGATTGAAGTAGCCGACAGTGTACGAAATTCGGTTCCAGATTCTGCGATGGCTGATTATAACAAGGTTATCGGGTTGCTTCAAAATTCAGGGAAAGATAAAGCCAATATACATCTTCTTGCCAAATCGTATGTTGGAATTGCGAATATTTATTCAGAAACAGGTGATTATAAGCTTGCATTGAAGAACGATTCAATTGCAATGAAATTTGCAAATCAGTTTGGTGATAAGCAAATGCAGGCAAAAGCTTTGGTCATGCGGGGAACGACGTTGTATCGGTTAGGCGAATACGACAAAGCTTTGAATTGTGATGAAAAAGCAGAGAAACTGGCAATAGAAATAAAGGATTTTGAAATTCAGGCAAAAATTTCCGCCAACAGGGCAATGATTTATTTTTATCAGGGAGATAATCAGAAAACCATTGAAGGATTTACAAAAGCGCTGAACATTGGCAAACAAATAAACGACAAAATGCTGATTGCGGGCAATTATCTGAATCTGGCAATCGTTTACAATAACCTTAGCAAAAATGACAGTGTATTAGTCTATTACAAACTTGCACTTGAACTATTTAAGCAGTTAAATGATAAGAATGGGGAATTATTATGCTATCAGAATATTGGCTCTCTTTATTATGATTTTTCTGATTTTGAAAAGACAATTGATTATTACGAACGGTCCGTTAAACTTGCACTCGAAATGAATGACAAATCCAATACTGCAAAAGGATATCATAATCTTGCGGAGGTTTATATGCATATTGGTGATGTGAGCAAAGCAACTGACCTCTTATTTCAATCAATCAAAATAAAGGAGCAACTCAATGATAAGTTAAGTTTGGCAAAAGGATATATCGGGGTAGGGGAGATGTATTACAACCGAAACGATTACCCGAAAGCACGAATTTATTTTGATAAGTCGCTTCAACTATGCTATGAACTAAAATGTTTGGATGAAATTGGCAGTAACTACAGTAATATCGCAAATATTTATGGTGCTGAAGAAAAAGAAGATAGTGCGATAATTTATTATAATAAGGCCCTGGAAATCTACAGGCAGACCGGTAATGTCTTCGGAATATCCAATCTGTACATCGACCTGGGAGCAGAGTATTCCCTGAAAAAGGATTATGCCATTGCAGAAAGATCTCTGTTACAAGGATTGAAACTGAAGGTCGAATTATCGGATAATGAGGGCATCGCCACTGTAAACCAACATCTGGCAAACCTTTATTTGGTCAAAGCTGCCGAGACCGCCGGGAGCTCAAAAATCGATTTGTATTCTAAAGCTGAAAAAGCGGGGCTTGAATCATACAATACAGCCATGCGTATAGGGACGATTCCTGTCAGACGCGATGCAAGTAATGTATTAAAACAGATCTATCAGAAGCAAGGGCGATATTCTGAAGCGTTTAAATATTCAGAGATTTTCAATTCGCTTAACGACAGTCTTTTGAATAAAGATAAAATTCAGGCTTTAATCTTTGCTGAGGCCCGGTGGAATGTCGATAAGAAGCAACAGGAAATCAATAATCTTGAAAACACCCAAAAGCTGCAGCAGGAAACGATTCAGCGTAAAGAGGCCGAAGCCCGTCAACATAAGTTAATTATCTGGTTTATCGGAGCATTATTTCTTCTGGCATCAGCTTCAATGGTCATCATTGCCTTGTATATCCGCAAACGCAGGGATGCCATTTACCAGAGGCAATTGGCCAATATTACAGCGTTGCGCATGCAGAATACCCGAAATACGATGTCACCACATTTCTTTTTAAATGTTTTGGCATCTCTTACAGGATTATCCGGTCAGCCGGAGCATCTCAAAGAGAAATTAAAAAGTCTGTCATTATTGCTGCGCAAAATGATTCAAAACATTGACCAAACCGCTATTCCATTGTCCGAAGAGATGAACGCGGTTAAAGCATATATTGATTTGTACCGTGATAGAATTCCCGATACGTTCACTGTTGAATACCAGATTGCGGAAGGAACGAATCTGCTGGGTCTTATTCCTGCCATGCTGATCCAAATCCCCGTAGAAAATGCGATTAAGCATGGGCTGATGCCGCTTAACGGAGATAAAATACTGATAATAAGTGTCGCTGATCATGATGATCACCATCATATTACAATAATGGATAACGGCATAGGACTAACGGCTTCCATGGGTCGGTCTGCCGGCACCGGAACGGGACTGAAAGTACTACTGCAAACTATCCATCTGTTGAATGCCAACAATAATCAAAAGATCAGCTTTTCAGTCGGGGATCGGGAATCCGGTAATGCGATTTCGTCGGGCACTATTGTAAATATTAAGATCCCGATTGAATTCAATTATACCTTATAAAAAACAGCTCTCCATCATTTCTCCGGGTGGCCTTCTTTCAAATCGACCAATCCGTTATAATCGATAAGATGTAATTTAAGAATACATAATAAGATGGATTTGAATACGGATGCCGGTTTCATGGAGGCTAAGAAAGAAATACATTTATTCGATTAAAATCCTGTTACTGAATACCGTGCTGTAGGCACCAAATACGGGTAGAAGGAGAATTTAAATTCATTTTCTACCTATATCAGATCCCTAACGGGATTTTTAAGAATTACGAATTATGTTTCAGGGCAGGTCAAATCCCCCAACTTTTCAGCTTGATCCTTAAAATAAGCTGAATAAGGACTGCGATGTTTTGTATATCCCTTTCTGCCAAGGGAATAAGGAGGGAGTGTTTATAAGTATAACTTCAAGGTTTCTTTCTTTGTCAGATTTCCATCAATTACTACCAAATATCCTTTAATATAACCGGATTCCCCAATCGACTGGTTTTGTGTTTTTTAATATTTCAGTTATTGTATTAATTTGTTTAATATTTATTATTTGACAGCAATAGTAATTATTTTACTTTTATTTTGAGTTCTTTTTTATATCGGTTTTTTTTCAATGTTCATTTTTTTCAATGCTAATTTATCTAAATCTTACGCTATGAAAAAAACAGACTTTATATTAAAAGATGATGTTGAATTGTATCTCAATAATTTCTTTAATGTTTCTAGATATGAAGAGTTAAGCGGATCCGCTGTTTTTAAAGACCTTTTTGATCCCCTTATTTTTTTCAATCTTTTTTGGCAAACACATTCTTTGATTTTGCTCAATAAAGAGAATCCTTTAAAGGTACTCAATTACCTTTTAAACCTTGAGCTTAACCCTCCCCAGCTTTATTACCTACTTGAAAACCTTATAATATCATTTAACTATTCGCTCTACCCCCAATTCTGCCTTAAAGAAGATGATCCCGAATTATCAATCTGCCTTGAATTCATTACCTATGAATGTGAGAAATTATGCATGGCTTTATTCCCGAATGAAATTCAAAATTTATTATTTGATTTTTCAATTATTAAAAAGCAGACTGCCCTTATTCCCAATGACCTCGATAAAATAAAGTACCTGATATCTGTTAAAACAGATTATCTGCAGTACATTAACATCAACAATAGCTCCCTTCATTCTGCTTTTGATGTGTTATGTGACCTGGAGGTGAAAAAAATTAAGAAAATCATTAAGCTTAGCTCATATTCAATTCCTGTTATTGCTCATCCTGCTTCAGAATTTGCGTACAGACAAGGCAATGCTTTGTCTGTACAACAATCGGATCAAATAAAAAAATTTATTGCCGGCAATATTTGCGCTATAGATGCTGCCCAATGGCATTACGTCTTTAAATCAGAACAAGATTATTTTCTCTTTTTAGATAAATTTTCTGATTTTTTTTCACAAAAAGAGGTGGATTTAAATTTCGAACTTTCCCTCAAGCCTCACTGCAAAACGCGCCTTTGCCCTTTGTTAAAATACCTCTATTCTCATTATCAAACTACTGCCCTGAAAAATAATGTTACTTTTTTGGCATTGCTTCACAATCTTTCTCCTTTTAAAACCCAAACTTCTTCCCAGATTTACTTCGATTTAATAAGACGTGGCGAATACCCTTGATTTTTCTGCCGGTAGCATCGGCGGTTATTCAAATTAAATTCTTTCGGGAGGGGTACGACAAAATTCCCTTTTAATCGAAAAATACGGCTTATTATGAATTTTCCCTTATTCCTTTATTTTGGATATATAGTTTTCTGATAAAATTTAAGGAACGTCTCACATTCTTCAGCAAAACTAATCTTTCGATGATGTTCAGGCTGATTAATAATGTAATGACAAACTTTGTCTACATCCGCTTTTGAAACCGAAAAAGCAGAATCCCGCATGTGCGGGACCATTTAAAATTCCCCAAACAAAACTTATTTTTATTGATAAAATTTTCTGAACCAACGGCTACCCTGGTTGCTAATTCCTCATCTGAAATTTCCGGAGAACGGGAGACAATAAAATGAAGGTGATCCGGATTGGCATATATAGCATAAAGCCAACTGTTATTGCTCTTAACTATACCAGTGATGTATTTTTCAATTCGCACCCTATAATTTTCCTGGATCAAAGGTAGTCTGTGAAAAGTGGAAAAAACGAAATGGATGTATAAATTATTGTATTCTATTTTCATAAAAATAAGGAATAAGATTTGTTTAAATATGTTTCTTTTGCAAAGGTCAATTTACAAAAAAATATCGAATATATCACCTGGATTCGAAATAATGGAATAAGGAATGCGCTGTATTGTGTGTCTTTTCTACCAAGGGAATAAGGGAGAAGAAAGGGATCCTGAAGCTTCGGGATTGTCGTACATCCATTTCTAAATCGTTGAGCTCTGTTTATTTTTCACTTTGTGAAACTCTGTGTTTTTTGTGTAACCCTTTCCTCTGAATCCCCACATAAATCCTCCAAATCCCCACACAAATCACCTGAATATCAACGGTATCATTGTAGCATGTTTAATTAATATCATGCTATTATGAAAAATTTTATCCAGGTATCCTTAATCAATTCTGCCTCTCGCTGCATTAGTGAGCTTAGCCGGCTTCAAACCAAAATCATTTCTTCAGTCTCCCAAAACGACACCGATCCTTCCGCTTTTAACAAGCATGAATATTTTGAATCAAATGTTGAAGTCGCTGATTTTCTTAACTGTTCCATTACGACAGTTGGCAGGTTGAAAAAATCGGGCGTCCTTTCATCTTTTCAAGTTGGCGGCCGCTCCTGGTTTAAAATTGCCCAGGTTCTTGATACTGTTAAAAACAATCCTCATTTGATGTATTTGGGCCATCACAGTAAAAATCTGAAACCGAAATTAATCATTCGGGTCAAGGCTGTATCCGGGGAGCTTACCTTTATTTATCTTACTTACCAGGGTTGGCATTGCACAGTTTGTGCTTCTTCTTATACCGAAAATACCCCGGCGATTGAAGCCCTTTGCTACAGAGTGATTAACCTTCAGCACCAAATTAGACCTTTCAAAATTGTTCCGGATTTAAGTCTTCAATAATTGCCTGCCCAAAATTTATAGAACCTTAATTCACAACTCATAATTTAATTTAAGCATCATGAAAACTCAAATTTTGACTTCCGAAGCCCTCGAAGCTTCTCTTCCCAAATTCACCGTGATTCAAAACCTTAACCACGTGATCCTGATTTTTCAAAACCTTACCGGGTATATCCCCGATCCCATCGATGTTAAAGCATTAAACACGTTTACAGCCAAATACGTTGAATTCCGGATAAAAACCCTTTGTTCACCTCCCTTTCGTACTTACGTTGAATTTCAGGCTGCAGACTCTGATCTTAAATCTCCTTCTATGGATTTATTGTTATTTGCAAAGTCATACAGCTTTAATCCAGAAAAAACAAAACGAATTACCCGCAAAATCCTGACAGATTCCCTTCCATTCCTTACAGTAATTGAAAAGCTCAATCTTGTCGTCACTATCTTCGACTTCATTACCCGCGATGAACAAGATTTCATCAGACTGAAAGAAATCATTTCCGGTTATGTCCGATTCCAAGAAAAGTTATTAAGAAGTCATTGAAAAGGTCATTGGCTTCGCCGTCAATGAAAAGGTCATTGAAAAGTCATTGGTCATTGAAAAGGTCATTGGCTTCGCCGTCATTGAAAAAGTCATTATGGTCATTGAAAAGTTCATTGGCTTCGCCGTCATTGAAAAGGTCATTATGGTCATTGGTCATTAAAGGTCATTGGCTTCGCTGTCATTGAAAAAGTCATTATGGTCATTGGCCATTGAAAAGTTCATTGGCTTCGCTGTCATTGAAAAAGTCATTATGGTCATTGGTCATTGAAAAGGTCATTGGCTTCACCGTCATTGAAAAGGTCATTATGATCATTGGTCATTAAAGGTCATTGGCTTCGCCGTCATTGAAAAGGTCATTGAAAAGTCATTGGTCATTGAATGACACGAAGTAAATGACAGCGTAGCTTAATGACGCGAAGCAAATGACAAAAAATAAATGACATGAAATAAATAACGCGAAGCTTAATGACTTGCAGTAAATGACATAAAATAGATGACCACAACGCCACTTTGTCTCAATTCGTATAATCTAAACTCTCTCACCCATGTACGAAATCTTTGATATCATAGTCGCCATCAACAACCTAAAAGAAAAGATTGTTGAGCTTACCTCGCGGGTCGATTTCCTTTGTAAATATCCTTCCGTTATTGCTTCTGATCAATATGTCGATGAACAAACTGCCTGCAAGCTTCTTCATCTCAGTTCACTTACCCTGTGGAGAATGCGCGTAAACAATGAAATAACTTACACGCGGTCTCACCGTAAAATTCTATATTCTGTTTCCTCAATCCGCCAATACCTGGATAATAAATCGGTTCATGCTGATAAGTTGTCAAGATAACACCACAGATTACGCTGATTTTCACAGATTAATATTCAAATAGTATAAGTTTTTAATCTGTCCCTTACGCTACGGGATCTGAGTAATCTGTGGTGAAAAAATTCGTGCATGGTGGGGTAGTTTATCAGATTTTAAAATTCAGAATACGACATTTTATAATTCTCAGTACTTAGGTAGAAAATGGATTGAAAGTTCAATATTCACGCGCCGCCTCATTAATTCATTTCGATTTCTCCCGTCTTCTCTGGCCTTCTCTCACATTGATTTAATATATTTTATTTACATCCTTCTTAATTTTACATCAACGATAAAGGCTCCCAATTTGGTACAAGGCTGGTATGAATCAAACATGAATCAAACATGAACCAAACATGAACCATCCGGGAGTCCTTTTTCGAACGTTTTTTCATTCTTTAATTATTCATTCTTTAATTTTTATTATTATGGGTAAAATTAAACAAGGTATACTTGGCTCATTTTCCGGAAAGGTTGGGGCTGTTATCGGCGGATCGTGGAAAGGTATCGCCTATATGCGCGGCATCGCCCCTCGCAGGGTAGATTCCCGCACTGATCTCCAACTTGAGCAGCGCATGAGATTTTCCGTTACCATCAAATTTTTGCGGGCTTTTTCCCAGTTTCTGAAAATCGGTTTCAAAAACTACGCCAACGGGATGACCTGTTTTAATAACGCAGTGCAGTACAATGTTTTGAATGCTATTCAGGATGATTATCCAAATTTCACGATTAATTATCCAGATGCATTGGTTACCCGTGGTCATCTTGCCCCTGCATTGAATGCCGTTGCTGCTTCTGCCGCTCCCGGAACAGTGCTTTTCACATGGGAGGATAATTCCGGTGAATTGGATGCAAGCCCTTTGGACAATAGCTTGCTCCTGGTTTACAATCCGGCAAAAAATCAGGCCGTTTATTTCAACGCGCTTTCAGAACGTGCTGACGGTACCCAATCCGTTACTGTTCCGAATTCTTTTTCCGGTGATCTGGTTCATTGCTATATCGGCTTTATTACTGCTGACAGGTTTAGCCTTTCCAACAGTGAATACGCCGGTGCTATCACTTTAACATAGTTTTTTGAAATCCCTCCGGCGGTTTTTCACCCCGGAGGTGGTTTCATCATTCGCATCATTCGTTATAATTTGTCTAAAATTCGCATAATTCGTTATCACCATGAAAACTTTTATGTTTTTTTTCATTCTTGCTTTTGTCTTTTGTTTATTCTTTGCCGGGTGCATTGTAAATGTCGTTACACTTCAATCCCCGGAGATCTCCCCTGTTCCCAACACGCTTCAACTCATTTCTCTGGCCGTTTTGGGCGTTTATGAAGCAGTTGTTCGTATTGTGCCTTCTGTTAAAAATTATTCAATAGTTTCCTGGATTATCACTGCCCTCAAAGCAGTCTCTGATAAGCTAAACAACTCGAAATAACATTTTGACTTCATTTAATTTTATTGTCACTTATTTCATGTCATTAAGCTTCGCTGTCATTATTTCATGTCATGAGCTACGCGTCATTTACTTCGTGTCATTGATGCTTCGCGGTCATTATTTCATGTCATTAAGCTTCGCTGTCATTATTTCATGTCATTTGCTTCGCGTCATTCAATGACCAATGACGGCGCAGCCAATGACCCTTTCAATGACGGCGAAGCCAATAACTTCTTTTAAAATTCATACAATTCGTATAATTATGAAACCACTTTTGAATTATCCCGGTCCTCAAAAAAGTCTCCGATAAGTTCAATAACTCAAAATAAAGAAACCTTATTTCACTCCGATAACCTTAGTAAAAATAGTATGCAAAAAAAAATTAACCTTATTATGTTATTGACATACAGATTAATAAGGTTAAATTCAAAGGAGATGCTGTTTTCTACTAAGGTTAATCAAAATTAAAATAAGGTTTTTAATATAGCATCATCCGTTAGCGGAGACGCACTGCCGCGCATCCATTGCGTGAAATTCCGTTAGCGGAGACGCACGGCCGTGCGTCTCTACAGCCGCGTAATTAGCTACGCTGAACTTCGTTTCATTTAAAATTTATACAATTCGTTTAATTATGAAAACACTCTGGAATTGCTCCTTGTCTCTCGGTGGAATTAATGTTCCTGTAAAACTCTGCAGCGCAACAAAACAATCAAATCCGCTGTTCAAACTTGCTGATAACAGCAGTTTATCTCCTGTTATGCGGGAATTGATAAAATCCGCTGTTCCACTCAAAAACAAGGTTCTCGAATTTTCTTACTTCTCATACTCGTTCGACATTCCTGCCGTCTATTATGAGAATTTCTACTATCTGCTTCCTGGTATAAATGCCGAAACGTATTATTCTTACATCATGTCGCAACTGATTAATTATGATATCGTTGCCCTTACACAGGTTGTAATCGGAAAGATAAACCATTTATTTGCTCTTTCTGTTTTTTCCGACCTGCTGATTTTGTACAAACTCCGTTTCAAGTCACAGATTATTTCTGTTGAGCCTCCTGTTTTGCCCCGATCGGTTGTCCATGCCGAAACATTTATGGATAGCTTTGACCTCTTTTTATGCAATAATACGAGGCTATTTTGCGCGTCTGATTTTTCAGATGTGACTTAATAATGTCATTTGCTTCGTGTCATTAAGCTTCGCAGTCATTTACTTCGTGTCATTAAGCTTCGCGTCATTAAGCTACGCAGTCATTTGCTTCGCGTCATTAAGCTTCGCAGTCATTTACTTCGTGTCATTGGGCTTCGTGTCATTAAGCTTCGCAGTCATTTATTTCATGTCATTGGGCTTCGCGTCATTAAGCTTCGCAGTCATTTACTTCGTGTCATTAAGCTACGCAGTCATTTATTTCATGTCATTGGGCTTCGCGTCATTAAGCTACGCAGTCATTTATTTCATGTCATTGGGCTTCGCGTCATTAAGCTTCGCAGTCATTTATTTCATGTCATTGGGCTTCGCGTCATTTAAATGGTTCGTGGGTCTCGTGGGTCCCGTGGGTTTATGGCTTGTGGGTCCGTGGTAGAGACAAGGCATGCCTTGTCTCTACTTTTACCCAAAACCTTCTAATTAGTAATTCATAATTTATTTTCCCCATGTCTAAAATTCTTATTACCCGCAACTCCTCGCTGCCGTTAACTCCTTTTTTACGGAACGGGAATTTTTCTGCAAGTGTGCTGATTTTAATGCCAATTCTCATTTACTTGATCATCAATTAATTATTGCAGCTCAGGCGATCAGGGAATTTGCCGGTTCTGCGATATTTATTACCAGCTCATTCAGAACTCCATTATGTAATTCTTTATCTGGTGGCGCTAAAAATTCGTATCATTTAAAAGGTATGGCTTTAGATCTTCACTGTCCCTCCGATCAGGCTAAAATCAATCTCAGCGTTAAAACGCTTGGTTATCTTTATGCTTCACTTCGTAAATGTGGCATTAACGGATTCGGTATTGCCTCCTCTTTTTTGCACATCGATACGCGCCCTTATGGCCTTACTTCTGATGCTGTTTATGGCTGCTATTCCCTTTGGTTTTATTAATTGAATCTTTAGATTCCAGGACTCTTTTTTGTCTGATTTCCGTCAATTATTACCGAATATTCTCTTATGTAACCATATATCCGGATAGACAGGTTTTGTATTTTTTCATATTTGAGTTATTGTATTGCTTTGATTAAAAATGAATATGATTACTTGAATAACATAAAAAAGAGACCTGAATCTGTATAAACGGGGCAAAACCGAAAAGCCATAAGAGTAGGGAAATTATAATACTAAAATCAAATGAAGAAGAATATTTTATTTTGCATGATTGTAGCAGCACTTTTCTTGACATCATGTGGCTCATTGAAAACCACCACCTCTAAAACAATGGACATTTATGGCGCAGGTATTATTCATAAACCCGTAATAGTTGATTTAGATGTAAAAGAAACCAAGGTTACCGGCACTGCAACAATGTCAACAAGCATGACATTGGAAGCAGTAAAACGCGAGGCAGTTGCGGATGCTCTACGAAAAACGAATGCGGATGTTTTAGTTGAGCCAAAATTTCAAACTACTACTGCCCATGGACGAACTACTGCTATTGTGATAGGGTTTCCTGCAACATACACTAACTTCAGGTCAATCAAAGAAGAGGATGTGAAATTGCTCCAGGTGGGTGTGACACAAAGGGCCGAAGTTTATGAAACTACGAAAGTACAGCGGAAGAAAAATCGCCGGAAATGAAAGATAACTACAGTCCATGAAGACCAATTCCACTATTTACACACCACTCTTCACCGGACTGCTCTTGACCTTTTTGCCGAATCGTAAAAAATTCCTTAAACCCAATAAAACCCATCAGGTTTTGGAAACCAGACGGGTTTTGAAAAAACTAATCATCGCATGAAAAAATTGCTGCTTCTTATTTCTTATCTGTGCCTCTCATTATTATTGCAAGCACAGGTAATTAAAACCGTCAATATTACCGCCGGTGGTTTATCGACAGCCTTAACTGATGTTACGAACCTTACTATTACGGGAACCATTGATGCGCGTGATTTTAAGACCATGCGTGATAATATGCCAAATTTAGCAATTGTTGACCTCAGCGGAGCTAATATTGTTGCATATACAGGTAGTGAAGGAACGACGTATTCAACCACCTACCCTGCAAATGAAATCCCAGTTTCTGCTTTTTTCAGAAGTGGAGCTTTCAGTGGAAAGACTACCTTAACATCCTTCGTTTATCCTTCATCCGCAACTTCAATTGGCGATAATGCTTTTAGTAATTGTACCGGTTTGTCCGGGGCATTAACGATTCCTGCTTCTGTGACTAAAATCGGAAATTCTGCCTTTTCAAGATGTCAAAAATTAGCTTCAGTAACTATTTCCAATGGGGTGACTTCAATTGGAGAATCTGCTTTTTCAGAATGTAGTCGTTTGGCATCGGTAACGATTCCTTCATCTGTGACTTCAATTGGGAGTCGGACTTTCGAGTCCTGTAGCAGTTTAACATCCGTTACGATTCCTTCATCTGTGACTTCAATTGAGAGTCGGGCTTTTAGCCAATGTAGCAGCTTAACATCCGTGACATTGTCTGAAGGATTGACTATGATCGGAAGCGAAGCCTTTTCAAACTGTAGCAGTCTAACATCCGTTACGATTCCCTCATCTGTCACTACAATCGGAAGTTCTGCTTTTTATTACTGTAATAGTTTAACATCCGTTACGATTCCCTCATCTGTCACTACAATCGGAAGTTCTGCTTTTTATTACTGTAATAGTTTAACATCCGTTACG
>JAATGF010000114.1 GCA_015654795.1 Bacteroidales bacterium
CATTTTTAGAACTGTCATTGCGAGCCTTACAGCTGACGATTCAATAAACATATTAAAGAGATGTTATCAAGGTTCGTCGGATGAAGGCACGGCAATCTCAAAATGGGAAGCAGGATCAAAAAAGAAGGTTCGCCAGGGCAGAGGTGTCCGATTAAAACTGTGTGGCTTGAAGAAAAACGCAGTAAAACATTATTTGGGAACTGTGCTGTGAATGTAAGATTGCCGTCCCGAATCTCTTCGTTCTCGGGACAGGCTGTCCCCTGAATAAATTGTGGTTGAAACTTAGTTTCGTTTCCGGGTTCCTCGCAATGACAGCTCCAGGGAGGGGAACAGTGCAACGAATGTGAGATTGCCGCGTCCCCGATTATAACTCATTTAATAACATTATTTAGCCACCGGGTTCCTTCCCGAATCACTCCGTTCTCGGGACAGGCTCCATGACAGTTCTGCAGGGAACTTTGCTTTAAATGTGAGATTGCAGAACACGGGCACCGGGTGTATGTGGTCTGTTCGATTGAGCAAATTTAAATCTGCGAAATGCTTTTGGGGTTCAACCCAATCGGAATTTTGTTATTCTCATCCTCCAGCTGAAGCTGAAACCACTTCAATGAAGAGAATACTCCCGGAGGCTATTAAAAATGAATGAATTGCCACAGGCTTCCGCCTGTTTATAAAGAGAATAAACCATAACAGGCTTCTGCCAAACAATTTGTAAATGCAAACTTCCCAATTTGGTAAATTTTTTTCCATACATTTGTATTATGAGGATTATAGCATTCAGAACCTTAAGGGAATTTTGGGAACTGCCTGTTTATTCATCTGTATATAATTTGATTTTTAAAGGTCAGATGGAATAGCCGTGAGTAAATATTCGTTCCGATTTGTGATTTTGTAATCATGGCTATTTCAGATGCTGAATCTTCATTGAGGGCATGGTATCACGATGCAAAAAGTTCAGACTGGAAAAACTCGAATGAACTTAAAGCGCAATATGCAAATGCGAGTATAATTGGTGAAGGACGTGTCGTATTCAATATCAAGGGGAATGCTTATCGACTTGTAGTTTCGATAGACTATGAATTCCAGATCATTTTTATTCGATTTATAGGAACTCATAGACAGTATGATAAAATAGACGTAAATACGATTTGATTATGGAAATAAAACCAATAAAAACAGAAAAAGATTATACCGAGGCAATTCTAAGGATTGAGAGGTTGTGGGGAGCTAAGAAAAATCAACCCGAAGGAGATGAACTGGATTTACTCTGCACAATTGTAGAGGCTTATGAAATGAAACATTTCCCAATATTACCTCCTGATCCGATAGACGCTATATTATTCAGAATGGAGCAAATGAATATGACAAAATCCGATATGGCTAAATATTTAGGAAGTCAGAGCAGGGTAAGTGAGGTTTTAGGTAGAAAAAGAAGTTTAACTTTAAAAATGGTTAAATCTTTATACAAAGGATTAAAGATTCCTGCTGATATTTTATTAGCATAAAAAGGTGTAAAAGAAATGCGCTCGATATGGGGCTGTTTTCAAAATGGAATCCCGCTTATTGGTATTTTAAAAGAGAGGAAAAGAAAACTTACAGATTACCGGACAGAATCGGTTGTATGTCGCCGACCAATGTGAGCTATTTGTTGAAGCACAACCCTACCCTTTCAACTGCAAAAGTAGAAGTTTGTGCCAATAGTTTAAAAAAACAGAGGAATAATCATTGAAGAGGATCGGGTCACGATCAGAACTAAAATACGCAAAAGCTTCTCAATAAACGAAGATGAGCTTTTACTGATTTATGGTGGAGATCTGGGCATTGCACAGGGATTGTCTTTCCTGATTGAGATTCTTAAAGCATATTCCGAATCAAAACAGATCCGATTTTTAATCATCGGAGAAGGAACCTGGTTCGATCGGATCGATAAATTTATTAATGAAGGTCATTCCCCCAATGTGCTGCTTCAAAAACGTGTTTCACCATTGGAATATCGGGAATTACTGATTGCTTCCGATATGGGGTTGATTTTCCTGAATCCAAAATTTACAATCCCTAATTTTCCATCGCGTTTAACATCCTGTCTCGAAATAGGTTTGCCTGTGATTGCCTGTACTGATACCATCATAGATATCGGAGACATCGTCGAAGAAGCGGGTTGCGGGTTCAAAGTGATTTCGGGTGATCTTCAAAGATTCAAAACTGTGATCAATAATATCATTCCTTCACCCGGTAGTCTCAAATTACAATCCGCAAATGCAAGGGCATTATTTGAAAAAGAACATACCACAGCCAAGAGTTATTCCGTAATCATACAAGGAAAAGATTAAAAGCTCAGACTAAGTTCCTTTTTTATTTTATGCTTATGGCTGTTTTTCCAATTCATTGTCGAATCATCGAATTGTCTAATTTTCTAATTACTAAATCTTGTATTCTCATTTTTTTAAACGTCTGATTGACTTTACACTTGCAATCATAGGCATTATAATCTTCTCCCCGGTTTTTTCAGTCATTACAGTTGTACTATTTTTCATCAATGGTGGCAAAGCCTTCTTTATGCAGGAACGCCCCGGAAGAAACGGGAAGTCGTTTTATATGGTGAAGTTTAAAACGATGAATGACCATTGCGATTCAAAAGGAGCGCTGCTCCCCGATCACAAACGGCTTACTGCTTTCGGCCGTTTTGTGCGCTCTACCTCACTCGATGAAATACCACAGCTGATTAATGTGATCAAAGGAGATATGGCATTGATCGGTCCTCGTCCACTATTGGTGCAATATCTTCCTTTATACAATGAAAGACAGGCACGCCGGCATGAAGTTCGCCCCGGAATCACGGGTTGGGCACAAATCAATGGCCGGAATACAATCAGTTGGCAACAGAAATTTGAATACGATGTGTGGTATGTGGAGCATATTTCTTTCCTGCTGGATCTTAAAATTCTTTTCCTGACCGTCAAAAAGGTATTTATCCGCGAAGGAATCAGTTCGGATACCAGTGCTACTATGGAAGAGTTCAAAGGCAATTGAAAGGATTGCTTCTCCGTCGGTTGACGGATCGCAATGACAGGCGATCCCGAATTGCGCTCTCGGGATCGGTTGACGGATCGCAATGTGTGGCGAACAGGCACATGGGAGATGGGACTGTCTTGGCGATGAGGTAAAATTGCAACTAATATTTTTACTATATTTGTTGAATAGATTGATCAACTGTTAGTAATTTGCTTTTAAAATGTAATTCATTGAATATTAATAAAAGACAAGAGAACGAAAATAAATTTCCGAACTTTGAAGAACGAGAGGACGGATCAAGAATGTATTGGTTTGAGATAGAAGGTCGAATGGGATGGAAAGCAAAATACTTAAAAATTGTTGATCAGGAAGAGATAACTTTATCCTTTTGGCAGGAGATTTATGATGAGACAGGGTTGCTTGTTGAAATTCACGAGAAATACCCTGTAAATAAAGGACATAAAAAAATAGAGAGACCATGATAGTTACAAAACAACTTATCGCAATTAAATTGTTGAGCTATTTGCAACATAAAAATAGTCTGAACGACTTGGTAGAATGGGCGGAAGCCGCTCTTATGGAGGACGTTATTCAAGATGATGACACTACGAATGTTTGTGATATTTTAGCAAGACTTGGATTGGCAGATGTGAAATCATTCGGACTTTCCTGGGAAGATTGTAATGAAATCATGAACAAGCTTGGCTATGTTTTACGAATTGATGCCGGTTTGGTTGCCTAATTACAATATGCTTAGGTAATTAACACAATGGTGAAATTCTCCCCGATCACCCAACGAGGAACGCCATTTGACCGGTTCGAATTTACCACGTCTTTGGATAAACTACCGGAATTGTCAATGTTTGATAAAGAGAACTGTATCTCAATCGGTTCGCAACCACTGATGGTTCAACTCCCCGATTCACTATACAATACGCGGCTGTCACGCAGTCACGAGGTTCGTCCGGGCATTACAGGTTGAGCACAAATCAACGGACGAAACACGATAAGTTGGCAACAGAAATTTGAATTCGATTAAAAAATTGAAGTCATGTATTTATTAGGAGCAAGTGGTCATGCAAAAGTAATTATTGATATTTTGAAGAGTCAGGGTATTGATATTGATGCGCTTTACGATGACAACGAAAATATATGCGAGTTACTGGGAATGCCCGTTTTACATCAAAAAAAAATTGGTTCGCCCCTCATTATCAGTATTGGAAATAATAAAATCCGGAAACGATTGGCGGAAGAATTAAACCTTGAATATGGTACGGCAATTCATTCCACTTCAATAATTTCCCCTTTTGCAACAATAGATGCCGGTTCTGTTGTAATGCAGGGTGCCATTATTCAATCGGGCGCTAAAGTTGGCAAACATTGCATCATTAACACAGGCGCTACGGTTGATCATGATTGCGAGGTGCAGGACTATGTTCATATTTCGCCCAACTCCACATTATGCGGCAATGTTTTTGTAGGTGAAGGAACACACATTGGAGCAGCAACTGTTGTACTTCCGGGTGTGAAAATTGGTAAATGGAGTGTTATTGGTGCGGGTTCGGTAGTTACAAAAGACATTCCGGATCACGTACTCGCAGTTGGTAACCGATGTAAGATTATTAAAAAGTTGGAAGTTTAGGACCTCTCTTCAGGAACTGTCATTGCGATCCGTCAACCGACGGAGTGGCAATCTCAAAATGGGAAGCAGGATCAAAAAAGAAGGTTCGCCAGGGCAGAGGTGTCCGATTAAAACTGCAGTCCGAAAGAAAAACGCGGTAAAACATTATTCGGGAACAGTGCTTCAAATATGAGATTGCCGCGTCACCGATTATAACTCATTTAATAACATTATTTAGCCACCGGGTTCCTCGCAATGACAGTTCGGAAGAGAACTGTGCTTCAAAAATGAATTTGCTTTCCGGGGTTCCGCGTCCCATTTTAGAACTGTCACTGCGAGCATTTTTAGAACTGTCATTGCGATCCGTCAACCGACGGAGTGGCAATCTCAAAAGGGGAAGCAGGATCAAAAAAAAAGCCTTCGCTAATGCAGAGATATCCGATTAAAACTGCCATCCTAAAGAAAAACGCGTTAAAACATTATTTGGAAATAGTGCTTCAAATGTAAGGTTGCCGCACTGTGTTCGTATTAACGAGAAACTCTTCATTTCTACTAAAAGGTAAAATCAGGAGATCTGCGTTTTGCTGAAAATCACTAAAATTCATTACGGAAGTATGGTTAATCTTTGATCAGTACCTATTTTCTTTGTTTCCCGTCGCTGCTGATCTAATTTACCTTATCTCGAACTCCTTATGTCCTTCTTCCTTTCCAATTTAATCCTCCCCCTGCCCCTTCTCTGGCTGATCCTTTTGGTGGGGTTTGCAGGTTACCTGATGAAGAAAAAGCGGTTGGTCCGGTGCTGCCTGATCGGTGCTTTTACCTGGTTTGCGCTGATATCAACCGGTTTCTTACCCAATACGCTGATTCGTTTACTCGAGCGCACTTATCCCCCGATCCTGACGATTGAAACGCCGGAATCATCCGGTCCGGTTTACATCATGGTGCTCGGATCGGGCCATACCGACGATAAATCGCTTCCACCCAACAGCCAGCTGTCCCCCACTGCTTTGGGACGGTTAATCGAAGGGGTCAGGTTGTACCACGCGATACCCGGCAGCATCCTGATCTTCTCGGGCGATAAAATGAAACAGTCGGAGAGCCAGGCCATCGTTACGGGACAGACAGCCGAATTTCTCGGCGTCTCCCCTGCCGATATCCGGATGTTTACCACCACTAAAAACACCGCCGACGAAGCCGCCACCTTCCGCAAAACGTTTGGCACCTCCCATAAAATGTACCTTGTTACCAATGCGAACCATATGCCGCGTGCGATGTTCCTGTTCCGCCGCGAAGGGATCAATGCCACCGCCGCACCAACCAACTACCTGGTTAAGGAAGGGACGGACGAAGGGTTCCATAAATCCATCGTCCCCTGCTCCGATCATATCTTCAGGATGGAAGCCGCTGTTCACGAATGGGTGGGAATGGCCTGGGCCAGACTGGGAACACGGGTTTGGTCCACGAAATGATCCGTCAGCTGACGGACAGCGAAGTTAATTAACACGAAAGAAACAAATTAAATATGTTATACTGTAGGCGTAAATGGGTGCATGCGATTAGTTTTAAAGACACTTACAAATCATTTTTGTTTTAGTTCGTGTTAATTAGTGGACAACGATTTCCCGCAAAATAAAATATGGCATCACCTTCGTGAGGCCATTCTTCGTTTATTCATTTTTATTTTCTTCCAAAATGACAGATCAAAAGAGGGAACTGCGCTTCAAATATGAGATTGTCGCTCCGTCGGTTGACGGATCGCAATGACAGTTCTTGAAGCGGATTGACATCGCAATAAAAGTCCTGACATGGAATTTAAAACATACCACACCTACATCGTTACCAACAAGAACCACACGGTACTCTATACCGGGGTAACATCAGATTTGCGTAAGCGGATTCTGGAACATAGGTACAAGATGTATCCCCATTCATTCACAGCTCGATACAATGCTGACCAACTGGTCTATTATGAGGCCTTCTTCGATATTGGAGAAGCAATTGCGCGTGAGAAGCAGATAAAAGCGGGTTCGCGTCAGAAAAAAAATGATTTGATTAATTCATTCAATCCTGAATGGAGGGATTTATTTGAAGATTTGGATTAAAAACGGAATAGGGAAGCTTTTTATTTTGAAACTGTCATTGCGTGTGTCCCGAGAACGAAGTGATTCGGGAAGTCATCTCTTTCTATGACCTGTCATTGCGAGCCATCAGATGAAGGGGTCACAAAACGCACTTTTGAATGTAATCTTAATCCGGAAGATGATGGCGTGGCAATCTCAGACTTGGAAGCAGTATCAAAAAAAGATTCGCCAGGGCAGAGGTGTCCGATTAAATCTGCAGTCCGAAAGAAAAAGTAGTTAAACTGTATTCTTGGATGGTGCTGTGAATGTGAGATTGCTTCGTCCCCTGAATAAATCGTGCATGAAATTTAATTTCGTTTCAGGGTTCCTCGCAATGGCAGTTCTAAGAAGGGGAACTGTGCTTCATACTTTAAGATTGTCATCCGGGTTTTCGTTTTTTTTACACCTGTCATGGAGTTTGGTCCTGAGAACGAAGTGATTCGGGAGGAACGATTCGGGACGGCAATCTCAAACTTTTAAGCAGTATCAAAAGGGACCTTCGCTGAGGCAGAGGTGTCCGATTAAAACTGCAGTCCTAAAGAAAAACGCGGTAAAACTTTATTCGGGAACTGTGCTGTGAATGTGAGATTGCCGCGTCCCCGAGTTTAACTCATTTAATAATATTATTTAGCTACCGGGTTCCTCGCAATGACAGTTCTGCCGGGAACAGTGCTTCAAAAATGAATTTGCTTTCCGGGTTCCGGATCCCATTTTTGAACTGTCATTACGAGCATTTTTAGAACTGTCATTGCGAGCCTTACAGCTGACGATTCAATAAACATATTAAAGAGATGTTATCAAGGTTCGTCGGATGAAGGCACGGCAATCTCAAAATGGGAAGCAGTATCAAAAAAGAAGGTTCGCCAAGGCAAAGGTGTCCGATTAAAACTGTAGTCCTAAAGAAAAACGCGGTAAAACATTATCCTGGAACTGTGCTTCAAATATGAGATTGCCGCGTCCCCGATTATAACTCATTTAATAACATTATTTAGCCACCGGGTTCCTCGCAATGACAGCTTTGCAGGGAACTGCGCTTCAAAAATGAATTTGCTTTCCGGGTTCTGCGTCCCATTTTAGAACTGTCATGGAGCTTGTGTGTCCCGGGAACGCAGTGATTCGGGAAGAACGATTCGGGACGGCAATCTCCAACTTTAAAGCAAGATTAAAAAAGAAGTTTCGCAAATGCAACGGCCTCAAAGTAAAACTGCTCACTAAAAGAACTGTCATTGAGTGATCAAAACGAGGATGATTCTGATATACACAAAAAAACATCCCAATCTTGCAACATAACGATTTTGTAATCACCCCAAATTCATTAATTTTGGACAAAGCTTTAAAATCATGGCAGCATTACTGGAAAAACTTAATAAAACATATTTTTGGGACATTGATCCGAATCACCTTGATGAATTAAAATCTAAAAAATTAATTATCGAGCGGGTAATTAATTACGGGAACCTTTTTGAAATCCAGTCCATTAAAGAATATTATGGCGAGAAAGAGATCAAAAGAACAGTTTGCGATCTTAATTATATTGATCCTAAAACATTGAATTTCGTCTCAATGCTCTTTCAAATTCCCAAAACAAAATTTAAATGTTATACAAATCAACAGTTGACGCATCAACACTGGAATTATTAATTAAAATCCAACAAAAAGAATATTTAAAAGACTTTTACCTTGTTGGCGGTACTGCTCTTGCATTGAGAATGGGCCACAGGAAATCAATTGATATAGATTTATTCAGCAACTTCAGTTTTGATGCAACACAAATACTTGAAAACTTATCTTCCGATTTTTCATTTAATCTTTTTTTCTCGGCAATGAATACCATAAAAGGAAGTATCAACGAAGTTCAGGTCGATATTTTGGCACATCGGTATCCATTGATTTGTGAACCACAGACCATCGAAAGTATTGCAATGCTCTCTGTTCCTGATATTATTGCAATGAAGCTAAACGCCATCTCGACAAGTGGACAACGCATAAAAGATTTCATCGATATCTATTATCTGCTTGAGGAATACACTGTGGCAGAAATGATTGATTTCTATAAGAGAAAATATTCGCAATTCAATGAGGTGAATGTTTTGAAAAGTCTAATATGGTTTGATGATGTTATCCTCTCCGATTGGCCAATTTTATTGAAATCTCCGGAACTAAAGTGGGGAATTGTAAAAAAAAGAATTATTGATGCTACTCATACCTATATAAAACAAATAAAAGGTTAAAAAGGATAAAAATTACTCTCCGGTTCAGGATGTAGGAACGATTCGGGAAAGTCCCGTAGCACATGTTCCCGGGAACGAAGTGACTCGGGACGGCAATCTCAAACTTTGAAGCAGGATTAAAAAAGAAGCTTCGTTAAGGCAGAGGGTCCAATTAAAACTGTGTGTCTGGAGAAAAACGCGGTAAAACATTATTCGGGAACTGTACTGCGTAATTTATATTGCCGATAATGGGGCTAAAGCCCTTCTGTACTAATGACTCTCCTCCACCAGCTGAAGCGGGCGCCAATTCACGTAAATAGAAATGAATTACAATTCATTATAAACCTTATTTTTCTCTATATAACCTCAGTAGCCAGGCAAAATCCCCTCCTCTTTTAAACCTTATTAATTTGTCCATGGAAGAAACGATTAAAATTTCTTTAAATTTTGTTATTTTCGCATAAGAACACCGTCAAGAAAGAATAATATTAATATTCTATATTTCCATTTTAGTTTTTTGAAATGATTTCTGCCAACTCTAAAAACAACCGGCTCATTCGTCTGACTGACGAACGCATTAGTCACATCATGAAAAATCATCCTGAAACGAAGAATTGTATCTCGTGGATTGTTGAGACGATTGAAAATCCGGATCTTATTATTGCCGGAGATTTTGGCGAATTACTTGGGGTAAAGCTATACGATAAAACTCCGGTAACGCGAGACAAGTATCTTATAGTAGTATATAAAGAAACCAGTGAGCTTGACGGATTCATATTAACTGCATATTTTAGCAGAAGTATTAACAAAAAAAGACGAACAGTATGGAAACCTTAAATATATCGGAAAAGAAGGACAAAATAAAATGGGATTACGATGCCGAAGCCGATGTGCTCTATATCTCTTTGGGGAATCCGAAGAATGCAGAAGGTGTTGATATCGGAGAAGGTACTATTATCAGAATACAACCTGACACAAAAGAAATCATCGGTGTGACAATACTAAACCCACTACATCGAACCTTGTCTTCATTAATGGGGAAGCCTTATTTAACCCGTAAACAGAAAACTTCCTCCATTAAAAAGCAAATTATTAAAGGATGATTGAAGCGGATTTTCATATTGACAATCCCGAAGAACAACAGGAAATTGTTCGTAGTCGTATTAAGCAGATGGAAGAAAACCCTGAAAGTTATTTGAGTTGGGAAGACATTGAGTCTATGATTAAACGCTGAAATGAGCATCCGTCTGACGGAGTAGAAACATGCTATTGAATGTAATTGCAATCCGCCGGATGATGGTTGCGCCTGATCTCGAGAACGAAGTGATTCGGGAAAAGGAACGATTCGGGACGGCAATCTCCAACTTTGAAGCAGGATTAAAAAAGAAGCTTCGCTAAGGCAGAGGGTCCAATTAAAACTGTGTGTCTGGAGAAAAACGCGGTAAAACATTATTCGGGAACTGTACTGCGTAATTTATATTGCCGATAATGGGGCTAAAGCCCTTCTGCACTAATGACTCTCCTCCACCAGCTGAAGCGGGTGCCAATTCATGTAAATAGAAATGAATTCCAATTCATTATAAACCTTATGTTTCTCTATATAACCTCAGTGCCAGGCAAAATCCCCTCCTCTTTTAAACCTTATTAATTTTGTTCAATACAGATATTAAACCGGAGCAGAAAAACCAAAATAAGAAGATTCGTTTATCCGTGATTTGAATCATTTATTTTCTTTAAATTTATAAAAAACAATTCTATCATGACAACGATTATAATTAAGCCAAAGAATAAAGCCGAAAAAATATTTCTGACGCGTTTGCTCAAGAAGATGAATGTAGAAGCACATTTTATTGAAGAACCTATACCCAATTATGAAACACAAAAAGCGATAAAAGATGTTGAGCACCTTAAGGGTACCAAAGTGAAAGATTCAGAAGAACTATTTTCCAAATTAGGTATATAAATTATAGATCACTATTAATTTTTTATTTTAATATTGAAATCAACACCTTCTTTAAAAATGTTTCAACTTATATTCACAAATAAATTTAACAAAGACGTTAAACGTGGATATAACATTGATTTATTAAAAAATGCAATACGAATTTTGGAAGAAATCGGCAGCCTTCCTTCAGAATATAATACTCATAAATTAGTCGGAAATTATATTGGCTATTATGAAGCTCATTTAAAACCTGACTGGCTGATTATTTGGAAATTAATAACCAAAGAAAATCAAATATGGTTAACCAGAACAGGTAGTCATTCTGATTTATTTAAAAACTAAAAATACTTGTACCGTAATTTCTTTAAAAGACTACCCTTTTGCAACAATAGATGCCGATTCTGTTGTAATGCAGGGTGCCATTATTCAATCGGGCGCTAAAGTTGGCAAACATTGCATCATTAACACAGGTGCAACTGTCGATCACGATTGTGAGTTTCAGGATTACGTTCATATTTCACCAAACGCCACATTATGCGGCAATGTTTTTGTAGGCGAAGGAACACACATTGGAGCCGCAACTGTTGCACTTCCGGGTGTGAAAATTGGTAAATGGAGTGCTATTGGTGCCGGTTCGGTAGTTGCAAAAGACATTCCGGATCACGTACTCGCAGTTGGTAACCGGTGTAAGATCATTAAAACAATCGGCGTTTAAGGATTAGGAAAAAATATTAAAATCCGATGCAGAAGGAATCATCTATTTGTAGAAAAACAAAATGCTTATCCGTAAACCGTCCTAATCCAATTCACGAAAGGATATGATTCAACTCCATCTGCCTGAATTATTCCACAACCGGATAACCACTATCGTATGAAAACTCCTGTTCATGAATATGTTGACTTCTTTGTGACAAAATTGTAACAACACATTTTTGAAGGGCAAATGCGGAAAGAAAAATTGAATTGATTGCCTCATGTTAATTTCTTTGTTAATGCGCTAAAATTTAATATTGATTTTTGTTGGATATAAAAAAAAATATTTACATTTGAGCTAATTATTTTACATTTATAAAAACCACATTTATTCTTTGTTATTTTTGAAAAATATGATTATAAGGTGCTAATAACAATTTTCATTTATCAACATAAACTAATTATTGTAATTAATATTCAGTCTGTTATATAAAATAATATCTTTTTAAAATCCAGATATGCCAACCAGACGTTTCCAGAATAGCAATCAGGAGTTTATGCTTACAAAAAATACAGTTTGCAAAACAAGATAAAAATTTTACAGATGCTTGCTAATACTTAGGAATTAACAAATTAATCTTCTCACGAAACAAGCAAGTTAGTTAAACACAAACAAGGATGAAAATCTCACTTGTGAGTTCCATCCGGCCTTTAAAAAACAAATTATAACGGATGAACAAAAAAATATGGCTCGCATCTCCTCATATGGGAGGATCGGAACAAAAATATGTAAAAGAAGCTTTTGACACCAACTGGATCGCTCCCCTTGGGCCCAATGTCGATGCGTTCGAAAAAGGATTGGCAATGTACAATAAAGTAGACCACGTTGCTGCGCTAAGCGCCGGAACTGCTGCGCTGCATCTTGCGTTGATCATGCTCGGAGTTGAAGCAGATGACGAGGTGATCGTTTCCTCCTTTACTTTTACCGCCTCCGTTAATCCAATTGCCTATCTGGGAGCTACCCCAATCCTGATCGACAGTGAACCGGATACCTGGAATATGTGTCCGAAGCAACTTGAGATTGCAATCCTTGATCGCATTTCAAAAGGGAAAAAACCAAAGGCAATCATTCTTGTTCATTTGTACGGAATGCCTGCTAAAATAGATCTGATTATGACGATCGCAGCGCGGTACAAAATACCTGTAATAGAAGATGCGGCCGAAGCGCTGGGAAGCCGATTCAGAGGTAAACCGGTCGGCACCTTTGGATTGATGGGTGTCTTCTCGTTCAACGGAAACAAAATCATAACCACTTCGGGTGGCGGAGCATTGGTTTCAAACGACGAGTGGCTGATTTCAAGATCAAGGTTTTTGGCGACACAGGCACGCGAGTGTGCTCCCCACTACGAACATGAAGTGATTGGATATAACTATCGCATGTCAAATGTATGTGCAGGCATTGGCCGCGGACAATTGGAGGTATTGGATGACCATATCAAACGCCACCGCGAGATTTTCAACTATTACAAAAGCAAACTTTCAATTTTTAATGGGATCACTTTTCAGCAGGAATCTGATGTCGATCATTATTCGAACCATTGGCTCACCTGTATTCTGGTTAATCCCGAAAAATGCGGTAAAGTTACGCGCGATCAGATCCGAATAGCAATGGAGGGCGAAAATATTGAATGCAGGCCATTGTGGAAACCAATGCATCTTCAACCTGTGTATTGTGATAAACCATTCTATGGCACACGTGTATCCGATCATTTATTCGAACACGGATTGTGTCTCCCCTCTGGCTCTAATCTGAGTAACGAAGATCTTGACCGCGTTATCGGAGTGATAAAAAAAATAATGTCCAAAGCCTTGGTAAAGGAGGCGGAAAATATAGAAGAACTTGTCTCTTATCACATTTAGAGCACGTTAACGTTTGGGCGGGCAATTTGAATAGCTCACCTTCTCATTGATAAAGTATAAATAACAATAAAGTAATAAAAGCTTATCGGAAAATATTGAATTATCTTATTTAAAAAATTTGCAAATTACCTTTCCCATGTACCTTAAATTCAACCAATATCTTTCAAACCGATACCTTCCAAAATGGGTCGTCTTTATTTTCGATCTTTTTGTCGTCCTTTTTTCTTTTTTTGTGAGCTATTGTCTTCGGTTCAATTTCGATACCGGAGCATTGAATATGGAGCGGGTAATCTGGCAGATGCTTTTTGTGATACCGGTTTCAATAATTGGCTTCCTTATTTTTAAACCATTTAACGGCATTATTCGTCACACGGCTACGCGCGATATCCAAAGAATAGTCTATTCTCTTTTATTTTCCTCTGGTATGCTGACCTTTATCTCAGTGTCTGCCCGTACTAAAGAGTCAAACCTGTTTATGATTCCCTTCTCTGTGATGATCATCCATTTTGTTCTTTGTGTCTT
The DNA here is from genome assembly GCA_015654795.1 of Bacteroidales bacterium. Taxonomy (GTDB): domain Bacteria; phylum Bacteroidota; class Bacteroidia; order Bacteroidales; family Prolixibacteraceae; genus JAAFHB01. The sequence goes on from JAATGF010000114.1 coordinate 14,044, forward strand.
TCTGATGACATGGACACGGCTGTTAGTCAGGCTAATTTATCAAAATCTCAGACTTTATAATAAGAAAGAGGTTCGCGTAATGATCATGGGTGCCGGTGAACTCGGACAGGTAACGATGACGGCGCTGGAAAGATCAGCCAATCCAAATTACAAAGTGATCGGATTTATTGATGATAACACACAATTACAGGGGAAAGCTAAAGCAGGTGTACCAATTTTTTCTCTGCACAAAACGTTCAATAGTATTATTCAGTCACATCAGATTGATGAATTGATTCTTGCAATAAACCGCGGGGGGATGCCAGACGAGAGGGTGCGTAAAGTAATGGATCTCTGCATAAAACATAAAATTGTCATTAAAGAAATACCGCCCGTCAACGATTGGCTAACAGGAGAATTAACTGCCAGGCAGTTACGACATATGAACATTGAAGATCTCCTGGGTCGTGAAGTGATTGCTCTTGATAACGAGAGGATTCGTGGAGGACTTAAAGAGTCGGTCATTCTGGTCACCGGGGGAGCAGGCTCAATTGGATCAGAACTTGCGAGACAACTTCTGAAGTTTGACGCCCATAATGTAGTGATTGTTGATCAGGCTGAATCGGCACTTTATGATCTGCAAAATGAACTTTTAACCAAAGGATATAAAAGCGGCCGTTTTAATATAATGGTTGGCGATGTGACCAATTTTTTCAGAATGTCTCAGCTCTTTGAACGATTCCATCCCGATATCGTATTTAACGCAGCTGCATACAAACATGTACCACTTATGGAAGAAAACCCTTATGAGGCCATTCGCGTTAATATTGGTGGTACGCAACTACTTGCCCGTCTGTCAATCCAGTATAAGGTAAAGAAGTTTGTGATGATTTCGACCGACAAGGCAGTGAATCCCACAAATGTGATGGGAGCATCGAAGCGAATCTGCGAAATGTATATACAGTCCCAATCACAACTCGAGGGAATGAAAACGCAGTTTATCACGACACGATTTGGCAATGTACTTGGATCGAATGGTTCTGTTGTACCCTTGTTTAGTAAGCAAATTGCCGCAGGCGGACCTGTAACAATTACACATCGTGATATTACGCGCTATTTTATGACCATACCCGAAGCATGCCAATTAGTGCTGGAAGCAGGCTTTATGGGTAGCGGAGGTGAAATCTATGTCTTCGATATGGGAAAACCAGTAAAGATTTACGACCTCGCCGTGAAGATGATTACACTGGCAGGATTGGAACCTGGCCGCGATATAAAAATCATTGAAACGGGGTTGAGACCTGGAGAGAAACTTTTCGAAGAATTGCTTTCTACGAAAGAGAATACGCTCCCAACCTACCATAAAAAAATCATGATAGGAAAGATACGCGAATGCAATCCCATATTGGTTCACCACGACGTCCTTGCGTTGCTTAACCTTCTTAAAAGTGCGACGGATGATCAGTTGGTTGATGCAATGAAAGAACTTGTTCCTGAGTTTATCTCTCAAAACTCGCCATACGAACGTCTTGACCATTCAATAACCAAAAAACAGGAGACAGAGAAAATCCCGTCAAAGTATTTCGGCCTTGAAAATATTCCTGCCTATCAGTAAATATTTCATTACTGTAAGGCTTATACCAAAAGTTAGGAAGCGGGGGCACCCTAAAAAGTAAAGATTGAAATTGAAGGATGAGTGGAGTTTTTAATAAAGGTCAGGTGAAAAACGGACATTCTACACTAATTCTCCGTTTTTCCCATTTTCAAACTGCTAAATTGGCAAAATAAAGTTCAACGAAGTCAATTGACAAATTGTTAAATTACCCCATTTAAAATTTTTCTTCCCTCATACGATGCTGCAAAACTGTATTAATCGTAAATTTACGGCATTTAAAAATACATTATTTTCACTGATGATCAATATGCTATATACCTTTAGAATTTCAATATTATTGTTGTCGATTACGCTTTGCTTCTCGTGCAAAACAAGGAAAGATTTACTCTATATGAATGATATCAATGATCAGGAGATAATGAATTTTCCCGGGCCATCTCCGGAATACCGGATCAAACCGGATGATAACCTTTATGTAAATATCCAAACACTTAATCCAGTTATAAATCAATTATTTAACCCCAATCAAAGTTCATCCGGAGGAAGTAGTTCATCACAGACATTTGGAAGTCCTGCTGGTCAGTTTCTCAATGGGTATACGGTAGATCCTGCAGGAGCCATCACACTACCTGTAATAGGAGTCGTAACCGTCAGTGGGAAAACTGCCATACAAACCCAGGCTTTTATTCAGGAGAAAGCAAGTACCTACCTAAAAGATGCGAGCGTCCAGGTAAAGGTACTTAGTTTCAAGGTGACAGTATTGGGAGAGCTTCGAAGCCCGGGTGTCTATTATAATTATAGCAGTAGCATGACTGTTCTGGAAGCAATCGGAATGGCAGGAGGTGTAACCGATAATGCGCAACTTAGCCAGTTAATCCTCGTGAGACGCACGCCGACCGGGAGTAAAAGTTTCCGGCTCGATCTCTCCGAAAAAAAATTACTTGCCTCCGAAGCCTATTATCTTCAGCCAAATGATGTGATCTATGTGAATGCGGACAAATTAAAAAATATCCGCCTCACCACTCCGACCTATTCTTTTGTACTTTCGGCCATTACAACGATAATGGTGTTGTTGCAGTATTTCAGGTACTGAGATTAATTTGCTAATGCGGCTACGTGCTAATTTGAAATAGCTATTATTAAATAATTTAAAAACAAAGCTTTGTTATCACTCATGCGGGTTAATATATTGGTATCCCCTGGTATATAGCAAAAATACTAAACCGGCGTAAGCTGATTGTGTGAATGAAAACAAACTCTCATTACATTGGATAAGCGAAACATCAAAAAAGAAACAATTTACCTTTTTGCGCTAAGCATTAATAATAACCTACTTACCATTAACTATTAATATAAAATAATGCAGCATTCGGACGATATAATGGAGTACAACGAAAAAGAACAGCCTTTGAATATCAAGGAGTTTTTGTTCAAAATCCTCAATAAATGGTACTGGTTTGCAATTTGTGGTTTTCTGGGACTCTCGATGGCCTGGATTTATAACAAATTCGCGGTATCGATCTGGCAAATTGAATCGACAGTGTTAGTCAGTGATGGTTCAAAGGCTGTCGGAGTGGACAACCTTTTCGAAAGCCTAAACCTCGGGAAAACGATCAATTTGGATAACCATATCGGATTATTGAAATCGTACAACCTGAATCGTCAGACGATAGAAAATCTTAAATGGCAAACAAGCTGGTTTGCTAAAGGACGATTTATTGACCCTGAATATTACAAAGATGAACCCTATAAAGTATTGAAACCGGATGGAATAGATTATCCCTCAAATGAAATAATCAATCCAACAGGTGTTTCTGTATATGTCACCACGCTTTCTGAAAATCGTTATCAGATCTATTATAAATTCGAAAAACGAACTGATAACGGAGAAGTCCAACCAATTGAAGTTAATCAGGAAGGGAGGACAGGTATTCCTTTTGTCTCACAAAACTTCCGTTTTACGCTCGAAAAAGGGTTGGTAAAACCGGAGATCGGGGCAACAGACTATTTCAGATTTAATGATATAAATAGTATGGCCTTGAAATACCAGGGTAAGCTTTCGGTCAGCCCAACTACGAAAGCTTCAGAGATGCTGAAATTGAGTGTCCCCGGGAGTCAGCCAGCAAGAGAAGTTGATTTTCTCAACGAATTGATGAATGTTTATATTCAATTTGGACTTCGCGAAAAAAACCGTACCTCAGAGAATACCGTTCTGTTTATTGATACACAATTGGCAGGGATTGCAGATTCACTGCGTATTGCCGGACAGTCGTTTACTAATTTCCGCTCAGAAAACAATATTCTTAACCTGACCAGGGAAGGAGAACTTGTAATGCAACGACTTACTGAACTTGAGACACAAAAAGCGCTGGCAGAAATGCAACTTGTATACTACCAAAATCTCAAAAGCTACATATTGACCGCTGACGGAATGAAAAAGGTGGTAGCCCCCTCGGTGGTCGGGATTACTGATCCGACACTGAACAGCATGGTATTAAAATTATCGGAACTATATAGTAGTCGTGAGGTGCTTTCGTATAGTGCAAAGAATCAAAATCCAGCACTCGTTATGCTCGATAATGAACTTCAGTCGACACGTAAAAACCTGGGGGAAAACCTGACCAATCTCGAATCGAATACACAAACGGAACTTGATGGACTCAAAATAAGGATAGTTGACATGAATGGCAATGTCAAGCAACTTCCAAAGACCGAACAGCAATTGATTAATATTAAACGACGATTTGATGTAAACAACGATCTCTATACTTATTTGCTTACCAAACGGGCCGAGGCAGCGATAAAAAAAGCTTCTAACGTTGCTGATGCGCAGGTGATCGACTTAGCACGACTTGAAACGGCAAATATCGTCGGTCCCAATAAAAAGCTTTATCTTTTAATAGGTCTTATGCTGGGATTGGGGCTTCCGCTTATCATCATCCTGCTTACAGATTTTTTCGACGATACGATTAAAAATCGGGAGGAGATTGAGAGAGCAACTTCCCTTCCAATTGTCGGCACCATTAGTCACAACAACTACGATAAAGAGTTTGCTGTGACAGAACATCCGCGTTCTGCGATCGCCGAATCTTTCAGGGGTCTTCGGACCAATCTTCAGTATATTCTGAGGGAGAAAAATCAAAATGTAATCAGCGTACACTCTGCAATTCCTGGTGAGGGAAAATCGTTTATTTCACTGAACCTGGCCTGTATCATCGCAATGAACAAAAAAAAGGTTTTGCTCGTAGCTGTGGACATGCATAAACCGAGACTAAACACTGTTTTTGGTATAGATAAAAACCAGGATGGACTGAGTACATACCTGATCAACAAAAATCAGTTTAGTGAGATTGTACATACGACGAGCGTTGAAAATGTTAGTTATGTTCCATCAGGACCTATCCCGCCTAATCCGGCAGAGCTTCTTGAGAACGGTGGTTTTGAACGATTTATTACCGAAGCAAAAATAGCTTTCGATTTTGTGATTCTCGATAATCCGCCCGTCTCAGTCGTAACCGACGGCAGTATTACAGGGCGACACAGCGATGCCAACCTTTTCCTGCTCCGTCAGGGTTATAGCAATAAAGCGCAGTTGAAATTTATTGATCAGCTTGGGACTAAAGAAACGATGCCACAGATATGTATTGTAATCAATGATTCACAGACTAAAAGTTATGGATATAAACATAGTTATGGAAATATAGGCTATTACGAAGATGTCAGTCAAACAAAAGGATTACGAAGTGTGATAGCCAAAATAAAGAAGAAATTCAAAAAAATAACAACATAAGCCAGTCAATGAATATATTTTAAAATCAAATTATTGAAGAAATACACCTATGATTATCGCAGTTGATTTTGACGGAACCATTGTTGAACATCGTTATCCCGCGATTGGAAAAGAACTGCCATTTGCAATTGAGACGATTAAAGCACTCCAGCAGAAGCGGCATCAGATCATCCTTTGGACTTTCAGATCAGGTGAAAAATTGGATGAGGCAGTGAATTTTTGCAAGAAACGAGGCATAGAATTTTATGCCGTGAATAAAAGCTATCCCGAAGAGGAATACGACGAATCTGTTAGTCGAAAAATAAATGCCGATCTGTTTATCGACGATCGGAATATCGGCGGGTTCCCCGGATGGGGCGAAATTTATCATATGATCTGCCCTAATGAGCCTGCCCGACGAAAATAATCTTTATAAAAAATGCCCGCTAAAAGCGGGCATTTTTTATTCAATTCATCTCAAGCGGAACATCGTGAAGTTCCCACCAGGGTAAGCCATTCAGATTCAGTTGCTCCATAAAAGGATCCGGATTGAACTCCTCGACATTATGGACACCTGGTTCTTTCCACTCACCTTTTAAGAACATCATTGCGCCGATCATGGCGGGAACACCCGTTGTATAACTAACCGCTTGCATACCTGTTTCGGCATATGCCGCTTCGTGGCTACAGTTATTGTAAATATAGTACGTCTTTTTCTTTTTGTCTTTGATCCCTTTGATTCTGCAACCAATCGAGGTCTCCCCTTTATAATTGGCGCCAAGTTCCTCGGGAGCAGGAAGGACCGCCTTTAAGAACTGGATCGGCACAATATCTTTACCTTCGTAAATAATAGGTTTGATTCCTGCCATTCCGATATTTTGAATTACACGCAGATGAGTCAGGTACTCCTGTCCAAAGGTCATCCAGAAACGGGCCTTCTTCAGGGTTGGAAAGTTTTTCACCAACGATTCTAATTCTTCGTGATAAATCACATACGATTCACGCTCTCCGATATGGGGGTATGTGAGCGGTTTGTGAATCTCATGCGGCTCCGTAACAACCCATTGACCATTCTCCCAGTATTTTCCCTTTTGGGTTACCTCCCTGATATTGATTTCAGGGTTAAAGTTGGTAGCAAACGCCTTCCCGTGGTCTCCTGCATTACAATCAACAATATCGAGGTATTGGATCTCATCAAACACATATTTGGCCGCCCAAGCCGTAAATATGCTGGTTACCCCGGGATCAAATCCGCAACCCAGAATGGCAGTCAATCCCGCAGCTTTAAATCTTTCGTGATAAGCCCATTGCCAGCTATACTCGAATTTAGCCTCATCTTTAGGCTCATAATTTGCCGTGTCGAGATATGAAACACCCGTCTCGAGACACGCGTCCATAATCGTAAGATCCTGATATGGAAGTGCAACATTGACAACCAGATCAGGTTTAAACGACCGAATCAGTTCGACTACTTGCGGAACCTGGTCTGCATCAACCTGAGCAGTTTGAATTCTGTTGCCACCAATGCGCGCAGCAATTACATCACATTTCGATTTGGTACGGCTGGCAAGCATAATCTCCGTAAAAATATCGGGCAGACCGGCCATTTTGTGTGCTACGACGGTTCCTACACCACCGGCACCAATGATCAAAACTTTTCCCATCTAATATTCTTAATTAATAGGGTTAAACAATCAAATCATTTGCAAAATAACCATATTTTTCGAGGTTAACGATTATTTCTTTTCAGAATAGAAATATTTTGTATTTTTAAGACGCTAAGTAATAAGAATAAAAAAATAACTTTATGACGGATCGTGTGGGTAAATTTTGCAAACCGCTTTCAAATGGTTTATGCAATAAGCAGTTGGCTTTTGGTAACTTGCAGCTGGCATGATAGTGCTAACTATTTGATCGTAATCCTTTTAAAATTTAGATAACTTCTTATTTTTTTAGTAAGCGCCCTGTCCCTACCGAGCGGTTACAGTATTGTAGAAACTACGCAGCATCCTTTTTGCAACGTAGTTGCTATATTTTTGTAGATAAACATAATGATTTTTTCAATGACGGCGAAGCCAATGACCTTTTTAATGACTTAACATTCCCTTTCTCCCCATCATTCCATCTCCCTGCTCCATATTTGGTTCATATCGAGTCCGGTATGAGGTCCTATATCAGCGTCGGATCCTCAAACGAAGATTTTTAATGACTAATGACGGCGAAGCCAATGACCTTTTCAATGACTATTTTAATGACCTTAATCACTCCCTCCCTTAGTCTCTCCATCTCCCTTTCTCCCCATCGCCCTGTCGCCTTTTCGCCCTGACTCTCCCCATCGCCGTTTCACTTCTTTGGATATCCAACAGGATTATTCATGAGCAATAAATCTGTATCCTTTAATTTCAATACTCTTTTTAATGTGGCCTGGTCCATAGTTGCGCGAGGCACAGTTGCCAGTCCTAATCCGGCACATGCAAGATTAATATTCTGGCAGACGATGCCTATATCAACAGAGGCCATTAGTTTAGTGCTCTCATTGATTGTCCCGTCAAAGCGTGTTAAATCGGCAGAAAGGACAATACTAAGCGGGGCAGCTTTTACAAAATCCTGTCCGCCTGCTACAGCTGTCCGGTAATCACCTTCAGTAAGCAATGTCAATGCATGTGCTTTTTCATCATACCGATAGGCGCCTTCGGGAAGAATAACATATACTCCTACTTCCTGGAAATCCCTGCACGAAGAAGCAGTACGCTTGCCATCCGGACGATTTATACCGTTTGCAGCCCATAGTAAATCCGAAAGATCCTGTTGAGAAAGCTGATCCGGAGCGTAAGCACGATCGGAATGACGATCATTGAATGCTTTCATTATTGAAGCTCCTTTTGTTTTGTTCGGAGTTGGTAATTTAATTTGTTTCAAATCCTGGGCATTCATAGTTGCAACCAAAAAGAACATAACTGTTATAAATGATATAATTTTCATAAGAACTTATTTTTTAATTATTTTTTAATTTTCCTGTACTTACAACAACCGGGCAATGTGGCATAGGTCTTATCGTCCGCTTTGTCCTTTTCTGTATCGTAGCCAACTTTGGCTATCGCTTTGCTGACTGCTTCAACACCAGTTTTGGCAGCATCATAATGTAAATATACCTCTTTTGTTTTCTGATCCCAGGAAGCAATCGTTACTCCTTCAACTGCTTTAGCCGTTTCCTCTATCCGGGCTTTACACATATCACAAAGTCCCTCTACCTTTAAGGTCGCATATATTTCGCCCACCTGAGCTGTTGCAGACGCAACGGCATCCGTTTTTGCCTCCTGGTTCATACCTGCATTTGAATATCCAATTGCCAGCAAAAGCGTAACGGCAACTAATAAAACTTTCTGTTTCATATTTCAATTAAATATTTCTGTTTTACCTGTGAGAGGTCAGAAGCTTGTTTTCTGCTTCAACTGTTCTGTGAATTTGTCGATCTTCACCATTTCTTCAGGAATTTGAATGCGTTGCGGGCAATGTTCCATACATTTTTCGCAACCGGTACAATGGCTGGACTGACGCAATTTAGGTACACTGCGGTCATATCCGACAAGAAATGCCCTGCGTGCCTGTTTGTAATTTTCATCCTTTGAGCTTTTCAGTCTGTATCCTGCGCTTACGATGCGATTGTAATGTCCGAAAATACCCGGTATATCAAGTCCGTAGGGACACGGCATACAATACTGGCATTCGGTACACGGCACATAATCGGCATTTAACATTATTTTTGTAACTCTCTCCAGAGCATTATATTCTTGTTCATTTAGTAGTTTAAGGGGAGAATATGTCCGAATATTTTCCTGTAAATGCTCTAAATATACCATGCCGCTTAATACTGTCAACACACTCTTCGGTGTACCTGCATAACGGAAAGCCCATTGAGCCGCACTATCTTCAGGATGTACTTCTTTCATTATATTCAGCGCTTGTGAAGGCACTCTCGAAAGGCGTCCTCCTAAAAGCGGTTCCATAATTACGGCCGGTATATTGCGCTTTGTCAGTTCTCCGTATAAATATTCGGCATTTACATTCCTTACTCCGTCGGCATGTTGCCAGTCCTGGTAATTTAACTGTATTTGCACAAAGTCCCATTGTATATCCATTGCCAGCATGGAATCGTATGTTTTTACGTCGCCGTGAAAAGACCAGCCCAGGTTGCGGATACGACCAGCCGCTTTTTCTTCAAGAAAGAAATCGAGCAATCCGTTATCCAAAAAACGGGTTTTCATCTCCTCCGGGCCACCACCGCCCAACGAGTGTAACAGATAATAATCTAAATAGTCCACTTGCAATTCGCGTAACGATTTGCGATACATGGCGATTCCACTCTCCAGCGTATTACTCCGGGATGATTTGGTTGCGATAAAATACTTATCGCGGGGATGGCGGCTCAAGGCAATACCGGTGGCCGTTTCCGACCACCCTCTTATATATACGGGAGCCGTATCAAAATAATTTACGCCATGTTCAATTGCGTAATCGACCAATTCATTCACCGCATCCTGGTCAATTTCGTCCTCACCCCTGGAGTTTTTTCGCAGTGGCCAACGCATGCAACCATATCCCAGTAATGACACCTTATCTCCTGAATACGGATTCGTACGGTAAGTCATCTTATCCTTAGGAACTTCGCCGCGCGAGCCGCCTTCACCTGATCCCGTCTTATTCGGCTTACATCCGTATAAGACAGCAGTAGTGGCAACCGAACCTGCTCCTGCCATTTTAAGAAAGCCCCTGCGATTTATTGCTTTTTTATCTTTGTTTTCCATATTGCTTTTCTCTTTTTAAATCGAATGATGCCTTACATTTCCTTCCACATATATCGCACTGAACGGACGGGCCGGACAAAGATTCTCACAGGCACCACATCCAGTACATAACTCATTATCTACAACAGGTATTTTCAGAGAATTACCGGAACCAGGGTCTTTATCCACCAGGATAATGGCTCCTGTCGGGCAATGGCGCTCACAGTTATGACATTGGATTTTGTCCTTGTTTACCACACAATTATCTTTAATCCAAACAACCTGACCGATGGAAATCGCAGATTTATCTGCCGCCGTAATTGCATTAATGGCACCTGTAGGACAGACCTGCGAACATTCCGTACACTCAGGACGGCAATATCCTCTTTCGTATGACATCTCGGGTTGCATAAATGTCATCAACTTATTTGACGGACGTAAGACACTGTTTGGACAAGCCAACACACAAAGCTGGCAGGCTGTGCAATGATCCTTCATATTTTTGGTACTTAATGCGCCTGGCGGTATAATTGGAGTTTTTCTATCCGGTATTTTTTTATCCTCAATGGTTGCCAGTCCGCCATCCACCTTTATTAGCGGCGGAGCTACCTTTATTTGCTGTGCTTTTATCGTATTAGTGACAATAAATGCTGTTAGTAATGAAAGCATATTACGGCGTGACACGCCGTCTTGTTTTGTCGCAACAGCGGAAGTTTTTCCTATTAACTCTTTTTTATTCCCTATCCTGCGTGGAGCATACTTCATTGCCCCAAATCTGCATTTTTCGATACAGTTGAAACAAGTCACGCATCGGCTTTGGTCGATACGCTTCGTCTTTACATCTATACAGGAAGCTTTACAATCGCGGGCACATAATCCGCATCCGCTACATTTTTCTTCAACGAAAGCCAGTTTGAAAAGGGAGAACCTGGAAATAAAGCCCAATAATGTACCTACAGGACAGATAGTGTTACAATAGGTACGTCCGTTACACCATGCGAGAATAATTAATGCTGCAAAGGTTACGACAGCAACCGCAAAAGTTACAGCACTTTTCAGCCAGACATCAACCGAATAAAACGCATAACTATCTATCCGCTCCGCAAAATAAGCAAGAACATTATTACCCCATTGATACAAAGGGGCAAATAAGTTGGAGGCGATGCGCCCATAAGCGCTATACGGCTCTAACATGACAACCACCGAGTTGACGCCTGCTATTAAAGCTATTATAAATACTACTAATACACCGTATCTTAACCATGAGATTGCCGGTGAATACCTGAAACGGTTTTTCTTTTTCTTCCCGGCTATCCACGATATGATATCCTGAAATACGCCTAACGGACAGATTACCGAACAATAAATACGGCCGAAAAGCAGGGTTAGCAAAACGAGCACCAATGCAACGCCCACATTCAATGCCAGCAATGCAGGTATAAACTGTATTTTAGCCAGCCAGCCGAACCACCCATGAAGTGTTCCTGTAAAATCCAGGAACAGCAGGGTAATGAAAACAAAACAAAAAATGGCAGTTGTTATTCTGATTTTTTTAAGCATAACTTATCTTCTGAAGTGTTATATTGAAACTTCCTGTAAGCATTTTATTTGTTAGTCATTTTTGTGACCAGACACAATCCAAACAAGTCTGGTTTCCTGACCCGTTATTCAAAGCATTCTAATTTATGACAATAACCTTTTTAAGCCAAACCCACTAAAATTCACGCTTTTCAAGAAGAAAAACGTAATTCGGATGAACAAATTTATGAATAGTATGTCTTCATCTGCCGGCATTTTTTGTTAAAACGAAAAAATAGACAACTATCACGAAAATAAACAGAAGTCATTAGTGATTAACCGGCCAGCCATTGTTTAAATTCAGCAGCTTTGTTTTTGCTGATATACAGGTTTTCCGGGAGTTCAGTGTCAAGGGTAACTAACAATCTGTTATCGAACCAGATTGTTATGTTCTTCACGCTGTCCCTGGAGATGATAAATTGCTTGTTTGCACGGAAAAACAGATCGGGATTCAATGAATGATTTATATGTTCCAGTGTTTTCTTATAAGGAAGAGAAGTACCGTCTTTGAGGATGACAACAGTTTTCACTTCCGTCGTATAAAAACAGGAAATATTAGAGACAGCCACCGGGAATATCTTATCATTGAACGGAACGAGGATCTTTTCCGGATATTTATCCTGATTTGCCAGACGTGACAGGATACTTAAATACTCATGGATATCCCGCCTGGTTAGTTTCCTGAATTTTTCTATCGCATGTTCCACCTCCCTGGCTTCGATTGGTTTTAGCAGGTAATCAATACTGTTTACCTTGAATGCTTCAATTGCATACTGGTCAAAGGCCGTTGTGAAGATTATGGGTATTTCCACATCGACCATATCAAATATTTTGAAGGCAGAACCATCGGAGAGATGGATGTCCATAAAAATCAAATCGATTGTTTGTTGGGATTCCTGCAACCACTTGACTGTCCTTACTACACTTTCAGTATTTCCTACGACTTCGACACCTAAATTAAGATCAAGTAATATCCGTCTCAGATTGGTAAAGGCTACTGTTTCATCTTCTACAATCAATACTTTCATACGACACTGTCAGTTCAAAAGAGGTAAATAAACCGTAAAACAGCCATTGTCTTTTTCTATTTTAATATTTTTACCGGTCAGCAGTTCGAATCGTTTGGATAGATTTTCAAGTCCGATCCCGTTGCTTTCACCGGCATCCAGTTTTTCGTGTATAGGATTGACAATGACAAGTTCATTCCGGTCATTGGTAGACAATGAGATTTCCATAGGGTTATAGCTATCTATTACATTGTGTTTGACAACGTTTTCTATTACAGGCAACAACGATAGCACCGGTAATTTCATATTAAGTTTCTTATCATCCGTTTTTAGGGAAAATTTCAGTTTGTGCTCATACCTTACTTCCAGTGTGTAACGGAAAGCTTCCAGAAAGTGGAGTTCTTCTTTCAAAGAGGTCAATACAACCTTATCACTTTGCAGGATATAACGGAACACCCCTGACAGCTTGTTGATATATTCCAGTGTTTTCTCTTTGTCATCTTCACGGACAAGAGCTGAAACGCTGTTGAGTGAATTGAAAAAGAAGTGGGGATTGATCTGGTTGACAAGTGCATTACAGAGGCTTTGCAGGTTTTCAGCTTTTAACTTTTCGATTTGTTTTTCTTTATCGTTGCTTTCCGCATACATGGTGAAGAAATAACCAATGAACGTGCAAAAGAGACCGGTTATTACAAACTGGAAAAGCAGCATACCGGTAAAACAATCCACATGTGTGCTTACGGCCAGTGAAAATATGACATATACCGCATAAGCGGTGAAGGTTATCCAGAAAGAGTTGATGAGTCTTTTGGAAAAGATCAGTGTTTTTTGCCTTTGTATATTAACGGTTAAAAGAATCCATATCAAAACACAGAAGAACAGGTATCTGAATAAGAAGAATAATGTATAGGATATCCGCTCGGAATTTGTAAGTGATTCGGGAGAATGCCATGTAAAATTCACGATGTTCGGATAAATCATGATTACAGCCAGAAATAAACTCAACAAAAGTATCATCCGACCTGATGATAGTTTGCTTAATGAGGCAAATTTGTCTGTCGATTTCATCCGTATATATTCATTTTAAGTTATTGACCATCTGTTGGATCAAAATGCCATTCGTTGAATTAATATTCGATCCCGTATGGAACTCGCATCCGTCAGCTGACGGATTATTGGCTACGCCGATCTGCGATTCATCTCCTTTTGCGGTATTTGTACCATGCTCGTTTCATCCCTGTTATATTTTTCACAAAGCTAACTATTATCTGCCTAAGTCTTCAAAATCAATGGATTTATAATGTATTTGTTTTTCGTGATGGTTATCGTTTTTTTCGTTTTAATAAGTCATGCCTGTGAATGAATAGAATATAATATGCAATTTAGCGACCGTATTGATAATGACAAATAAAAAATCGGTTGCTAATGGAGTGATCAAAGGTAGGAATCGATAAAGTAAAACACTTTTCATAATCAGCAGAAATCCGGTATTGAGCATCCGTCTGCCGGCTCTTTGTTTCTTTGAATTATAATGGATTTTAAAATCAAACCAGAAATATGTATAATTTTATTTTTCAGAATCCTACAAAACTGATCTTCGGCAAGGGAATGATTTCCCGCCTGGAATCGGAGATACCGTCCGGAAAACGTGTTATGATTACCTTCGGAGGGGGTAGTGTAAAAAAGAATGGAGTGTACCGGCAGGTAAAGGATGCCCTCAAAGGATTCTATACGGTAGAATTCTGGGGCATCGAACCCAATCCTTCAATAGAAACCCTCAGAAAAGCGGTTAAACTGGGAAAAACAGAAAAAATAGACTTTCTGTTGGCTGTCGGTGGCGGGTCGGTTATCGACGGAACTAAATTGATCTCCGCTGGCCTCCTTTATGATGGAGATCCGTGGGAAATTGTGCGGAGTGGAAAAGCCTCCGGAACTGTTCCCCTTGCCACTGTACTCACCTTACCGGCAACCGGATCGGAGATGAATCCCGGTGCAGTCATATCCCGTTATGAGACCAATGAAAAATTCTCATTCGGTGCCGACTATCCGGTATTCTCTATTCTTGACCCGGAGACAACATTCAGCCTCCCAAAGAACCAGGTTGCATATGGTATCGCCGACACATTCGTACACGTCATGGAGCAATACCTGACCGTCCCCGGTGTCAGCCGGACTATGGATCATTGGGCGGAAGGAATACTGGAAACCCTGATCGATATCGCCCCTAAAATTGAGAGAAACCAGAACGATTATAACATGATGGCCGAATTCATGCTTTCCGCTACTTTGGCCCTGAATGGTTTCATTGCCATGGGCGGAGTCCCGCAGGATTGGTCCACGCATATGATAGGCCATGAACTGACCGCTTTGCATGGCCTTTCCCACGGACATACCCTGGCGATCGTACTACCCGGAACCATGAATATCCTGCGTGAAAGTAAAGGAGACAAGATCCTTCAATACGGCCAACGTGTATGGAAAATAACGGGAGGTAGCCGTGAAGAACGTATAGACCAGGCAATACATATGACCGAACAATTCTTCCGTTCGCTGGGACTTACAACGCGACTCGGGGAAGAAGGTATAGGGGAAAAGACAATCGTAGAAATAGAGCGTCGTTTCAACGAACGCGGTGTTGCATTTGGAGAAAACAAAGAGGTTACCGGTACGGTAGCAAGAAAGATACTGACTGACAGATTATAAAAACGAAACGCTTTTTATATATAATTCTAATTATCTTGAGAAAGATCCGGCGAAAACAGATTGCCGGATCTTTACAATAAAAACAAAGGAGGACATTATATATGGGAAATAGGGTAAAAAAAGCATACTTTTATCTGACACGTGGTCTGGGTATCCTGTTGTTAATTATCCTTGTATGCGGTGGCTATATATGGCGTGAGATAGGAGAACTGCCTGACGTTAAGTCCAGTGGTTACGATTCATTGGACTATCACCGGGACGGACGTTTCATATCCCCGGAAGCACTTATTTCTGCTGTCCCAAAAGTATACAGGGAACATCGTATAGTAAATGATGATAATGCCGGTTGGTTCAGGTTTATGAAAAAGTCTTCCAATGGCCCCCTCGCCTGGGGTGAATTAAAACTCAAATAAGTACAATATATCTACGTTCCATATAGTATTAATTAATTTATAATTGTTATACTTGTCAAGTAATAATAAAGAACGTATTAATATGGCAAATTATGAATGGGAAGTACGTGCCAAAGA
>JAATGF010000085.1 GCA_015654795.1 Bacteroidales bacterium
CCAAACAGTACCAGACTACTATGTGATGTCATGCACCATGGTATGAACGGTTTGTACTGCACGGAGCAACGCTTAAATTTAGCGCTTTTTCAAGTTACTCGTTTGTGGGCTTTATTTTTTTCAATAAGGTGGGACTACTATATAACTAATTGTATAGTGTTGAATATGATGGCATTACAAAAAACGGATTAGTTATCTGTTTTGAAGTTCGATTCCAAAATCGAGAGAACTTAATGACAAATTAATCTTCGCTGCCCGTAGAATGCTTCTTTTTTCTATCTTTTAACTGAATTAATTGTTCTGTAGCCAATTAGTTTATCATACCTTGAGGAGAAACCACGGTAATAAACAAAGATCTGGTAATCGTTTTCAGTTTCAACAAAACTCCCTTCCAACAGCGTGTTATTTATTTTGTTACTCCCTTTTTCGACATATACATACTGGTAATCGTAAAACCCTTGTTTTAACAAAAGCGTTGTTTCATAAAGCTTTGCTTCAAAATTCCATTTCATTTTATTTGCCGGCTGACATTGCCAGTCAGATAATCCACCGAAAACATAGATGTCCCCGCCTAATAATGGTTCTTGTGTTTTGAGCGAAAAGTGGACCTGAATATAATCTGATTCAAGGTCTGAATCTGTAATACGGTCATTTTTTATAAGATAGCGCCCGTTCAGGTCACTCTCGTTCCGGTATTCACGGTCCTGCCTGATCTGATCTGGCTTTAGTTCAACGTGGTAGAATGGATTGACAAACTCAATATTCGCTACACCCAGGCCATTTACGCGAATATTTTTACTGTCAAAATTTCTGAATTCATTACCCCCCTCGAAAACATTCTCGCGACCAAGATCGTAGCTTAATTGATTATCCCTCACGAACAACGGCTTAAGATTAGTCAGACAATTATCTGTCCTCGAATTTTGCGTCACAACAACTTTAACCTCGGTACGCGGATCCTGAATACTAAAACGGGAATAGTCTATCGCAAAGTCAATCTCTTGATTGCGACCCTTATAGCCTTCAAAAGTTGCTTTTTTAATCACCCCGCTAATTTCAGTCAATGGTTCAACGATATAAAAACGACGGGTAAGTACTGGGGTGGTTCGCTTTCCCTCTCCGAATACCGTTAGCAGGTAATTACCCGAAATCAGAAAACGGACATTTTCATTCGGAAGGGATAAAAGGTAGTTCGTATATTTTGAGGTTGTATTAATCGAAGCTGCATAATCATTAATCGGATTCTCGATAAAACCTTCCATATATTCCGATTGTACTAACCTTGAAGGGTACCATTCTGTATCACAATGTGTTATCGTATATACAAAATTAGTTACGCCATCCGATATTTCATCAAATTTCAATTGCAATCGCTGATCAGCGCCCAATTCAAGTATGGGTTGCGAGAAATCCCAGCCTTCCCGGGCAAATTGTACCGATCGGATGTTTTCACTGTAAATGCCGTTTATCATGGGTGTTGCCTTTTCCACCGAACCGGCTAAGCAATACATAGATAACAGGATGAATAATATCGAAATTGAAATATGATTTTTCATCTGTTTAGAATTTGATTAAGAAAAGAAATACTTTTTTTGAATGCAGGTTCGAAAACTTTTTTCAGGACAAAATTAATGCAATAAGTTATATTCTCAACTATTCAACGTTATCGCGAGACAATATAACTTTGGATTTAATACCTTTGTGCCAATAGTCTACCGATGAAAAAACTGATATTTCTTTTTCTGGCAATTGTTACTCCTTTTACATTTCTTTTTGCTCAGACAGCAATTAATCAGACAGATGCAAATGGGCACAAACAAGGGAAATGGATTGGTAAATACGCCAATGGTATCGTCCGTTACGAAGGTTCTTTCGCCGACGACAAACCGGTGGGAGAGTGGAAGAGGTTTCACGAAAATGGTAAAATCAAAGCTCATCTCTGTCATATTCCCAATACGGATAAGGCGACGGCAGAACTTTTCGACAGCAACGGAGTCCGTTATGCAAAAGGAAATTTCAAAGGTACGGTCAAAGATAGCACTTGGAATTATTACAACAATACCCAATTAGTCGGACAAGAAAACTTCTCCGACGGGATAAAAAATGGCAGATCATTTATCTTCTTTGAAAATGGTATTCCAGCCACAGAATCAAATTGGGCCAATGGGTTGTTAAATGGTGTAAGCCGAAGTTTTTATTCCTCCGGAAAGAAGAAAACTGAGACCATGTTTCAGCAGGGGAAACGGCAGGGTTTAAACCTTGTTTATTACGAATCGGGACAGAGTCAGATTACAGGTCAATATACGAGCGACGAATCTGATGGGACATGGAAGTTTATGGATGAAAACGGAAACGTAAAGTACGAATTGAAATATAAAGCAGGCGTTTTGCTAAACCCTGAAGTCGTTGATCGTATTCAGGCTGATGAGTTCAAAGCTTTCGATCGCGCAAGAGGGAAATTGAGAGATCCCCAGGATTTTAGTCAAAGCCCTGAAGAATATCTGCGGAATTAGTGCTTTTCTCTGTCATGGTTTGAATTATGATAATAGCTGATTACAAGCGATACGACCTGGTTATAATTCTTAACCCCTTCTTCGATATTATTGGTTTTCAGGTAAGCATTATTCGCCGCGGTTTGCACTTTGTCAAGGGTAATATTCCGCAGTCCTTGCCAGTGTCGGCGCTGAAACCTTAAATCCAATAGTACAGGTTTATTCATTTTTCGAATATAATCCTTGACATCCTTCATTTGCGACGCGTCCGATATAAAATAAACCAGCAGATTTACATAACCTGAGTATTGCAGACGTCGGTCGTCAGATGTTGTACAAACAATAAAAGCTGCGAGATTAGCCTCTGCTTCGTTGGTAATTCCAAACTGGTGCGCTTTCTCGTGTGCCAATACAAAAGGATATTCCATAGGAAGCAGGAAATAGTTCAGGTGAACCTCGTTGAAAAACGGACCAAAATAACCACTTACTCCCGATTTCGCAAAAAACGAACTGAAAATCATTGTTTTTGGTCGTCGTGAGCCATTTGGATAATTGATTCCGAGTTCCTTGCTGTTTTTGCGGTACGACTCTTCGATAAGTTTGTCAATCGCTGGATAATCTGAAGGAGAAACCGAAACATAATTTGAATTGGTATACGAAATAATCGAATCAAGGATCGAACGAAAGACCTTTTCGTCAGGTTTTTGTCTCTCCCAGTTGACCCGCGTTTCAATTCCGGGTCTGAAATAGTTAAACCCCCACACACAGTAGAAAAAAGCATAAAGTATGGCTGCAGATTGCAATATCCGTAAGCCATACCATCTCCATTTCACTTTCCTGAAAATAGCCAGAATAAGGCCTGCAATTAAAAGCACAATCGTCAATACCCAGAAAATGTCCCATAATGAAAATGGAACCAGTTTACTCAGTCCGGAGAATAGTTTTGCAATAAATGGATAAATCCCTGTGGAATAATAAGATTCGATAAACCGGGAGTTATGTACAGCAAACCTGACACTTATAAAAACAAACAGAGCGAGGACGAATGGCCATATGATCAGAATAATCTTACGTACATTGTTTTTAGTCACTTTTATCCATATCTTTTTCATATTTTCGCTATCCCTGTATCAATTCATCCAATTTTCTTAATTTAGAAAAGTCGGGCGGACCGGTATAATTTTTGCTGTAAAATTACGAAATGAATAGCAATGTTTAACTTTGGAGATCATGAATGAGCGACTTAAATTATCCGAGCTAAACGGATTAGTCAAGAAAGCTGTAGGAGAGGCATTCACCGCACCTGTTTGGGTAATCGGTGAAATCTCCGAATTAAAAACAAACCGGAGTGGGCATTGCTACCTCAACCTGATCGAAAAAGAGGAGAATGGCGATGCAATTATTGCTCAGGCAAGAGCTACAATTTGGTCTTATACTTATCGGATGTTACGTCCGTATTTTGAGTCAACCACTGGGCAACAATTAACCGAAGGACTTAAAGTTCTTGTAAGTGTCTCTGTCGAATTTCATGAATTATATGGTTACAGTCTGAACATTCGGGACATTGATCCCACCTATACTTTGGGCGATATGGCACGACGCCGGCTTGAAATAATTGCCCGTTTACAGTCTGAAGGTGTGGCGGATATGAATAAGGAGCTGGAGTTGCCGCTTGTTCCTCAAAAGATCGCAATAATTTCGTCATCCACAGCTGCAGGTTATCAGGATTTTATTGACCAGTTAACCAATAATCCTGCCGGTTACCATTTCGATTTAAAACTTTTCCCTGCTATTATGCAGGGAAATCAGGCAGAGTCATCCATTATTGGAGCGCTTGAGCAGATTTATCTTTACGAAAACTATTTCGATGCCGTGGTAATTATACGAGGCGGAGGTTCGCAGGCAGATCTGAGTTGTTTTGATAATTATAATTTGGCTTATTTTGTTACACAGTTTCCATTACCGATTATCACGGGGATCGGGCACGAGAAAGACGATTCAATTGTCGACATGGTGGCACATACAAGAATGAAAACCCCAACGGCAGTTGCCGAGTTCCTGATCAGTGGTGTGGCTCAATTCGATTTGCATCTTGACGATTTGAACAATCGTATTATAGACATTGTAACCGATTTAATAACGGAGTCAAAGAACGATATTGAGCAAATTGGGCGGGTGATCGCTCCTCTCACGCGTGAGAGAATTTCGAAAGTGAACAATCAACTTAATCAGACCATTTGGAAATTAGATAATTCAGTTAAAGTATTTATACAAAATCGGAATTATCAATTAGAACGAAAAGAAGAAACCATAAGACATGAATTCAGGAATTTCGCTCAGTCGCAACTAAGAGTTCTTGAACGAACGACAAGAACATTATCTGGTACTCTTCGGCAAATAACCGTTGCTAACCATGACCAACTTAGCCGCAAAATGCAAAGATCGGAAACTTTATTCCGGGGTGCACTGGTTGATCGCAGGCATTATCTTGAACTCTCATTGCAAATGGCGCATCTTATCGATCCAACCAAAATACTTGCCCGGGGTTACTCGATAACAACCTATAACGGACGTGCGCTAAAAGATGTCAATATGGTCAGTAACAACTCGCTTATCGAAACAAAACTTTATAATGGTCAAATAGTCAGTGAAGTAAAAATAATAAAAACAAGCAACTAAAATGAATGTGAATAAAAAAAGCGTATCCTATAAAGAGGCGATCACCGAAATTGAAGAAATACTCAGGCAACTTGAGAATAATGAGTTAGATGTTGACGAGCTTTCCGAAAAGGTCAAAAGAGTATCTCAATTAGTTACTTTATGCAAAGAAAAACTACATAATACTGAAAAAGAGATCGATAAAATTCTGAAGGAAATGGATAATAAATAATTAAATTGTCAAAATTCATTTTATTCGGAATTGTATATATCTGATATTCAGTTATGTAAAAAATGTATTTTCTGTATTTCATAAATTCTATAATTAAATGTTATTAATATGAAATTTATTCTAATTGTCATGTTGTGTCATTTATAATTATTGTAATTTTATAGTTTATAATTATTGAAACAATTTAATACAATGGCTGAATCGAAAATTGATTTTACGTTTGACAACCTTCACTTTTCTTGCGAAGGCGAAAAAGATTGGGTCGGAGCCCAACTGAATCTGGTACTTGATCGTATCCCGGGATTGAATAAACCCGAATCATTTGCAAAGTCGGAAGAAGTTAAACCTGCTTCATCCCAGGCTGTAGCAGAAGATGTTTTGATTGAAGAACCTCTGGTTACTGAGGTAAAAGAGAAAAGAAAACGTGGTCCTAAACCCAAAGTAGTAGCCGAACCCTTATTTGAAGAACTTTCCGGCGATCCGCTATCTGAGTTTTTGAAAGAAAAAAATGCAGATAAAAATCAGGTAAAGAAATTTCTTGCGACAGCTGTTTATATGCATTCGCAAGGTGAAGAAAAATTTTCTACACCCATGATCTCTAAAGCATTGAAAGCATCACATATCGAGAAGCTTATTAATGCAAGCGATTGTCTGAACAAAAATGAGAAAAAAGGATTCTGCATCAAAGATGAGAAAGAATTTATTCTTACTGACGCGGGTATTCGTTCGATACTTGGAGATACTGAAGAATAATAAAAAAACCCGCAACTGTTGCGGGTTTTTTTATTAATGCACCAATGCTAAAGTGAAATAAGTAATGCCAATCCACCTCCGATGGATTTTCTCTGTCCCATCCTTATATCATGTTTGGAATTCGCTTAATTGAGGATTGTTTATTCTGTTCCTAAAATCCGGCACTTACACTAAACAAAAAATTGGTGCCAGCCTGCGGAAAATATCCATCCATTTTATTTCTTTTTCCCTCATACGAATAAGAATAGACCCAGGCATTGCTTTCGTATTCCTCATTGAAGATGTTATTAATCAATAAATTAAACTTCAGTTCTTTAAATAGTTTTTGCTTTAAAGTATAATCAAATTTCAGGTTGTTAACCAGATAGGAATTCAGTTTCCGGTCTTCGTTAGCCGTATTATCGATATACTGCTTTCCGACATAGTTTGAAAGAACGCTGATTTCAAATTCTTTGCAAGGTTTGAAGGAGAGAACACTGCTTGAAGTTAATTTTGGCGCAAAAGCCAGATCTGTTTTCCCTATTACATTGTTAATCAATCCTCCGTTGTCCCAGTCCTCGACATATTCAGTAAAATTATTAATTTTATTACTGCTGATCGTCGCATTCACATTCCAGTTGAAATTCTTCAAAAACTTAATTCCTGCCATCAATTCAATCCCTTCACGATAGCTTTTATCGACATTGGTCATAATCGCTGTACCCACGTCGTTGATCTTCCCTGTCATAATCAGTTGATTATTGTAGTGCATGTAGTAAAGGTTGGTTCCCAGCATCAGATTTGAAGTTCTATAGGTATATCCCAATTCAAAATCATTCAATGTTTCGAAAGTTGGCTGTTTCCCTGTCGGATCAGCATCTACAAAATTATCGCGGTTTGGTTCACGATTGGCACGGCCATAGCTAAGATAAGCTTCCTGATTAACTCCTGGTTTATAAAACAATCCGAGCTTGGGATTGAAGAAGTTAAATTCGTGATTTTGTCCTACATTTCGAAGGTCGTCATCTATACCGCCAATCTTATAATTGATATAGCGGTACTGAAGGTCGGCTGAGGCATTTAGCTTTTCCGATAGTTGATAGGTGTATCTTGCATAAATATTGTAGTCTTTTTTCAATCCCGTACCACGATACCATTCGTGATCATAATTTGCATCGCCTGCTATTTTTGCCCAGATCACTCTTCCGAAATGACGGCCATCGTAAACATTTGCTCCGCCTCCAACGCTTAATGAACTGTTCCCTTCTTTATAATTTAGCGAGAAAACCATTCCATAGAAGTCGTTGTCGAGCCATTTCCGCCGTATCAAATCTGTTGTCTCAATGGTAGTTTCATTAATCACGGGTGCTGTAAGCTGATAATCCGCAAATTTCTGATCTGTTTTGTATTCCTCGTAATAACCACGGCCATAGGTGTAAAAGGCTGACACACTAAGATTTAGATATGGATTAAATTTATGTGAGAAATGAAGTTGGTAATGATCCTGCTGATAATGATCGACCTGGTTTTTATAAGTGTATAAATTGAAGGTGCGACTATCAGAGTTAATCATGTTTTGTGTCTCTTCATGCGTATAAAGTCCGTCGTCTTCGTATTTTTGCATTCCTGCAAGATCATTATTTAGCCTTACTGACGGGACTCCGTTCCACGACTGGTAAGTTTCTTCGAATCCTGAAAAGATCGTTGCTTTCAGGATGGTATTTGCGGTGAAATACCCCCCGGAAATATAAAATGACTTAAGGTCCGATGCGCCTCTGTCAACAAAGCCTGCAGAAGTAATTTTTGAGAGGGAGACATCTACAGCGAATTTGCCATCGATCAATCCTGTTCCGGCTGATAGATTATTCCGGAAAGTGCTGAACGAACCAACTGACGAATTGTAACTTACATTGGCTTTAGGATTCAATTGGCTGGTTTGCAAGTCGATTGTCGCACCAAAGGCGCCTGCTCCGTTTGTCGAGTTTCCCACACCGCGTTGTATCTGAATATTTTCGGTCGATGCTGCCAAATCCGGAATATCGACAAAATAAGTACTGTGCGATTCGGCTTCCGACATTGGAATCCCGTTTATGGTTACGTTAATTCGGTTCAGATCAGTGCCCCTTATTCTGAAATTAGTATAACCCACCCCATTACCTGCATCCGAAGTGGCTACAAAGGAAGGTGTATAATTCATCAGATAAGGAATATCCTGCCCAAGATTCGATTGCTTAATGGCATCTTTCCCGATTGTAGTAAATGCAATTGGCGATTTCTGTCCGGCACGCGAGGCTGAAACAAGTACTTCTTCTGTTAATACACTCGTCGGTTCTAATACAATATCCAGATTTTCAGAATTATTAAGAATAAGCTCCTTACTGAAATTATGATACCCGATAAATGTTACCACTACGGTATATTTCCCTTTACGGAGGTTCGCGAACTTAAACTCACCGTTTGCTCCTGCAGTGGTTCCGTTATAAGTATTTCCCAGCACCACATTTGCACCGCTCAGCGCTTCTCCTTTATTATCCTTGACAACTCCTGTCAGCGACAATTGCGCAAATACCATTACAGCAAGCAACTGTAAGGCAAAAAATAATCCAATTCGTTTCATCTTTAATACTTTAATGGTTAATAAATAACCAATGAGGCAGGTAATTCCATTTCGCCATCCCTGCACCGGCATTACCCGGATCAGGTTCGGTGGGTATGATCTCAGCCCGTAATCTTAAGGCACCCCATTGCGTAATACAAACATTGATTTCACTGAAAATCAGCAAATCAAAACTTAATTGTGAAACTTTAAAGGGGACTTTTAAAACGAAACGAATTTTTTCATTTCCCTTTCCGGCATTACCCGGACAGGTTCGATGGGTTTGATCTCAGCCCGCTTTATTCAGGCACCCCTTATTATTTCGGTGACAAAGCTAAGTGAAAAAAGGTTAAAAAACATACCTCCGATAGTAAAAAAATATTGTTTTGCCCTCTAATATTTTTGCAAAACAATATATATTGCTGGTATTCAATTAGGTTAGGTGAATTCCCAGTGTGTGATTAAATGTCCAGGGCCAAGGATTTTCTTCCTGTTTAGTTGCGATCCATTTTGTACAGATCAATATCCTCCCTTAAAAAAGAGCTCAGGTTTATGTCCTTTCCAATTGCAGTTCCGTAGGAACAGTTCTGTCCTGTAGCTCCGGATCTTAACCCGGCGGAAAAGAGAACGACCACAAATGTAAGGTGTATCGTAGGTACGAACCATATTTTATTTCGGTTAAAATACAATAACCACTGTACGGTTAATTACCCTTTTTGTAATCCTGTTTGGTAATTTTGTACCAAAATTACTGAGAAATAATTTCAATTCCAAATTTTGTGAATTCTCTTTTTCAATGCCATATATCGTTCCGCAACAACCAGACGACATGGGTTTTAACCACGAACCTTTCTACGAAGAAGCGCTGCATTCTAAATTATCAATTTTCTGTCAACAAAGCACCGAAACCCTGCTTGCGGGTAGCGGCTGTTGTAGCAGAGTCCCTTGATTCACTCATAGTTGCAGCGTCAATTTTAAGTGTCCGCCAAGTCCTTGTTGAATGATTTTCATTAATGTCGACAGCCTGATGTCGGATGAATTATTTTCAATTCTTGAAATATATGATTTGTTTGTTCCACATTTTAAGGCAAGTTCTTCCTATGTCAGGTTTTGTTGTTTTCTGGCCTCTTGAATAAGTCACAATCTTAAAATTTTCAAATTCCTCTTCGTACTTTTCTCTGGATGGAGTACCTGCTTTCCCATATTTCCTGTCCAAATGGTCGTCCCATGAAACAAGATTATTTTCCTGATTTGTCTTCATAATATTTTTGCTTTAAACGTTCAGCTTTTTCAAAAGAGCGTGCGAGGCTGTTGACTCGATTAGCTATTCGTTTTTATTTTAAATTTATGCAATTCTTTTACGAATTCTTTTCTTTGATACCAATCATTATAGACCAACTCTATCGTGTCAGTCGATAATGTTCCAAAATCATAATCCCGATAGTTTTCTATAATTTTAAGATAATCATCTTTTTGGGTAAGCCGTTTTCGAAATCGGACTACTGTCGAATGCGCCGCCTGTATCGCGTATCGTAAATCAATACTTTGTTGCAGATCTGAATTTTTAAAGTTTATTCTGAGATTATCCCGAATGTTATTTAATGTATTGTCACAAAGGAATCCCTGAATCATTATACACGATGGCGAAACTGTAACGCCTTTAAAATTTATCTCAATGCTCCCTTCTGACTTAATACTCTTTTCTATCAAATCAATATAGTCAGGAACACAAATATTTTTTAAATAAAATCCATTGTAGCATGATATTAAGGACATTACAGTCACATGCATATCTGAATCGGGTTGATAATATTGTTCCGGATCAATCTGTCTCAAATCGTTAATGAATCCCCGAATATTACGTTTAATTATATCGTTGGGTCGGACTAAAAGAGTAATACCCAGTCTTTTATCAAGAGATGAATCAATTAAATTATCAATTGAATACTCATCCGATTCAATTTTTTGAATTGAATCTTTATAGAGTTTGTTATAATGCTCAATCAAATCCATGTTGGCCAAGTTAATAATCAATTTGTCATTGGATTATGCTAATTTTTCGAAGGCTCTCACATTGAACGCTAACTCTCTAACGCTTTATGTACGCTTTTCCAAAATTAGGTTTAAAAAAGATCAACGGCAAATAATCAATTAAAGTTAAGATTAAAATACTAAGGAAGGTCCGAAGTTGGTGCGAACCAACTCGGAGTGCCTTAATCGACAGGATAGAAGGTAGTGAGGACTGGGATAATTCAGATCAATTTAAACTGAGATGCCGCAACAGGCCGCGAAAGATTTAACCGAAATAGTCAGACAATTGACTTTTCGTGATAAATTAAAACCTCTTCCCCAAAAGCACCAAAGAGAAGGTCGTTTGTTCCAATTTATAACTTTCCCATAAAACGATCACCAGAAAAAGGAACCCGATTCTGATATGACGAAGATATGAAGTTGGTATGAACCAAATATGACAGAAAGGGGCGCCTTAATCGATAGGGTAAAAGTAGTGAGGATTGGGATAAGAACTATTAAATTAATGTGAGAGAAGGCCAGAGAAGACGGGAGAAATCGAAAGGTTTAACCGAAATAACCAGGCAATTGACTTTTAATGATAAATTAAAACCTCTTCGCTAAAGCATCAAAGAGAAGATCGTTTGTTTTAATTTATAACCTTCCCATAAGACGATCACCGGAAAAAGGAACCCGAATTTGGTACGAGGAAGGTCAGGAGTTGATACGG
>JAATGF010000030.1 GCA_015654795.1 Bacteroidales bacterium
AAGAAGTTTTTAATAACATATTAAATAGTAATATGCGTGCGCTATGCATTAAGCAGCGCATATGTCAATATATGTAATTGATATATAGAAATATATAAGAATAAATTATGATGCACCCGGAATATCTCTTGCCCAATCGGGGCAGTGTGACTGATGAACCTGGGATTTTAAATCCAAATTGAATAAGGGGAAACTCATATTTCTCGCTTAAAAGGGGAATTTTGTCGTACACCCATAAAACAGGATATAGAACCGGCGTTCAATGAGTCCTGAAAGATAATTATATAATTTATGATCACAATTTACAAATGGGTCGATAGAGGATACTTTTTAAGCAAAAACCGACTATTTTCCCCTGTTTTTAATCCCGAGGTTGGTACGAGGTTGAAGCGAAGGGAACCCGAAGGAAACCCTAATGAGAGTTGGGTCATAAAAAACGTTTAAAAAGGGAAGATTTGGAGCAGGTTTACAGGATTGGCTCAGGGGTCAATTAATCATAAAATAGGGTGCACGCCATTACAGGGAACCAGTTTTTATCGTTACAAACGACGGACACTTTCCCCCTCCCCGTAAAAACGGGGCAGGCTGTTGCAAACGAGGGGGAGCTCGATCAAAAGATCATGCCAACTCAGAAAGGTATTTGTCCCATCCCTCAAACTCCATTCACACCACCTATGTGAAGATAACGTGTTTTTTATCGTCACATAAATTCTTCCGGGCAGCATTGTGAAAGATTTATTCACGATTTTTTATATATTGCAGAGATTTATCTAATACGTCTGGCCATGAAGATCATCACCTTACCTGCTATTTTATTAATTATGCTCTTTATTTCCTGCCAAAACAAAGAGGCTGAGACCAATAAAAAGGTCAATTATCCGAGCCATAATTACACCTATGTGAATGTGGATACGACGACGCTGAAATACAAGGGAATTGTCTATGTCCCTGTTTATTCCGATATCTGTCACCTCGATGAAACAAAGAGATTCCTGTTAACAACAACTGTAAGTATCAGAAATATCTCACTGAAAGACAGCACTTACGTATTGAATGAAGACAACTTATCTTAATTATATTACAATCATCTTTCAATTAAAACTTTAACATAGAGATGACATCTGATATTTTAAAAGATGTGGTGATTATTTTTGCCCTGTCAACCTTTGTAAATTTCATCTTTACAAAGATCAGGATTCCTACGCTTGTGGGTTACATGCTGACGGGTATTGTCGCCGGACCTTTTATGTTTGGCATCATCCACTCACCCCACGAGATTGAGTTAATGGCCGAACTGGGGGTTGTGATCCTGATGTTCACTATCGGGATGGAGTTCAGCCTCAAACATCTGCTTAGAATCAGAAAAATCGTCTTCTTAGGCGGATTTATCCAGCTTTCACTTACGGCACTTGTTTCGATGGTTCTCGCCCGAAGCTATAATATGGACTGGAAAGGGGCCCTGTTTATCGGATTTCTTACCGCTCTGAGTAGTACAGCGGTGGTTCTGAAGATCTTACAGGATCGCTCGGAGGTGACCTCCAATTATGGACGGACAGTTGTAGGAATCCTTATTTTTCAGGATATTGTATTGGTACCGCTACTGCTTTTTACCCCATTTTTAAATGGCAAAACAGCCAATATTGGCAACGATCTTTTTGCCCTGGCAATTAAAACAGTGCTGATTATTGCGTTCGTTTATGCTGGTAATAAATGGTTTATGCCCAAAATATTACACTGGATCGCGATGACCAAAAATCAGGAATTGTTTCTTATGAGCATATTACTGATCTGTTTATCGGTTGCCCTGCTCACTTCAGAACTTGGCATAACCCTTGCCCTTGGAGCTTTTCTTGCAGGGTTAATGATTTCAGAATCAGAATACAGCGATAATGCTTTCGGCAATCTGATCCCTTTTCGCGACACCTTTACAAGCTTCTTCTTTGTTTCGATCGGTATGTTGCTCAATCTTGGCTTTGTTTATCACAATATCGTACTTATATTAATGACAGTTATACTCGTGATTGGGGTTAAGCTCATTGTAGGAGGCTTTACGGCCTTCCTGATGGGGCACACTTTTCGCGGAACAATTCTTGTGGGGATAGCTTTAAGTCAGGTTGGTGAGTTCTCTTTTATCCTTGCAAAACTGGGGATTAGTTACAATATACTGACGAACTATTATTATCAGCTTTTCCTGGCGGTAGCGATTATTACGATGTCTGTATCACCATTGCTGATTCAGCTCGGAAATCCGCTGGCCACTTTACTTTTAAAATTGCCGCTTCCCGATCTTATTGTCAATGGTCTTTTCCCGCTGCGTCAGATTGAAATCCCAGTATTAAATAACCACCTCGTTCTGATTGGAAAAGATTCGCGGGCCATCAACCTTTCGGTGATGGCAAAATATAATAAAATTCCCTATATTTCCATCGTTTTTGACCCTGCCATTGTGAGAAAGCGGCAGGAAAAAGGGGAATCGATTATTTACGGAGACTCTGTAAATGAGCCTATTCTTCAGAAAGCATATGTCGATACAGCCAAGATTGTCGTGATCTCAGTCGGTGATCTGATCACCTCGATGGCGATCATCGATAAGGTTCGCACGCTGAACAAACATGCGACAATCATAGTAAGGACAAAGCATGTTGAAGATATTGAGGAACTTTACAAATTGGGAGCCGATCAGGTAATTCCTGAAGAGTTTGAAACTGCAATCGATCTTTTCGAAAGGGTCCTCACCAACTTCCTGTTTCCCCAGAATGAAATTGAAACAACCATCGCCCGAATAAGGGATGATCACTACGGAATTTTCTATGAAAAGAAGGATGACGAAAAGTTTAATATCCTCAAAGAGATTCCCAATATCGAAATTGTGGCGCTCAAGGTTAATTCAAAATCAATATTGATCGGGAAAACGCTTGCCGAATCGGAACTGCGCAAAAAATATAAAATTACCCTTGTCGCCCTTAAACGGGATAATCTGCTTATCAATCATCCGGCCTCGAACACACGCCTTCTGAGTGGCGACGTCGCCTATATTCTCGGGAAACCGGAGCAAATTGCCTTTGCTACAAACCTGTTTATAAGCAATTAATAAGGTCAGACCAAAACCTGTTAATGATTCGGCAGCAGATCTTTAAATTTAATGAAATTGTTAACTTTGTCAGCTGTCATTCCTGTTTAATCTCTTTTTATCATTGGTGTCCGGGTAAGAATGAATTGATTGTTGAAATATGAATATTATTAAGCCTTTAGATTGATGTCGCCACTACGTGGCTTATTGTTACTGTTTTATTTATTTCTACAAAGATGAAGCTGCTACGCAGCATCCCTTTTTGCAACGTAGTTGCTATATCTCTGTAGATAAGTAAATTAAATAATTCGAGAGCAACGTAGTTGCGACATCCTTGTTTGTTAATATTTTAACCGGACAATAGTGACTTTTTATATATTTACACCGGGTAATTTCAACTTT
The DNA here is from genome assembly GCA_015654795.1 of Bacteroidales bacterium. Lineage (GTDB taxonomy): Bacteria > Bacteroidota > Bacteroidia > Bacteroidales > Prolixibacteraceae > JAAFHB01. The sequence goes on from JAATGF010000030.1 coordinate 3,473, forward strand.
AAAGTCTGTCAATGATTTTACTGAATCTATACAACGAGGAAGCAAACCACGGAGAGAAGGTCGCGCTAAAATTCAGATGGATTTTATTCGCCCTTGTATTCGTGCTTATTTTTATTGTAATGATCAACGGAAATAAGCAGGAAACCATAGCCAGCTCCATAATCGCCTCGTTATTTGGAATTTATAATCTCTTCCTTATCTACCTCTTCCATCGTGGAAAGGTTTACTCCTGGGTGAGATATTTGTCTGTCACGCTCGATATCGGTTTGCTTTCCATTCACATTTATACATTGTCTGTTTTTATCTCCCCTTTTGCCGTTGCCACCACAGCCACTATGTTCCTTTATCCCGTAATGATGTTTTTATCCGTATTGCGTTACGATAAGAAGCTGATTACCTACACTATAATCTTTACACTATTCTCTTTCAACCTGATTTATTTCCTCAGGTACCCCTATCTCGACAAGGATATCATGAGCAGGATTATCTCGACCGATTCGTATGGGCAAGCTTACAAATCAATGTATCTTCTCCTTTATGGAATCCTGCTTTTCCATATTCCCGGCCTGGTTAACAGGATGATGTTACGATATGCCAACATCGCCGAAGAGAAGAAAAAAAGCGAGATGCAACTCACGCTCGAAGTGAAAGAAAATGAATATATCGAAGATAAACTGCAGTATGCCAAGCTGATTAATGCGCAGCTGAATGAGAAAAACGAACAAATCGCCGCACAAAACGAAATGCTCAAAGAGATGAATGCCACAAAGGATCGTCTCTTTTCGATTATCGGACATGACCTGAAAAACCCGTTTACAGTGCTGATCTCATTATCACAAATGATTAAAGATCAGCTGGAACATCTCGATACCGAAGATTTGAAAGATTCACTAAATGTGATGTACGGTGCATCATCACAAGGACTTGCCCTACTCGATAACCTGCTCGACTGGGCCAGATCGCAAACCGGTGAAATTACGTTTGCCGCTGCTCCTGTCCGATTAGGAAATTCTGTAAAGGAGGTACTCATTCAAATCAAGCCATTCTCCGAAAAAAAGCGCGTTACAATTCAAACGTCCATCTCTGACACACATATCGTTACTGCCGATCGCAATATGCTCCAGACCATCTTCAGAAACCTGATCTCAAACGCGATAAAATTCTCAGATCCCGGAGGTAAGGTGATCATCAATTCCGCGTTCGATGAGTCAGTCAACAAAACATTGATTTCGGTTATTGATCACGGTGTGGGAATCCCCGAAGAAAATCTCGCTAATTTATTCAATATCAAATATCGCCAGACAACAAAGGGAACACTTCAGGAGAGCGGTACCGGACTCGGATTGCTGATCTGCAAAGAATTTATAGAGAAACATGGCGGCAATATTCAGGTTTGCAGCACAATAGGAGAGGGTACCCGGATTACTTTCGATCTTCCGTCAATTCGTCAATAGCTGTACAAAAACACCAAAGCCCACCAAAATTAAAGTATTAAATATGAGCTATTGGTGTCCCGAAATTTCAGCGATTGGTGACTTGGAGATTTGGTGGCAAAAAAGCTATTCAGATTCAATTATCTGGAACCAGGAATACAACATCTATTGATTCGTATTACTTATATAAGAATTTGCAATAAAATTTTTCCCAATCTGGTTTTGTTTAGTAATTTCACATCCAATTGTGCGACTAATTGTTGTATTAAAAATTAATAAAGAGAATAAAGATGAAAAGAACAGGAATAATTGTTGTGGTCGTTGTTGTTTTACTGCTGTTTTTGGGTTTCCAGTGGGGTATCTCAACAGGAAATAAAATGGTCACCATGGACGAAGGTGTCGCTGCTGCCTGGTCACAGGTTGAAAATGTCTATCAGCGTCGCTCCGACCTGATTCCCAACCTTGTAAGCACAGTTAAAGGATATGCTGACTTCGAAAAATCGACCTTAACCGCTGTGATTGAGGCACGTGCCAAAGCCACACAGGTAACTGTCGATCCTACAAAACTCACCCCCGAATCGCTTCAGCAGTTCCAGCAGGCACAAGGCGGATTGTCATCTGCGTTAGGCCGGTTAATGGTAGTGGTTGAAAAATACCCTGAATTGAAAGCAAACGAAGGTTTTATGAATCTGCAGGCCCAGCTTGAAGGAACCGAAAACAGGATTACTGTTGAACGGCAGAAATTCAACGAAGTTGCAAGAGGTTATAACACTTACATTCGTCAATTCCCGCAAAGCATAATCGCTTCGATGCGGAATTTCGACAAGAAGGCCTATTTTGAAGCCGAAAAGGGCGCTGACCAGGCACCAAAAGTTCAATTCTAAATAATTCGTTATGAGCCCCAAAGAGTTTCTTGGAAAAGAAAACGAAATATTGATCGTCAAAGCCATTGAAAGAGCCGAACATCAGACCAGTGGCGAGATCAGTGTACATTTCGAAAGTAAGTGTAAGGAAGAAGTGCTCGACAGGGCTGCATGGCTTTTTAAAAAGCTAAAGATGCACGAAACGAAAGATCGCAACGGCGTACTGATTTACCTTTCGATCGACGACCATAAGTTTGCCATCATTGGCGACGCAGGCATTAACAAAGTTGTTCCTGAAGGATTCTGGAACGACATCAAAGAGATGATGATTGGTCATTTTAGCAAGGGTGAATTTACTACCGGACTGATCAATGGAATTGAAAAAACAGGTGAGCATCTGAAAAAATATTTTCCATGGCAGGAAGATGATGTAAATGAGCTTCCCGACGAAATCTCATACGGAAAATAATGAAATACAAGATGATAAAAATACATCCCGGGCTATTGCTGCTCTTTATGGCAATGCTTTTCAGCCTTACATCCATTGCACAGGATGAGTTCCCTGCACAACCCGAACCCCCTCAACTGGTAAACGACTTTGCAGGGCTCCTTTCTGCCGAACAAAAAGCTTCATTAGAGAATAAACTGGTTAATTTTTACCAGAAGACCTCAACCCAGATTGCTATCGTGACCGTGAAAAGTCTGTTCGGCTATGATAAATCTGATTACTCGTTTAAGCTTGCCGAAAAGTGGGGAATCGGACAAAAAGGGAAAAACAACGGAATCCTGATTCTTGTAAAGCCTAAATTGGCGAACGAAAAAGGGGAAGTATTTGTTGCCGTTGGTTACGGGCTCGAAGCCGTAGTTCCCGATGCAGTAGCCAGGCAAACGCTTGTCAGCGAAGAAATGATTCCGGCGTTTAAGCAAAACGATTATTTCACAGGGCTTGACAAAAGTACCGATGTGCTTATCTCGCTTACTGCTGGTGAATTTACAGCCGATCAATACGTTAAAACTGTTAAGAAAGGTGGAAACTCGGGAGGAATGGGTGGATTTGTCCTGATTCTGATCATTTTATTCATTGTTTTTCTTTTCAGACGAGGACGCGGCAATTCTCACGGCCTGGGCTCAACCCAAAGTTTCCTCGGCGGTATGCTCTTAGGAAATATGCTTGGAGGAAGTCGGCATAGTGGCTCATGGGGTGGCTTCTCTGGCGGCAGTTCCGGAGGTGGCGGCTTTGGCGGGTTTGGCGGCGGCAGCTTCGGAGGAGGCGGCGCCGGCGGATCGTGGTAACAATCGACAAATCATTAATCAGCAAATATTTATAAGAACCCTGTCTCGCAAGATGCAGGGTTTTTCAATGCCTTTTCGCTTGAATTTTTTCCTTATATATTGGATAGAAGCCACGGCAATATTTCCCTTCTCTTAATGGAAATAAATAAATATCGTCTTTTGTCAATGCAGGATTTGTGGACTCCCGAAATAATCGGTCCCAGCTGACTTTTAAAAAACAAATTATATCCGGGTGAAGCACAATGCACTTTTAATACATATCTATCGTAATTGAAACAGACGATCCGGTTGGGCTTTCTCCATATTTCCCTCGTACCTGCTCTATACCCGCTCTATGCCTGCTCTATGTTTGGTTCATATTGAGTCCATATTGAATCTGGTATCAGGTCCTATATCAGCATCGGATCCTCAAACGAAGATTTTATAATGACTTTTTTTAAAATATTTCGCTTTATCCTTGCACATTCAAAAATTACAATTACATTTGCAAACCAAATGGTCGGTTTATGAATGATTCGAAGGAACATATTATTACAGTTGCATCAAAGCTCTTTCTTCAAAAGAACTTTAAGGAAGTAACAATGAAGGAGATTGTTGACAAAACGGGTTTGTCAAAAGGCGCCTTCTACCATTATTTCGAAAGCAAGGAGAAACTCTTCGAGGAAGTTATTGATCATCTTTTGTTTTCACAGGTGTATTTCGACTTCGATAAATATTCAAATAGCTCATTGCATGAATTTTATAATGCGTGTGCAAATAATTCAAACCCGTTAAAAGGAATAATTTTAGAGAATGCGGATACAGGCGATGCCTCCGAATTTGTCCCGAACTTTTATTTTCTAATTTTTGATGCAATGAATCTGATTCCCGGGTTCAAAAAGAAAATAGGAGATTACTCTAAAAAAGAAATAAGTGAATGGACCAAGGCCATAAAGAAAGCAAAAGAATCAGGAGAAATTAAGTCAACTTTGAGCGATAAACAAATTGCCATGATTTTTATTTCTACCGCTGATGGAGTGGCTATGAACCTGATTTTCGGAGGCAAATATGAAAATCTGAGAAAAGAACTTTTATCATTATGGGATGGCTTTTATAAAAGCCTGAAGGCATAATTTTTTTAGTAAATTCAATACCGAATGGTCGGTATTTTTTATAAACACAAACATACCGAACGGTCGGTGCAATATGAATCAATTTTTAAAATAAAGAATATGGAACAGCAGGAAAAAAAGAACGGATTTGGCAAAATAATGATTGTTGCCATTGCATTAATCGTAATCATTGGAACAGGGATCTTCTACTGGATTGAGAGCAAATCGGTTGAGACTACCGATAACGCACAATTGGATTGTAACATTGTTCCCATAAGATCGGTTGTAACTGCATATATTAAATCCATAAATTTCAGGGATAATGAGTTAGTGAAAAAAGGGCAGGTACTTTTTGTTTTTGACACAATTGAAATAAAAGCAAAAGTTGATGAAGCAGAAGCTGCCTTGCGAATTGCCAAAGCTAAATTGCTGGCTACTAAAACAAAGGCTTCGGCAAGTAACCAAAATGCAGTTGCAGGCGACCTGACTACCGAATCGTATGAGCAGGGTATTATTTCAGCAAAAGCTAATCTGGTAAAGGCACAAAGCGTTTTTGACAGAACAGGTAATTTGCTTAAAATAAAGGGGACCACACAGGAGCAATACGAAACAGCAGCGGCAAATCTTTCGATTGCCAAAGCTGAATATGCCAAAGCATTAAGTATTCGGGAATCATCTTCTTCAACTTCGCTTGGATTAAAGTCGCTGGCGAAATACGATGCAAGCCAGATTGACCAGGCAGAAGCGCAGGTAATCCAAAGTGAAGCGAAACTACTCCTGGCTAAAAAACAATTGGAATATGCCATAGTCTGTGCGCCATGCAATGGAATTGTATCAAAGAGAGCCGTGGAAGAAGGGCAATATATTTCAGTCGGACAGAACTTATGCGCTTTGGTGAATAATGAAGATCTCTGGGTTACAGCCAATGTAAAAGAGACGCAACTGAAGAGTATCAAAATCGGTCAGGAAGTAAAAATAAGAGTTGATGCTTATCCCAATCTTGATCTGAACGGGAAAATCGAATCCTTCTCGGGTGCCACGGGCGCAAAATATTCATTATTACCGCCCGACAATGCAACCGGTAATTTTATAAAGATTACGCAGCGTATTCCTGTAAGAATCTCTATTCCTAAATTAATGTCAGATCAGGCGCAGGTATTGTTTCCGGGCATGAGCGTTTTTGTAAAAATCTACACAGAAAAATAATCCATGACAGCAATTGTTCAAAAACCGGTTCAATACCTGACTGGTTCCGCAAAATGGATACTTGTTGGTACTGCATTATCCTGTGCTTTGATCGAAATTATTGATAGCACAGTAGTAGCCGTAGCGCGGCCTGACATGATGGGGAGCTTAGGAGCAACTACTCTTGAAATCGCATGGGTAATCTCTGCCTATGCTATTGGTAATGTAATTACAGTTCCATTGTCGGCCATGCTTTCCAACCTTTTCGGAAGAAAAGTTTATTTTACAGCATCGGTTATTCTCTTTACCTTTTCATCATTAATGTGCGGATTGTCAACGAGTTTATGGACGCTTATTTTATGGCGATTTATTCAAGGATTGGGTGGTGGCGGTTTATTAGCTACAGCCCAGAGTATTATTGCTGATGCATTTCCACCTAAAGAATTAGCCACAGCAACCGCAGTTTTTGGAATAGGACTTATGGTTGGCCCTGCTTTAGGTCCGGTTATGGGTGGATATATTACCGATAATTGGTCGTGGCATTGGATCTTTTTTATTAATGTTCCCATTGGTGTTATTGCGGCTTTTCTTTCGTGGACTTTTGTCCCAAATCTTGCCGAAGCAGTTAAACCAAAAAAGATGGATTGGTGGGGCATCCTGTTTTTAATTATTGGTTTATGTTCACTTCAATATTTTTTGGAAGAGGGCGCGAATAAATATTGGTTTGATAACTCAGAAATAACTTTCTTCTTTATACTTGCTATTATCGGGCTAATCGCCTTCGTTTGGCGTGAACTGACAGTAGAAGAACCGGCAGTAAACATTAAATTATATAAAAACTTCAATCTTACTGTTGGTCATTTATTGAATTTAATACTGGGTATGATATTAGTAGGTATGTTTTTCATTTTCCCTTTATTTACGCAAGTTTCACTTAATTGGACAGCCACACAACAAGGAACATTTCTTATTTCAGGTACTATCGCTTCCGCTTTTGCTATGATATTGGTAAGTAAAATTGTTTTGAAGAAGCTGAATTATAATATTACTGCTATTATTGGTATTATGATGTTTTCAGTGTTCTTAATTCTTCTTTCATTTTCGTCACCCGATTCGAGTGAAAAAAACTTTTTCTGGCCATTCATACTATTTGGTTTTGGCAGAGCATTTCTAATGGTTCCTCTGATGTCTATGGCATTATGGGGTTTACGCGGAAAAGATTTAGCGCAGGCAACAGGTTTATCCAATATCATGCGGCAACTAGGGCAGGCAATTGGAATTGCATTAATTGGTATTTATCTAAACCATGAAAGCGCTTTTGTAAGAAGTAATATGGTTGGCAATGTGAATATGTACAACAATATGGTTACAGAAAGAGTAGCCGCTTATACTCAAAACTTTTTATCAGCAGGTTACTCCGCAGAAGATGCGAATAGCGTTGCTTATCAGATTCTTGATCGCAGTTTGTCAAAACAGCAAGAATTAGTTTGCTATGATAATGTATACATGGCAGTAGGGTTGGCAATTCTGATTTGCATACCACTGATTTTATTAATTAGAAATAAGAAAAATAATTCAATTGAAATCGCTGAAGTCACAGCGCATTAATACCATATTTTAAAAAATAAGCAGAAATGAAAAAGATATTATACTTACTCCTTTTTACTGTGTTTCATATTAGTCTTTTTGCACAAACTGATACTGTCAGGCTATCTATTTCTCAGGCTACTCAATTAGGTATTTCAAACCGCTTTGATGTAAAATCAGATAGTCTGAACATTAATATTGCCGAAAGCGAATTGATCAGATCAAAAAAAGAGCTTCTACCCGATTTGTCCGCAAGCGGGAAGCTGACGTATTATGAAAAATTGCAACCATCAATTATCCCGGCCGGTTATTTGGGATTTACAGAATCGCAAAAAATCGCCATTGGCATGAAAAATAATACGGCTTTTGCGCTTGATTTAACGTACGCAGTTTATAAACCGGGACTTTACACGGATATTGCAGTGGCCAAAAACAATCTGAATCTTGAAAAGGAAAAAAACAGCAAAAATAATACTGACGTAAAAATTGAAATTTCCGAATCGTATTACAATGTCTTACTGAAAGAGCTGCAATATGTGATTGCACGGGAAAATGAGCAACGATATAAGGCGTATTACGATCTGGCAAGTGGAGAATATAATAATGGTGCACTGATTGAAAGCGAGGCACTGCAAGCCGAATTAGACTATAAAAATGCTCGGGCCAATACCGAAAAACAAAAGCAAAATTACCTGCTTAGTCAGCAACATCTTAAGTACAAAATAAATGTGCCGGAACAATTTACAGTTATTCTTACGGATTCTTTGCAGACAATGGAAAATTCGAAGACAATTGTTGATTTATCTGCGAATGTTGCTTCCAATCGTTCTGAACTGAAACAATTATTCATCGAACAGGCCGGGAATGCACTACAACTTAAGAAAGCGCGTCAGAATTACCTCCCTTCACTTTCTCTTTTTGCGAACTACACCCAACTTTTCCAGGGCCCGGAATTCAATTACGCCAATAATTTTTATTGGGCACCAGTTAATTATATCGGAGCCAAACTTTCGATTCCTATTACCGGAAGCATTAAAAATATCAATTTAGTCAGGGAATATAAGTTCAAAATTTCCCAGTCAGATTTTAACTTAAAGCAAAGAGCAGCTGATGTAGAATATGAAATTCAAAAGGCAATAACGAATCTGGCTAATAGTGATAAGAATTTGTCCGTAGCAAAGGACAATTACACCCTTTCTCAGCGAGTCTATGAATTGAAGAAACAACAATTTAATCTGGGTTCTTTCTCCTATGAAAAATTATTAGATACCGAAAAATCACTTGCGGCTACCGAACAAGACTATATAACTGCCGTTTATGATTTTCTGATTGCAAGAATTAATTATCACAAGGCAATTGGGATTTTCTAATTGCAGGTAATTATTGAACATGATCTTACAATGAAACTATTTACATCAACCTTGTACAAACCCCCTTGGGTAACATGAAAATGGGGTTATGACGGTATGGGATTGGTGGTGCTATTATTTGAAATCACTATTGGTAATTTGTGTTACCCCATGTACTTTTTAAATTTCAACACTCATTTTTAAGCGCTTCCCAAATCCTTGTCGAACAATTCTCATCAATGTTGTAAGCCGAATATCTGATACGTCATTTTCGATTCTGGAAATATAAGTCTTTGTCGTCCCACATTTTGCAGCAAGCTGTTCCTGTGTCATCCCATGCTCTTTACGAAGTTTCTGAAGCATGACACCAATTTTGAAAGATTCAAAACCTTCTTCAAATTCTTCCCACTCCGAAGTCCCTCTTTTACCATAATGTGTATCCAGGTGATCGGTAAAGGAGGTTAAATTATTATTTGTCAGACTTTTCATCGAAATATTGTTTTTTAAATTTTTCAGCTAATTCAATTTCATTTTAGGTGTCTTCTGAGATTTCTTTTGAAATGAAATCACCTCCATAAAATTGAATGTCAACTCTATGGAGGCGGTTGTATAAGAAACGGATGACCGATCAGGCTGGTTTTGCAACTAACTTCTCGTAAGCCGATCTTAAGTAAATGGTAACAAATCCTAAGATCATACCAATTGCGCAATAAACAAGAATTGTAATTGCCGAGGAGGTCATCGTTGTTGCAGGGTAAATTTGCCCAAACGCAAAGAAAACCGCTGATGAAACAAATATTGCAGGGACGAAATCGATCAGTGAATGTGCTTTTTCCATCGAACACATCGGAATAACCATCACTAATACAGCGAGCGGAACAGCCCAAAATCCGGTAGTGCCTGCAACACCGGCCAGTTTAATAATCAGAATTGCAGAGAGAATACCCAGTACATAACCTAAAAAAGTACGGGCTCCGCCTTTAATTGTACAACCCGCCAGAAAATACATAGCCCATGCCTGGAAAGTAACCCAGCCAAATCCCTTATTGTCAGCGATTGGCATATAAGGACTGATCACCTGATCAAGCACAATAAACCCTGCAGCTAAAAATGCAATAAACACAGGAATGACGATAAATTTTTTGAAATCCATAAGGTTTGAAATTTTAGTGGTGATGAATAAGCTTAAAAATAGTCTGTAAGCAAAAATACAAAAATTAAGATAAAACCATAATTGTCGCTGTGAAAGATCAGGTTTTACTAATGGGAAACAAATATATACGGGAATATCTTAAACTGGATGGTAAAAATAATCACTCTTTGCCATTGTTAACAAAGAGGGACTAATGGAATAACTGTTTAAATTTTGTTCTCCGGTTCCGTTAGAAACAAATGGTCGGTAGAATTAATGCAAACGAGGAGGTCCATTGTCCTGTTCTGGACAATACAATGTTCGATACATTATTTCTACCGACGTATTTTCCCTACGGGGAATTTTTAAATACCCTCCGCTATTAAAATAAAACCCGTTTATTTGATCGCTGATAATTTAATCAAACCAACTCCATGGAAATTGACTTCCGTTTCAAAATGCCCGTCATAAGTACCGATATTTTGCTGCGACCATAAATTGCGCACTTGTTGTTTTCCGGTCAGGCCCAACAGGTTAAAATCAATACTTATAAGTTTGGCCGGTTCCGTTTTATTATCACCCCAGTTAATCATCTTCACAGGATCGGTCGCTGAACTTTCGGTATCGCCGGTATAAAAAAGACCTACAACTTTCGAGCCATCGGACAGATTTTTAGCCCAAACCTGGAAATCGCTGCCTTTTTTTACCAGTTTTGCCTGATGACCCAAAACGTCCTGATTAACACCGATTACCTCATCGTTGGTTAATAATCCTAAGGTAAAGCTATCGAGCTTATCCATTTCGCAACCAATTAAGAGCGGCGACGACAACAACGACCACAGACTAAAATGTGAATATTGCTCATCGGGCGAAAGTTTCGTAGGTTTGGTATCTCTACTCCAGCCTACCGTTCCGATCACAAGCATATCTGGATCATTCCAATGTCCGGGTCCGGCATAGTCGGCATTATTGGTCTGCGTAAAACCTGTATTCAAAATGCTTTTCCAGTTATCCTGAATATCCATTGTTGTCCGCCACAAATTACCATTAACTTCCGGTCCCCATTTCCAAACATCCCCCATTCCGTACTGGCACAAGCTGTAAACAATATCACGGTTCGTTTTAACAATAGCCTCATGCATCATTTTATAGGGTTTCTGCAATTCGTCAAGCGAATTATCCTGCACAATACTCCCATACGAACACCAGTCATATTTAAGATAATCAACTCCCCATTTTCCCCAGGTTGCCGCATCCTGATTCTCATGCTGATAGCTTCCTATCGCCTGACCGCAGGTTCTTGGTCCGGGAGATGAATAAATTCCAAACCGTAACCCTTTCGAATGAATATAATCACCCATTCCTTTGATATCAGAAAATTTGTGATTGGTAAGGAGCAATCCCTCATCCGTACGCTTATCAGCCTGCCATCCGTCATCAATATTGACAAATGCCCAACCATGACCACGTAGTTTATCGGCTATAACATCAGCCGCAGCACGGATTTTCACCTGATCGACTGACATTCCGCCTGCATTCCAGCTATTCCATCCCATCGGGGGTGTAAGGGCAAGGAGATCACCAACTTTAAGTTCAATTTTATCTTTAGCTTCGCCGAGGCTGTTTTTTACAGTAACATTTAATATAAAGGTCCCTTTTTGAGCAGGTGAAGTTCCGGTAATAATCCCGGTACCCGAATCCAATACTAATCCTTTGGGCAAATTATCAATGGTTACCTGTAACGGTTTTTTACCCGTAACCGGAATAGCGAAAATAAAAGGTTTGCCCTCGGTTGCACCTATCACTTTAGGATAATTTATCTTTGGAAGCTCGCTTTCGGCTGGTGTTAATATCTTTGGCGCATTGCCCGAAACTGTTTTGTTTGTAACAGCTTTGGGTGTAACATCGCCCGAATAGGTAATCTTTCCATTAACCCATGCAGCCATTCCGCCCAAAGGGCCTCTGCCATTAACACTGACAACCACCAGCGCCAGCTTTTTAACTCCGATTAAATCAATATCAGCTATTTTTGCCTTATCACCATTTTTCATCGTTCCGCTGTGCCACAACACTTGTTTATCGCCCAGAACATAGAAGTCCATCGTTGGCGACATTCGCGGAACTCCGGGTCCCGGAGTTCCGGCAGGAGCAGCGCCATTTCCACCTGGTTTTTTGTCATCACCACCAGGAGCAGGCCCATCAGGCCTGCCAGGAAACTTCATTTCACAAGGACCGACTTCGGCATAGAAATGGGTGCCATTTCCATTCAATTCGATGAGGTATTTAGCCGGAGTGGTAACTCCTACCCCATTTTCATAAGTAACCCCTGAAATAATGATAGGAGAGCCCATCATCGTTGTATTCTTCATCGCCTGCCCTATTTCGAGATCGAACAAGGTTAAATCCATTTCGTTGAGCCAGATTGTTTTTTCAACTGCTCCCGAAAAACTACAAAGAAGAAATACGCAGCAAATTAAAAACACACTTTTCATAATACTGATATTAGAAATTAATACTTAATTAGATCGCATATTATTCCCGGTTAAATGCTCAAATTTTTGAATTTGGTTGTTTGTTTCGATTCTCCTAAAATTACGCCGAAGGATAAAGACGTGGAAATCATATCGAAGAACTGGCGGATTTTATCGACAGATTCTATATTTTTCCCGAAGAATTTTACTGACAGGGTCATCGATGAATTTTACTGACAGGCGTTGCCGTTAGGCCAGGTTATATTGCCACTTCGTGGCGTGCCCGCATTTCCGGTTTTGCCCTCACCCAATTGATTCATTTTCTCACGATCATTTCAATTGTTATTCATTTTCATCTGCAATATCTCCATTAATGCACAATCCCCGGGCTGAATCAACGATCAGCGAAGCTAAGGCCTTGTATATTCCAGCTCAACGGCAACGCCTTGAGATAAATATGCAATTCCAAATTAATAAATGGTGCGTGGTACATGGTACAAATACAGTCCAGCCCTTTATCCATATGGGCTTGATGGCATTTCAGGTATGTACCATAAATTATTTCCTAATTTCACCCCTTATATTTTCATGCAACAAAAAAAGCTTTGTATCTAATTGAATAATAATTAATAATGTCCCTTTCATGTATATAACTGATAAACAATTATTGAACCGCAAACTTTTGTTGCAAAAAGTGTTGCATTAAAATATATACGGCGGTCGATCAAAAAAATGATAAAACCTAGTGCGGTCAGAATCCCGATTATGTAATATATGACTCCGGAATTATTCGTTTATTTGTCCCTCATCCTTCACTTCAATAAATTGTCCCCCACCGTTGCTGAAATGAGATTAAGTAAAAATTGAACAGCCGCAGGGTCGTAGGCCGGAAGTTCCGGATGATTACGCGGTGGCGTCACTGATTCGTCAAGCCTTCCATCTGTAATGATCTGACTTAGATAAACTTTACCTTTCGCGTCTTTTGGAATCAGTTCAACAAGCGGAAAACGGTAAGGATTTTCGCCGGTTGTGGCATACGCATTAATTTTTACTTTGGTCCCTTCGAATCGCAAATCTGTAGCAGGCACTGTAATACCAAAATATCCATTCCAGGGTTGCATTTTATTTGCAGTAAAATCGAATATAAGCTCCTTATAATCTGATTTCAGAACAAAACTTTGTTCGGGGCTCTTCGCTTTAATGAAACGTACAGATACACCGTAAGGCAACGTTATTTTTGTGAGATGATCTTCATCCTTATCTGTGGGTGCAATGTCGGTAAAAATCACAGACATCTCCCTTTTAAGCGCCCTATCGACTAATAGAGAGATATCCTTTTCACCTGCGACATATTGAGTCCAGCTCTTTTTCCCCAGAAGGAGAACCTGACCCCATGATAATTCAGGAGCCTTTATATCCCAGGTTTTAAGGAACTTGCTTAACCCTTCTTCCGAATCGGGAGTATGCACAAGTAATTTGGACAGTCGTGGTGACTTCTTTGGCTGGATCACATTGAACACAAACGAAGGAGTCGATGCGTTATTTCCGTTTTCGCCTTCATCGATTGTGAGCTTAAACGTTCCGGCAAGTTTGGGGACAGGAACCATCAGGGGAATTGTAACACCTCCGGAAGGAAGAAGCTCAAGATTAATTACTGTATCCCAAACTTTTACCCCGGCACTGTCAACCACAAGTAACGACTGACTGATTTTCAGATTTTCTGACGAGTTGTTTTTAAAGACAACCCCTATTCTCAATAAACTTCCAGGTAAATAGTTGTGATAACTCTCTCCATAGGTTACCTGATATTTTTTTTCTTCCCCTGAAGAGAAAGAATCAACTGCCCGAATACTTTGTCCGGCAACTGACACAAAAAGGCTTAGGAATAAAACGATTCGGAAAATAAAACGCCCCATCTTAACTTTGGTTTAGTAATTCGGATCACCATAAGTAAATGAAACAAAGGCAATCGTTTTACCATCAGGACTCCACGAAGGAACATTCATTGTACCTTGTCCGCCATAAATATAAGCCAGAACTTTAGCTTCCGGAGAATTCGTTTGCTGAATCCGGAGTAAAACCCGTTGGTTATGAGGATGTGAATTAGCCGGAACATCAGCAGGATATGAAACATAGACCATGCTTTTCCCGTCAGGAGACAGATGAGCAAACCAGTCGTTGTATTCCCCAAAACTTACCTGTTCCTGATTGGATCCGTCAGGCAACATGCGCCAGATCTTCATCATTCCTGTACGTACAGAGTTGAAATAGATATATTTACCATCCGGAGTATATTCAGGACCATCATCCAGACCTTTTGATTTGGTCAGTTGGAACTCTTCGCCCCCATTGGACGAAATTCCCCAGACATCGAAATCACCATTCCGCTCAGCACAATAGACCAGTGTTTTTCGATCGGGCGACCAACCATGCCAGTACGAAGGGACATTTTTAGTGATCGCTTTAGGAATTCCCCCCTCGACAGGAACAGTGTAGACCATTGATCCGGAACGACCATCGGGAAGTTTTGTCGAACTTGAAATTGCAAGCATTTTACCATCGAACGAAAGGCCGTGGTCATTATTACTGTTCACAACTTCACCTGTATTGATTTTTACAGGAGTTTTAGTGGCTAAAGGAAATTTATAGAGCAACCCTTCTGAATTGTAGATCAGAAATTTACCATCTTTCGACCAGTTTGGCGCTTCGATATGTCCTTTGGTTGCATAGATCACTTTTCGATTACCTGTCGCAATATCCATCAACTCAAGGCGACTTGCAGAAGGTTGCCGATATCCATCCACATTTTCAGCGGCAGGAACATCGATCCTGAAATTATGGAATACCGCCTTTTCAACTACAGCTGTATCGTGCGAGCAGACAAACAGTCCGGCATAGACAGGAGCGTTGAAAGCTATTGACAATCTGCCTGTTTCGGTGAACGGATTACCTGTTTTTGCACAGCGCATTATGATTGTATCGCCTTTCCGTTCAAGCTGAATCACATCGGGAGCAGTTAAACCGGCTTTGATTTCATCCGTAACGTCATCGTTTTTTGTCCGGTACTGCAATGAAGTGAGTCCTTCACCATGAACGGCAGCATCGGCATAACGTGATCCGGGTGTAAGATTTTCTCTGATTATCAGTCCCATCTTACGATGAGGGTTAGCCCCTGCCCCTTCGAAACGACAAGAGGTAGTCAGGATAAAATCTCCGGTCAGTTTAACCGAAGCAAAATGAAACTCATCTGCATTTGCCCAAATGTTCAATCCGCTCCCGGTAAGCGTATAAATCTGTCGGGAATCATCGAATTTGGTTGAACCTTTTAGCTTCGGATTTCCAATATCAGTTACACTTGTAAATGCACCATGATTCTGCGCAATTGTCTCCGCAGAGTCCATTAACGTCATCATAATGAAGCAGGCTGTAATAGTTAATAAGCGTACCATAAAAAGATTTATTTGTTAAATATTTGATAGTTTTGTGCTGATTATCATTCCTTCCATTGATCGATCATTATAAAAGATTATAAGCATCACAGTTCCGGAATTAAGTGATAATAAAGTGATGACAATGTGTGAATTATTTCTGAGAAAATCAACAATTATGAACAAGGTAATAATTGAAGAAATGAAAAAAGAATCGTGGGAAGCGGTTCAAAGAATCTACAATAAAGGCATCGCCACAAAAAACGCAACTTTTCAAACCGAAGCTCCGCAATGGGAAGCATGGGACCAGGCCCATCGAAAAGATTGCAGGTTGGGCTGCATTATCGAATGTTTCGGGCCGCTGTGTTTATGCGGGAGTTGCAGAGGTGAGTATTTATATCGGTTCCACTTTCCGGGGAACGGGCATTGGTGATCAGTTGATGAAACAATTAATCGCCGAATCGGAACGAAACGGGATATGGACCTTGCAGTCCGGCGTCTTTCCCGAAAACATAGCAAGCACAAAGTTACACCTGAAAAACGGATTTAGAATTCAGGGAATCAGAGAGAAAATCGCGCAGATGGATCACATCTGGCGAGATGTGGCAATGCTCGAGCGAAGAAGCAGCGTAGTCGGAATCGATTGAAAACTAAATAAATTCCCCTGCTGATATCACTTATTAGATCTCAACAGGAGAATTAAGCCCCAATATCTATTTGCGCTGTTCCATTTAGCTACTGATCGCAAGTATTCAAACACCGACCTCGCCTTACCCTGACGAAGTACCTGATCCGGTATTTCGTAAATTATTATTTATAGGATACCGGATTGTTTAGCATTGGAAATTGTGTGTCCTTTAGTTGAAGTACACTTCTCATTTTTTCAAGATCCATCGTTGCACGAGGTCTGGTACTAAAACCGGCACCGGCACAAAAAACTGAAATGTTCTGAGATACAATACCGGCATCTAAAGCTGCCAAACTTAATTTCATCTTATCATCGCCGGATTTAAACTTTGATATGTCTGAAACCAATATAAGAATTGCTGCTGCTTTGGCATATTCAGCCTGACGACCCGCCGCTAAACCACGCTGATCGCCACTGACAACCGGGTTCAAAACATGACTTTGTGCATCATAAAAATAAACACCCTCTTCCGTAAATAAATAAACATCAATATCCTGAGCATTCATGGCCGAAGGGGCCGTTCGTTTACCAACTTCCTTGCGGTTAACGCCATTGGCAGCCCACAATAAATCGGAGAGATCCTGCAGGCTTAATTTTGTTCCTGTGAATTCACTTGCCGAAGCTCTTAAGGAAAGCGCTTCCATTACTGGTAATCCACGTTTCAGATCAGGCTGATTTAATACGATTGGCTTTAGTTCCTGGGCAAACAAAGAGCCTGACAAAATTGTAAAACAAATGTAAATAATCGTCTTCTTCATAGCTGTTCCTTTATTTTAATGATTGAATATCTTTCAAAAACAGAGTCCTAGGGTCTTTATAAAACTTTACGAAATCCTTCGCGCTGGGACAATCCTTGTAGGGGCCAAATGCTATTCGGGCAGGTTGATTAAACGGATTCCGCCAAACCAATACATACGATAAATCATAAGAGCGCAAGGTCTTAAGAAGCACATTCGTCCACCATTCCGGATTACTGGTAATCGGGCCACCCACTTCGCTTACTGCACCTATTTTGCCTTTATCGGCAGCAATTTTCGAAACCAGCTTCGCACAATTGCCAAGTACACCTGCATATTCGGGTCCGCGATCGTACAAATCAAAAGCCACTATATCAATCAGATCGTCGCCAGGATAACGTTCAAGGTACTCTTCCGAAGTTGTGAAACGGTCGGTTGAATACGTATATAGCAGGTGATGAATGTTTTTGGTCTCGCGCAGATAGGTCACCGTAAAACGCCACAAAGCAGTGTATTGATCAACCGTACACAAGTTTTTCCCCCACCAGAACCAGCTTCCGGTATGCTCATGGAAAGGGCGAAAGAGAACCGGGATAAATGTACCCTGATCGGTTTTCAGACTGAGCATAAAGAGAGCCAGTTTGTCGAGATATTGTTTATACAATTCGTGCTTTTCGCCGCCTGGCAATATTGCTTCCACAGTCTTATCAGAAGTCACATCCCAGGCAGTACCACCTGTCAACGGATTGCGAAAATGCCAGCTGATTGTATTGATTCCGCCCCTCGAATATGCCTTTTTGATTCCGTCGCGAATGTTATCGAAGAAAACAGAATCGAGACTACAGGCATTGCCAAGTTCGAGATGCCCCAGTTCCCAGCCACATACAGCCGGAAAATCACCGCAAACGTCTTTTACATCGCTGCGGTCATCTTCGGCGTACCAACTTGTCCCATAGGCCAGCGCATCCTGATGACCAAACATCATTCCCTTGTGCTCAAGATTCATCATATTCTGATATAATTTAACAGCTTCAGGAGTGGCCTTAGGGTCGGAGGGACCAGATTTGCCGGCCTGAGCTACTAACCCGACGCAGAGTAGCATCATCGCAAGTAAGTTTTTAATTCTTTTCATGGCTTTGTTCATATTGTCAGTAATCGATTGACAGTTACGCTAAGATGGGATCAGTTTATTGTTCAAATATAAGCATAATGAACCTGAAAAGGAAAACAAATTTATTAAAAAAAAAACCGAAAATAAGCGTAGGAAATAAAATAATGTTGTATTTACAAAAGTGGAACAGGGAGATGGAGTTGATGGGGAGAAAGGGCGATGGGGACTTGTCAATTAAAGGTCATTAAGAAGTCATTGAAAACGTCATTGGCTTCGCCGTCAGTAAAAAGTCATCCGATGCTGATATAAGACCTGATACCAGACTCAGTATGGACCAAACAAGAATCAAACAAGAACCAAACAAGAATCAAACATGAACCAAACAAGAATCAAACAAGAACCAAACATGAACCAAACAAGAATCAAACATGAATCAAACATGAATCAAACATGAACCAAACAAGAATCAAACATGAACCAAACATAGAGCAGACATAGAGCAGGTATAGAGCAAATAAGAAAGAAATATGGAGCAAACCCAACCGGGCTGTTTGTTTCAATTACGATAAATATGTATTAAAAGCGCACTGCGCTTCATCTGTATATAATTTGTTTTTTTAAGATCAGATGGAATCGAAGATCAGCAAAGTTAATAACCATGATTTAATTCTCATCTTCAGTTTGTGACTTTACAGTCATGGCTATTTCGAAAGTCCACAAATCCCGTATTGGCAAAAGACGGCATTTGTTTAATCCATTTACTTATAAGTGATTGACAAGATAAGATGTCGCATTTTTAAAATAGAGATACGACATTTTATCTTTTCTATTATTTAGTTGCGTAGTTCCGTTAGCGTTTGAGTGAAAATCAGAATAGGCAAAAAATTCCAGGCCCATTATCGCATTTTCCGTTCTTTGCTCATCAATTTATCTCCGTAATAATTGTTCCGACTGCTTCGACGCCGATTTTTGTGGATTTTTTCCACACCAGACACGTAGACTCCACACTTTTCTTTTGCTTACAAAGTCAATTGCATATTGTTTCTCCCATATTAACAGCTTGGTTTATTGCTGTTTATTCGAATAAAAAGGTATGTATTCCGGGTTTGGCACGCTTTTGTCTATAAGAGATATGACAATGAATTTTAAAAATATTAAAACTTGAGAACATGAAAAAGTTAATGATTTTATCAGCAGCCGCACTGGCTATTTTCCTGGCAATGCCGCAGTTAGCAGAAGCTACAACAATTCAAAATAACATCACAGTGACGCAAGACAAAGCAGTAAAATACCAGGAAATTACTGCGGCATCCTTACCGGCAGCAGTCACTGCTACTCTTACAAAGGATTATGCCGGTTATGCCATCGATAAAGTTTTCCAGGGCGACGACGGTACCTTTAAGGTAGCTGTCAGCAAGGAAGCTGAGAAAGCTGTACTTTTCTTCAGTGCAACTGGAGAACTGATTAAAGCTGAAAAATAAGCTTCATGATTTTTTTTCTTTCCACCTTATTCAAAAGTTGTTTCTTCAACATTTGTTTGAATAAAAGTTAGGATTGGGTGGTCATAGCCTCTGTCAAAAATATTTGACGGAGGTTTTTTTATTTCCAACAAAACCCGCATAAAACTAATTTCTTTATTTAGCACAGCGATTTCTTGCGGTGCCTGACCACAACCGAAACTTTTCATCGGATGAGATCAATTTCAGATATGCGGTTAACTTTATGGAAATAAACAAAATAACATTATTTAGCTAAATCTTACATAATTTACGGGGAATTTTTCCTCACCAAACACGTGGAATCCACAACTTTTTCTTGCTTATAAAACCGGGCAATATTTATTTATATCTTTATAATAATCTGATTAATTGATTTTTATCAGGATTGACAAGAAAGTGTTTCGAGTTTGGCACGCTTTTGTCTATAAGATTGATAACAATGAGTATTTACAAATATTAAAAATTGAAAACATGAAAAAGTTAATGATTTTATCAGCAGCCGCAATGGCTATTTTCTTTGCAATGCCACAGTTCGCAGAAGCTACAACAATTCAAAATAACATCACAGTGACTCAGGCAGTGAAATACACTGAAATCACTGCGGCAACCCTACCCGAAGCAGTCTCTGCAGCTTTTGCAAAGGACTATGCAGGTTATGCTATTGACAAAATTTTCCAGGGCGACAACGACACCTATAAATTAGTTGTCCGTAAAGATGGAGTATCGTCTGAGCTTATCTTCACAAGTAAAGGAGAATTGGTTAAATAGACGTCGTAATTATTTTCTTTCCACCTTATTCAAAAGCTGTTTCTTCAAAGATAAACAAAGTTTAGAATGGGTAGACAAAACCTCTGTCAAAAGTATTTGACAGAGGTTTTTTTTATTTTGTACACATTTTTTGGAGAAATAACTAAAAGTAAATGCTGATCTTTGCACTTAATAAACATCAGAACAAACATTATTAAGGCATATGGCAAATATTCTGATTGTAGATGATGATGTAACTTTCGGCCTGATGTTGAAGAAACTGCTTGAAAAACATCATTATCAAGCAACTACTGTTTTTTCACCGGAGGAAGTAAAGCGATTGGTACGACAGGAATTCTATGATGTTGTTTTGACCGATCTTCGAATGCCTGGTGTCAGCGGCATGGATTTAATCAGAATGATCAAACTTGAATCGCCCGAAACACAGATTATCATGATGACCGGATATGCGGATATTTCCACAGCGATCCAGTCGATAAAACAAGGAGCATTCAATTACATTCCTAAACCTTTCCCGCCTGAAGAAATTTTAAGCATTATCAGGGAGGCGCTTGAAGAGGCAACGAAAAAGCATGAAGTTAAAAACCAACAGAATGATCCGAAACAGAATAATTTTCTGGATGGAATCAGTAAAGTTTCTGTACGTTTAAAAGAATATATCGCTTTGGTGGCGCCGACGCCATTGTCGGTGCTGATCACGGGCGAAAGCGGAACCGGGAAAGAATATGTAGCGCGGTCTATACATGCCTTAAGTGCACGCGCGGATAGTCCTTTTGTTGCAGTCGATTGTGGCGCAATTCCAAAAGAGTTGGTAGCGAGTGAATTTTTCGGTCATGTCAAAGGTTCGTTCACAGGAGCTA
This sequence comes from Bacteroidales bacterium, assembly GCA_015654795.1. Taxonomy (GTDB): domain Bacteria; phylum Bacteroidota; class Bacteroidia; order Bacteroidales; family Prolixibacteraceae; genus JAAFHB01. The sequence goes on from JAATGF010000030.1 coordinate 24,968, forward strand.
TTGCCGATAAGATTGGTCATTTTGAGGCCGCCAATGGCGGGACCTTGTTTTTAGATGAAGTAGGAAACCTTTCATACAGCACACAAATTCAGTTGTTACGTACATTGCAGGAAAGTTTAATAAAACCAGTTGGGAGCAGCCGGGAAATTGCAGTGGATGTACGGATTATTGCAGCCACCAACGAAAACCTGCAATTAGCGCAAGAGCAGGGCAACTTTCGCGAAGATTTGTATCACCGGTTAAACGAGTTTCAGATTATAGTCCCCCCTCTTCGTGAACGCCGGGAAGATATTCTGCTTTTTGTCCGTCATTTTCTTAATCAGGCCAATACCGTTCTTGAAAAATGTGTATCCGGTTTTGAACCCGCTGTTGAGGAAGCTTTTATGGACTATAGTTGGCCTGGGAACTTGCGTGAAATGAAGAATGTTGTCAAACGCGCGACATTGCTTGCTACCGGAAAACTAATCACCCTCAACGAAATCCCTGCAGAGATACTTAACCCCCAAAAGAAAGATAATCAGTTTAAGTTATTCAACGAGGAAAATGAAAGCGAATTAATCCTAAAAGTTTTGGAGTCTGTTGGCTACAATAAAAGCAAGGCTGCCCGTCTGCTAAAAATTGATCGTAAAACATTATACAATAAGCTTGAGCTTTACAAAATCGAACTCCCGGAGAAAAATAATCCCATGGATTCGAATGATTAATCAATGCTTATATTTTCTCTCTTTTGTATAGTGTTGAGTAAAACATCAATCTTCTCAATCGCCAATTTACCCCATAAGTAGTACTGCCGGTTGTCTGTCAGGGTAAAATCTTTTTGTTCCAGTCGGGCCAGGAGTTCTGTAATATCGTTTACTTCCAATTGACGGAACAGGGGAAGCATTTTATGTGACAGATCTGAAATAGCATTAATGTTTTTTTCATCAAGGCATTGCCTGAAATGGATCGCATTTTGCTTTCCGGAACTGATTAATGACACCAATATTTGCCTGAGGCTTTCCGGATCTCCTTCAGCAAAAGCAGCAATTTGCTTCAGATTATATCCTTTGTGTTGTGAATATCCCAAATCCTCCTGCTGATAACCCGCTGTTATTCTTTTCATTTGTCCTGAAATAGCATCTAATAATGCCTGCGGTCGAAAAGGTTTTTGAATAAAGGCAGAGAAACCGGCAAGATCATTTTCTTCCATGTTATTTCCCGAAATGGCAATAGCAGTGATCTGCCCTCCATTTTTAACCAGAATTTGCTTCAGCACTTCAATCCCATTGATTTTAGGCATCTGAATATCTGTAATCAGTAGATTAGCACAACCTTTTTCGAATGAACTGATGGCCTTTTCGGGATCACTGAAGGAATGTACTTCCATTCCAGCCGCTTTTAAAATGGCAGAAGTCATTTCAAGAAGCGTTTCATCGTCATCAATAAGCCAAACCCTTCTCCCCTCAATATCTGTCTTTATCTCCTGACTATGACCACTTATTACCTTGGGAGAATTGGCTGTCAATTGCCCGCCCTTTTCAAGTGGCAAAACGATGATAAAGCGACTGCCCTCACCCTCTTTGCTTTCAAGATTGATTGTTCCCTTGAGCAGATGGATCAGCTTTTGGGTGATCGTCAATCCCAGACCGGTACCTTCATATTGTCGGGCAGTGGCTACTCTGGCGAATTCATCAAAAATTCGCTGAGAGTCTTCTGCCGAAATACCTATCCCCGTATCAATCACGTCAATTTGGATCTGGTCACTCTTTTCTGACGACCCGATTGCTGAAACTGCTATTGACACCTTCCCCGCTTCTGTAAATTTAAGAGCATTCGATATCAGATTGCTCAATATCTGCGTGATCCGCATAGGATCGCTTATGTAGACCACTGAAGGCGTGATGTTGAATTGGAATTGCAAATCAATATTTTTAGCAAGGGCCTGTGGCCGGAATCCGTCCACAATATCGTCTATCAACGGTTTTAAACTGAAAGCAATACGATCAATTGTCAACTTCCCGGTTTCAAGTCGCGCCAGATCGAGCAGGCTATTGATAAGATTCAGAATGTGAGTAGAAGCCTTGCTGATGTTTTGCAGGTACTTTTGGTGACGCGGCGAAACACCACCATCATCTTGCATGATGCCTGTAAAGCCAATAATTGAAGTCAGAGGCGACTTCAAATCATGTGTAAGGCTCAGCATAAATTGCTCTTTACTCCTGAGCAATGATTCGGAATAGGCTTTTGCCTCCTCGAGGCTTTGTCGGTAGTGCTGGCTTTTGGTGATATCTCTCAGGATGTTTACTAAAAAGAAAATAATTGTAAGGAGCGCAAAACCGCCTACCAAAATAATCAGCCACGTTTTTTTCTCAACCCGGCTTTGTTGCGTCTTCACTTTCTGAAAGGAGTTGATCAACTCTTCATTCTCAATGTTTGAAAGCATTTGACGTAATTGCAGTGTGATCGTACGATCGTTGGCCAACACTTCCTGCTCTTTTAGTTTTAAACGTTTCTCGCTGGCAATGCTGTCATCTCTGATTTCGGTCATGACTGCTGTTATAAAATCAGCAATGGTATCAACCGGATTGATTGGATCGATCAGGCTGTCAATTCTTACAGACTGGGTTGTTTGTACCCGGAGACTTGAATCCGCTGTTTTCTGCGATGAAAATACATTTGCGAGACGTTCAAAAAACTTTTTCTTCTTTTGCTTTATATATATGGAGTCGCGATTAATTGAGACATTCCTGTAAACCGTTGCAATGTGACTGGTTGAGTCTTTTCCCGATATTAATTTATTCAGAACTTGCTGATAACGGGCTGTTGATGAATTTTTTTTCTTAATAGCCGATAATTCTTTAAGATTCTGCTTCTTTACCTGCAGGAGCTTTTTTATGCTATCGGTATGTATTTGTTGAATGGGCGAGTTTACCATTAAGGCAAGCGTATCAATCTGCATGCTGATGGAATCCATCAATTTCAGGTAGGCCCGGTACTGGGGGTTTTGCCTGGTTTGCACATAATTTCGTTCCAATCCTTCAGCCTGATAAAGGTTGGTTAGAATGTTATTGATGTAGATAAATTTGTTATTTACCGGATTGAAATCGACCTTTTCGGTTGAGTAATGGAGTATTTCGGAATAGGTGACCCATATTATCAGTGCCGCTAATATTGTGAGCGTAAAATAGCCAAGCGAAACCTTTGTTTTAACAGACGCCATATGATGTTTAATAAGAAGTAAACCAATGTTGTTGTTCCGTGAAGGTATTCGTCACTAATAAGTCGAATTTATCAGACTAATCGAACCATACACCTGGCATCTTTATCATCCAGGTATCTAACAATATAATAACCTTGAGGATCGACACCCGGAAAAGCTTTCAGTAGTTGAAATGCTTTACCAATAGCTGTGAGATCGCTGTGGTAATCTTCAACCAGCAAATAAATGTACTGACCGCTCTCGATAATAAACGTATCACAGCCTAATTCTTCGGCTTCTCCCTGATATATTTCTTCGGCAGCCGCGTTGTAAATAATGCCCCCCTTTTCATTAATCTCAAAAATCCCAAAATATCTCCTTTGTTTAGAGCAGGTAATTATCGACTCTAATTCCTGGTGTGCTTTTATAATTCCATCAGGGAAAGATTTTGCCGTTTCACAGAAAACCTTTATATCATCCACCAATGTAAACTTTTCCATATCTAACTCTTTTAAAGCAACTTGTCTGATTAAAGAACTTGTATTGTGATTAAATAATTGCCCAAAAACACTTCAGCAATGGTTTATTCGCAATGTGATACCTGGCCGCATAGAGCCGGGATGACAAACAGTGCCTTTCAAGAACAAATATATCCATAACTAATGAATCAACCAAAGAGAAACCGGCATTGTCTAATCTAAATAACGAATAAATTGTCAATGTAGTTTCATTGTTGGAACAGATAATAAGTACTGAAAATGAAATAATGTCGTATTTGCAGAAACAGAATCGGAAGCTTTTCAAACCAATTCTCCGATTAAGTATTATGCAAAATGCCTGATAAGGCGTATATCATACATAACATAAGAAAGATATAAGGATGGCATACGGGAGAGGTATAAGGATGTCGGGTGAAATCTGTCGGAGTTGGGTTATTACGATGTAAAACAATACGATATCTATTGACTCGTATTGCTTATATCTCTGAATGATTGTCCCTAATGGCCCCATTAATAACAAAAGAGGTCAGAAAACAGTTTGCTTTCTGACCTTACACATTTACCCTAAACACTCATTGTTTGCACCGTTTATTCAACAATCTGCAACAATATTTTCTGCTATCGCCCATTTACATCGCCACCACTTGACTTCCTGATATTTTTTACCTTTGGATTGCCCGAATAGTTAATATCACCACCACTACTGGCATCGGCATTGAGCTCTTCGGTTACCTTAATCCTGATATCTGATCCGCTTGATGCATGGGCCGAACATTTCTTTATTTCAAGATCGCCGGCTGTAATATCGCTTCCGCTGGAAGCACTGACCTCTGCAACTGCTGCTTTCCCATTTAGAGAAACATCTGATCCGCTACTCGTTTCAACACGCAGCTCGTTGACATCGAGTTCAAGCTTCACGTCCGAACCGCTGCTAACATCGAGATCAAGCTTGTCGAGTTTTAAAGCCGATTGTGAATTGACATCCGAACCTGCCGAAGCATGAAGTTTATCAAGGTTTTTGAACGACACATATACCTTTCGCGATTCCTTGTTCCAACCAATGTGGGGCCACGTTTTATCCTTCATATAAATCTTCAGGATACCATCTTCAACATTAGTGATGATCTTATCCATGTCGTCCGATGTAGCTTCGACAACAACTTCCTCAACATTTTTCTGAGTCAGAAACAGGTCGATACCGCTGCTCACCGAGATACCATGAAATCCCGAAACCTGCCGTGTCTGTCGTCCGTCGTTTGCACGTGCGGCCAACAACGATGTGCTCTGAAATATTACTCCCGCCGTGAGCAGAAGTGCAAATAGTTTAATTGTTTTCATATTCGATAAATAGTTTGTTATTACTTGCGATGGATATTACCACCCGACGAAGAGTTCACATTGGTTGAAGTTGGTTCGCCATAATAGACAATGTTTCCGCCACTCGAGGCATCGGCATCCAACTTCCCGGTTACGGTTGAAGAGACATTACCGCCACTCGAGGCACTCATTCTGCACTGTTCGGCTTTCAGGTTTTCTCCTTTGAGATTTGCTCCGGATGAAGTTCCCAACTCGGCCTCCTTTGCCAGTCCCGAGAGCTTGATATTGGCTCCCGACGAACAGTCGGCATTGAGCGATCTTGCATCGACATCCATCGTAAGGTTAGCGCCTGAATTCGCCCCAAGCTTCAGGTTATCCGACTTGATTTGCGTTTGCGACCAAATGTTAGCCCCCGAGTTGGCATCAACACCTGTAAGTTTTTCGACGGTTACCATCACCTTCTTCTCTTCGGCCCAGCGAATGTTTTCTTTAGTCGTGATTTTGAGCACTCCACCTTCAACTTTGGTTACAATAAATTCGTGCAGATTGCTGTCGGCAATAACCACTACCTTGGCCGGGCTTCCCTGTGTAATGTACACATTCATTCCACGGCTCACCTTAATCTGGTCGAATGCGCCAACCTGCCGCACTTCTTCTTTAACGTTCCCATTCCCCTTTACGGAAGGTCCAATAAACATGCAGGACATCAGCAGTACACTTAGCACTGCAATAATTCCGATCAACTGAAACTGTTTACTTCTCATAGCTCGATTGTTTTATAAAAGAATAGACGCGCAAAACCTGAATTCGTTACACATTTCATGCATGAATATCAAAAATCATCACATTTTTCTTTCAAAAGCACTCTGGCACCCGGAAATACACCCGTTTGCAGTCAAAAAAACTTCGCCACCAATGTATTAAGGAGTCTAAAGTCTTCAGTATTAAATCAGGATAAAAACAGTTGGAGTCAGGATACCCCTATATCTGAAAGTCTGGACATTAAGGAAACTAATCAAATAACATTGAAATCGAAGTATAAGCATTAAAAAGGATTGGCAGCTAACTTCTTCTCCGAATTTGAAAAATTAATAATTTGCTACTCTATTGATTGTAAGATTATTTCAAATATCCGTTTAGCGCTTTCATACAATTCCCTGCTTTCAGATAGTGTTGGTTTGCCCGCTGTCATCATTCCAATTATCACCGGATAACGGGAACTGGTATAGACATCATCTAATGCATCGAGTTCTAAAAGAACCAGTGGTTCAATTAAGAATTCCTCAGCAAATGAATGTAGCCGGACTAAATTATGAACACGCGGAACTGGTATTCCCTTTTCTTCCAATAGTGCTTTAAAGGCTTTTTCAACAACTTGTTGGGCATGAAATGCAACAATGTTTGTTACAAAATCATCATTGATGTTGTTAACACAACTATGCAAGTCCGTCCTTGCAAAATCAAGCCATTGTTGCGTGGTTGCCTTCATAGATTACAACTCCTTTATTGAGGATTTCGCTTGAGAAACTGCTATTGAGCGCCTTAAACCGCTCGTACATTGGGATGGTATAAACCATCAGATCAATCGCAATTTTACTTGCAATTGGCCTGATCTGAGTGCTTACCTTTAAATACAAAGCTTGCTTCTCTTTGAAAGTTGCTGGCATCGAGTTGTCGTTAAGCACGACAAAAACATCTAAATCGCTATCTTCATGCGGCGTACCATAAGCATACGAGCCAAACAGCAATACAAGGTAAGGATTAAGTTCGCTCAAACTTTCTTTAAGCTGTTCTATGTAAATATTATCGCGTTGCATAACATCATCCTTTATTGTGCAACAAAGTAACAACTTTTTTCGATTTCAGCAACTCCCTACATTTGCATTTCCAAAGAGATAGCCTTGTTCTAAATTAAACGATCCGGCAACCAGCCTCCGATAGCGGTATCGGGGGCAGCTGCCGGATTGTTATTTTAGCTACGAATTATTACCTTGTCTTTCCGTAAACCGGGCCATAAGTTTCGCAGGCACGGTAATCGGAACCTTCTTTATCCATTCCGAATGCATTCCAGACCGCCGGGCGAAATACTTTCTCGTCGGGGACATTGTGCATGCAAACAGGAATACGAAGCATTGCGGCAAGTGAGATCAGGTCGGCACCGATATGTCCGTAACTGATTGCGCCGTGGTTAGCGCCCCAGTTTGCCATCACACTATAGACATCGGCAAAGGGACCTTTTCCTGTCAAACGCGGGGCAAACCATGTTGTTGGCCACGTCGGGTCGGTGCGGACATCAAGGACAGTATGAATGTCTTTGGGTAAATCGATCGTCCATCCTTCGGCAATCTGAAGTACCGGGCCTATTCCTTTGATCAGGTTTACGCGCGACATTGTAACCGGCATCTCCCCCTCTGTCTTGAAATGAGACGAGTATCCGCCTCCGCGGAAATAGCCGAGATTGGCAGCAGGCCAGTCGGTTGCATCGAGGCAAGCCTGTGCTTCGTCTTCCGTGATCTCCCAGAATGGTTTCATGGCAGGCTGGCCATCCTTCTGTTGTTTTGCAGTCGCATCAAGAGTGGTCGATCCCGAGTTAATCAGGTGAATGATTCCATTGGCTGCTTTGCCTGTAAGTCTTTTACCCGTTACGCGTTCAACGGAATCGGGACTCCAGTAGGTGCGCACGTCTGAAAATATCTGAGCAGTATTGGATAACAGATGCCCAAACAACATCGCAACACCGTTTAATGAATCGTTTTCTGTGGCTACCACAAATGCTTCACGGGTACCATTCCAGTCGAATGAAGAGTTGAGAATCGCTTCCATGAAGTCGCCATTTGGCAAATGATCTGTCCATTGACGTTGTCCCTGGAATCCTCCGGCGATGGCATTGTGTCCATGTGACTCTTCCCCAAAACCCAGATCTGCAAGATGTGAATTGCCAATCATCAGGTCGCGGGCAATCAGCGTCATCTTGACAACCATCTCCCACTCCCACACTTTGCGTTCAGGGTTAAGCCGCTTTTCAGGCACATTAGGATCTTCACCCTCTTTACAGTTCTTTTTCACCCAGGCAAGGGCCTTCTCAAACTCAACATGATCATAGATTCCGCGCTCAGCTCGACGAACGAGTTCTGACATATCAACCACTTCGGTTCGCATCCCCAGGTAATCGAGAAAGAATTCCTGATCAACATACGATCCGGCAATCCCCATCGACATACCACCAATCGAGAGGTACGACTTATTTCTCATCTGCGCTACAGCAAGACCTGCCTTGGCAAACTGCAGTATCTTCCCTTTTACATCATCGGGGATTGAGGTATCGTCTGCATCCTGCACATCGCGGCCATAGATGCCAAATGCGGGCAAACCTTTCTGTGCATATCCTGCCAAAGCAGCAGCCAGATAAACGGCACCCGGACGCTCTGTCCCGTTAAAACCCCATACTGCCTTTGGGATTAATGGATCGGTATCCATCACTTCGGTACCGTAGCACCAGCATGGCGTTACAGTCAGCGATACACCAACACCGGCACGTGAGAATTTATCGGCACACATCGCCGCTTCGGCAACTCCGCCAATAGTACTATCGGCAATTATGCACTCCACCTTTTCTCCGTTGGGGAAACGAAGGTTCTCTGAAATAAGCTTTGCAGCAGCCTTAGCCATATTCATCGTCTGTACTTCCAGTGATTCCCTCACGCCCTGAAGCCTGCCATCTATCACTGGTCTGATGCCTATTCTGGGCATCTCTCCAATAAGTCGGTTCATTGTTATTAATTTTAGATTGTTTTCAGTATTTCTTCAACATCAAACTTAGATAAAGCCGTTTCGGTTTTCAATGGACAGAGTAATCTATTTTGTGTATATATCAAACATCACTTTTTAACCTTGTAAAAAACAAAGGCGATAATCCTATCTTTGGACTTTCAAAAACAAACTAATATGCCGGTTCTAAGATTTAAGCTTGCCCTCCATTACCAGATCATTATTGCACTAATCGCAGGAGCGTTTTTGGGTTATTTAACTCCCGACACTGTCGCCTTATACGAATTGGATCGGTGATGTCTTTCTGCATGGGTTGAATATGATTGTAGTTCCTTTGATTCTCCTTTCGATCACAACCGGAGTAGCGAGCGTGGGTAGTGGTTATAATCCTGGAATGGAGAGAGACGGACGCTGCTTTGCTCTTTTCTTTCATAACTTTTATTGGAAAAATTATTACCGTAACAAAAGTAAAGATGAGAAGAAGATGAATACAAATTGCAAAAACAGAATTGAGAGGATTAAATTAGAAAATCTGTAAACAAATTTCAGGACAGGTCAAAAATTCATTTCCCCGGATATTTGTTTTAATCCATTAATTCTATACACTGAAAATTTAGTGCCAAAAAATAACCCGGTCAAATTGACCGGGTTATAAATTAAATAATTTCCCCCGGAAAATTATTCCCATTTAATCGTCTTCGAATCAAGGGTAGTAAACTGAATATTATTTTCTTTGTCACTGGTTACACCTGTTTCGTATTTTACACCAACCAATTCGACCACATAATTAGTATTTGCAACCGGTGATTTTCCTGTTGCCCATCCCTGAGTTGTCGATCCAAACTCATATTCAACTTTGTCTGATGCAATGACTGAACTTGAAAACAACCTCTCCGATTTATCGTCCGAATATAAATTCACAACATAGGCGTCAGCAGTTTGAATTTTATCCCATGTCGTTTTCAGCAGATGATTAGTAATTACTGCAGTTTTAATAGAAATAGGCGCCAGTTTTTCATCACCAACTACGTCTTTTCCCGTAACTTTTTCATCAGTTGTTGAAATGACTTCAAATGTGTAATCACCTTTGGTTGGCAAATCGGTGGCGTAATCCGCTGCCGCCGGAATTAAAACAAATTGTTTCTTGTTGGCGGTGGCTACAAGGTTATAAACTTTGCCCCCGGCTCCGGGACCAGTTACCTTTGCCGATTTAAGTTCATAATTAGCATTGACATAAACAACTACACCATACTTTACAGCAGCATCAGTTTTAAGGTCCTGTACAAAAACATCGACGGTTGCGTTCAGCGGATCCGGAACAGAATCATTGTCGTCACATGAAACCATGCCCAAAATTCCAACAGTCAGGCAAAAAATGCCTCCAAAAAATTTTCTAAAATTTCTCATTTTTTAATTACTTTTGATTTGTTATAAAATAATACCGGATTTATCCGGTTGATTTAACAAGAACCGTCCGTGGGGGGCGGTTCTTATTTGTTCTTTAGACGAGCATCAACAAACGGATGGTTGCTTTCAAAATATAAAAAAATGGAAAAAAAGAAACCCTTTTTACATTTTAAAAACCTTTTTTAACACAGAAACCGGTTACATTCAACTTCTTATCAGGCAATAATTGTGAGTAAAAAAAATAATTTATTTTTCCAAAGAATAGATTTCGGGGCGCCATCGGTTCAGGCATAGTACGATCATCCATTCCGCACAAGCGAACCGTCGGTCTAAATGTCAAATGACCACATTTCGAAAAGTTTGAACTGGTAACAAAGTATCATCATAAAATTGTAGATTTGTCCTATTCATCACCTAAAACCATTTGTTATGATCTGGATTATTCTGATAGTTATTGCTGTGATTGTCTTTTGGCTGATTGGCATTTACAACAGTCTTGTTCGTCTGCGCAACACAAGGCAAAATGCCTTTGCGGATATCGATGTTCAGCTTCGTCAGCGGCACGACCTTATTCCTCAACTTGTTGAAACCGTGAAAGGTTATGCCACACACGAAAGAGAATTACTGCTGCGTGTTACCGAAGCAAGAACTGCCGCGATGGGTGCGACTACCATTGATGAAAAGATCAGGACCGAAACACAACTTTCGTCTGCATTACAAGGACTTAAAGTATCTGTCGAAGCATATCCCGATCTGAAAGCCAACCAAAATTTTTTGCAACTTCAGGAAGAGTTAAGCGATATTGAAAACAAACTGGCCGCCGTTCGCAGGTATTTCAACGCTGCCACCACCGAGTATAACACAGGAATCGAGACCTTCCCGTCGAACCTTATTGCCAATAACTTTGGCTTTAAGCGCGAAACAATGTTCGATCTTGGTACAGAGCGGACAAACATGGAAGAACCGCCTAAAATCACTTTTAATTAATGACTTACGTCGGTATACAGACACAAATCAGGAGAAACAATTTCAACAGTGTTCTCCTGATTATTGCTTTTCCGCTTGTATTGCTCGGAATGGTTTACGCCTTCTTGTTCTTCACTTCGCAACAAAGCGATCCGCAAATAGTTAACGACTCCTTTGTTAATGTAATACCGTTTGTATTGATTGGAACATCTGTCTGGTTCGCAATTGCCTGGTTTTTCCACAATTCGATGATACACATCGCCACGGGATCCAAACCTCTCCAACGGATGGAAAACAAGCGTGTCTATAATCTTGTCGAAAACCTTTGTATTTCCAAAGGGATGAAGATACCGCAGATCTTTGTTATTGAAGACGATTCACTTAATGCCTTTGCGAGTGGAATCAACGAAAGTACTTACTCTGTTTCGCTTTCGCGCGGAATCATCAATAAACTCGACGACGACGAACTCGAAGGGGTGATCGCTCATGAATTGTCTCATATCCGTAACCGCGATGTCCGACTCATGATCATCTCCATCATTTTTGTTGGTATTTTTGCTTTTGTTGCACAAATGGCGCTGCGAAGTTTGCAGTTTGGCGCCTTCTCGCGAGGGAAAAACAATAAAAACGGTGGTGTGGTTATCTTAATTGCGATTGCAATCTCGGCAGTTTGCTACCTGATCGCTATTTTGCTCCGTTTCGGCATTTCCAGATCTCGCGAATATATGGCTGATGCAGGCGCTGCCGAAATGACCCGAAAACCTTATGCCCTCGCCAACGCCTTACGCAAAATCGACCAGGACCCATTTATCGAAGCGGTACAACGACGCGATGTTGCACAACTCTTTATCGAGAATCCCCAACCCGAAGAGAAGAAATTCTCGCTGAGTAACTTTTTCTCCACTCATCCCCCCATCCAAAAACGAATTGAATTACTTGATCAGTTTGCGTAAAGATGAGATACCTTATTTGCAATTTATTTTAATTCAAATCTTTTCTCAGTAAACTGTCGGATAAAGGTTACTGTTTCACTAACACCAAGAACAGAGGAGTTGATGCACAAATGATACGATCCGGCAGCTCCCCAAACTTTATTACTATAATAGTTGTAATACCCCGCGCGTTTCTTATCCATCTTTTCAATCAAATCTTTCGCTTTATTCTCCGGTATCTGTTGAGTTTCGGCAATGCGTTTAACCCTGTCGTTCATATCTGCACTGATAAATATATTCAAACAGCGAGGGTTATCTTTAAGAACATAATCAGCACAGCGTCCAATGAAAAGACATGAGTCCTGTTCTGCCAATCCACGTATAACATCACTTTGGATTTTAAATAATGTTTCATTACTCAAATAATTGGTCGAATACACTTCGTCAGAAGAAAAGCTACGCAAATCCAACAATCCACCGAAAATACTATGACTGGCTTTTTCATCAACCTTTTCAAAAAATTCTTTCCCCAATCCGCTTTCCTGCGAAGCAATCTGGATTAGTTCCTTATCGTAAAAAGAAATACCCAACTGCGAGGCTAATTCTTCCCCGATTGTACGGCCACCACTTCCAAGTTGCCGACCTATATTTATGACATATTTTTCGTCCATGGATGAATTGTTTCAATAGTTAATAAATTTTACCCCTTAATTACAGATTTTCTGTATTGTGCAGCAAGCATATATGCCGCAATAACACTTGACAACAAATCGGCTACAGGCAAACTATACCAAACGCCCTTTACCCCCAAGAATTGAGGAAGAATTAGCAAACACGGCAACAGAAAGATCACCTGACGGGATAATGACATAAAAATGGCTTGCTTTGCCATTCCTATACTTTGAAATAAATTTGAGGTAACCATCTGAAAACCGATAATTGGGAAAGACATAAAAACGATACGCAATCCCGGCACTGCCAGGTCGATTAATGTCTGGTCTTTAGTAAAAATTGAAGCAACAACATGTGGAAACAATTCGCTAATCAGAAAACCAACAGTCATTACGCCGGTAGCCATAACAATGGTGTATTTCAGCACCTTGTTTACCCTGCCGATTTGTTTGGCGCCAAAATTGTACCCCGCGATAGGCTGCATCCCCTGATTTAGTCCCATAACAATCATGCCAAAAAGAAAAGCCATCCGGTTTATAATCCCGTAAGCCCCTACATGTAAATCGCTTCCATATTTGACGAGGCCTTTATTGATCAAAACAATAATGACACATGCGGCAGCATTCATCATAAAAGGCGCCATACCAATAGATAAGGAATCGCTCACAATTCTGCGTTTCAACTTAAATATCCCCTTTTGTAAATGAATAAAACTTCCTTTATTACTAAAAATTTTGATTTGCCAAATCAACATAGATGTCTGCGCAATAATAGTAGCGAGGGCCGCTCCGCGAATTCCCCATCCAAATCCATAAATAAAAACAGGGGCCAAAATGATGTTGATAATTACAGAACAAATCGTGGTGTACATCGACTTTTTCGGATTGCCGGTTGCCCGCAACATGGCATTTAACCCAAAATACAAGTGCGTAATAACATTTCCAAGCGAGATAACTATCATATATTCACGCGCATACGGGATAGTATCATTGCTTGCACCAAAAAAGAAAAGTATTGGATCAAGAAAAAGAAGAACGATAACCGTATAGATTAATCCGAAAATTGTATTCAATACGAACACATTTCCCAGGATACTGTTTGCGCTTGAATAATCTTTTTGCCCTAATCGCAACGATATCAATGTAGAAGCGCCCACTCCAACCAATGATCCGAATGCCGCGGAAAGATTCATCAAAGGAAAAGTGATTGCCAAACCGGATATCGCCAAAGCCCCTACGCCCTGACCGATAAAAATACTGTCAATTATGTTGTAAAGCGATGAAGCTGTCATGGCAATTACAGATGGAATTGCATATAGCAAAAGCAAATGCCAAATATTATCAGTGCCTAATGACAAGGGTGTTCCTTTTTGCTCCATAAATTTTTATTCAATTTGTACAAAATATTCAAAGCCAACAGAAAACAATTTATTGACCGTGAATGCAAAATTAGCACCATTTCATTAATAAATTGAATCACGTAACCAAACTTTTCAATGACTCATCTTCTATTACCTTTGGATCGGGTAATTATTCCGACAGACAACAGCGGCAAGACGAATACTAAATATGATGATGAAGAATTGGATATCTTGAAAAGCCATCAAAATAATCAATTGAAGATTTCGAAAACAAGAAAGACCGATTTGCTAAAAGCTGTAAAATCGGCAAAAAATACAATTGAAAGAACGGCAGAGCTAAATATAAAACTAACGGAAAAGATTTAGCCGATCTGAAATTAAAAGAGATTGAAACTGGTATTCCTTACCAAAATATCGTCGCTGCCTTAATCCATAAATACCTCGAGAATAAGATAGATCTTACAAGATGACGATTTGCAATATTTAAAGGAAATACAGACTTTTCTACCTTTAAAGAATAAATTAATTATTACGATCAAACCAACCACTTCATTTCCTTACAGAATTACTGCAACCAAACCCTTCCCGATTCCCCTTTTTAGATCCTTGCTTTTATTTGAGTATTATCATCTCTATACTAACTGTGCACTATCTGTACTTTATCTGTGCAGCATTTATACTAATTTAGCACAGTTACTGCACAGATAGTGTACAGACACTGCACAGATGGTACACAGAAAGTACGACCCGAATATAGCTTTGGTACAATCCAAATATGGATAAAACCTATCGGCAAGAGATAGGTTATAATTCGGATTTATGCCTGATTCGGAGGAAGGGGTTGGCTAAGATGAAGTCGTACCGGGAGAAAAAACAGGTTGTAGGAGAAATTCACATAGAAATAGCTCGTTCCAGGCAAAGAAACAATTCCACAATGGTTATAGGTGAATAGTTGGATAACTATGTGTGGCTTATGTATCGTAAGCTATTGTTTTTTAGCCATCAATCAACAGAAAAATTGCAATTGTTGTTGCCTCAGCTTATTCGAAAGATCCCATAGTACGATACCGGCGCTTACAGCAATATTAAAGGAGTGCTTGGTACCGAATTGCGGAATTTCGATTGTCTGATCACATTGATTAACAATTTTCTGCTGTACGCCTTTAACCTCATTACCAAAGATCAGCGCGAGCTTAGACTCCGGTTCGGGAAGGTATTTATCGAGGGAGATGCTCCCCTCAACCTGTTCGATGGCAATGACCGTATAACCTTCGTTTCGGAGACTTTCAACAGCTTCTTCAGTCGTTTTGAAATATTCCCAGTCAACGGTATTCTCAGCCCCGAGCGCCGTTTTATGAATCTCTTTATCGGGAGGGGTGGCTGTAATTCCACACAGGCATATCTTCCTGATAAGCAACGCATCGGAAGTACGGAATACAGAACCTACATTATTACTGCTTCTTACATGATCGAGTACCACGGCAAGCGGCATCTTATCGGCTTGTTTGAAATCGTCGACTGTAAGCCTGGAAAGTTCGTCGTTATTTATTTTACGCATAATTGAAATCTGAATAGTTCCATCTAAAGCGACCAGTCAACTTTCTGACGCAAGATGGGCATCGTCATACAGCGTGCACCGCCACCGCCTCTTGCCAATTCTGATCCCGGAATCGTGATCACCGCCTTTTTATAATCATCGGGATTGACTTTGTTTTCGATAAAGTCGATAGCACGGATAATCTCGAAACCATGTTTGTTCATCTCTTCAAGCGTATAGTCATTTCGTTCATAACCAATCACTTTACCGGGAGCATAAGCAAAGAAATTAGCCCCGCTGTGCCACTGTTCGCGCTCCATGATCCACAGATCCTGTTTGCCGCCGCAAAACACAGGATCGAGATCGAAACCTATCGTATTCAGTGCCTTCAGAATATTCTTACGCTGTTTAATGCCTGTAACTTTCCCGTTTTCAATTGTGATGTGGATGGTATGAAATTTATTATTTTTCAGAATTAACGGATCGTAAACCATACACGCATCTTTATCGAGGAAGGTGAATGTCATATCGAGATGGATAAACGATTCGGGGCTGTCGGGAAGTTCCTGTACAATAATATGCTTAAGGCTTGTCTTCCTGGCTTTTATCACTTCAATAAGATAGTCAATCCCTTCGGTTGAGGTTCGGGAACCTGTTCCGACGACTAACACATCTTCGCGCGCAATTTGTACATCGCCACCTTCGATCGTCGCATTTGGAAAACTACCCAAACTTCCCGGAAGCGCTGCCGGATTGATTGTCTTAACGCCGAAAGCAGGATGGTTTTTGAAGATGGCTTCCATAATCAGGGTCTCGCGCTCGCGAACTTTGCTGGCCATTTTACCAATCAGAACCTCGTCCCAAAGCGTCATGGAGGCATCGCGTGTAAAAAGGAAATTATGCAAAGGGCGCATCGAATAACGTTCCTTGCTTAAAAAGCGGGTCAGGTTATCGCGCCGAAGCACCACCCCTTCAATCAATTGACTCGTCAGCAACGGAGTCGGAATATTCAGTAGGAAATCGGTTTCTGCCGCTGCGTCTTCCTGTGCACATATCCTGCGCACCAGTTCCTCCTTAACGGAATCATCTTCAAGCGTCTCTCTTAAAAGATCCCTGACTTCGAAAGTTCGGGTCACTTTCTCTAAAACACCTTTCATCTGAACATACTCTTTTGTTGCGACCGACAGGTTTAAAATGTCGCTATAGAGTGCTCTCTGAGCATTTTCAGGTGTCATATTTTCGACTTCGTGCCCCGGCGTATGAAGGATGACCCCTTCCAACAATCCGATCTCGGAGGATACCCCAACATTGATTTTATCCATTTTCTGCGCTCGACTAAAGGTTTAATCAAATAATCCACAAAGATATTGTTTTAAAAATCCGGGGTTCACAAAGTTTGAAATTTAATAATCGTACAAACAATACAGCTTGTGTGATCGTTTACTAATTTTGAGCCCGAATAATACAGATCAGGTGATGTTAAAATGGTTTAGTTTTTTTGTGGTTTTGTGGTTGCCGTTTTCGGGAATTGGTCAGGTAAAGGATCTTCCGCCATATCATTACGATGATAAGGATCTTACGTCGATTTCCGATTCGATATTTCACATTACATTACCCGAAATTTCGGTTTATCCGCAGGCACAAGATATGTCGCGCAAGCAATTCCGGCAATATACTACTTTGGAACTCAGAGTAAAAAAAGTCTATCCCATTGCCAAACTTGCAGCGAAGAAGATCGAGGAATACAATAAAGTATATTTGAGTTTTAAGTCAGAGCGAGAGCGGAAGGCTTATGTCAAAAACATTGAAAAAGAGCTATTTGCTGAATATGAGCCCGAAATCAGGTCGATGACAGTCTCTCAGGGGCGGATATTAATTAAACTGATTGACCGCGAAACCGGCAAGTCGTCGTTTGAAATCATTAAAGAGTTTAAAGGGGGATTCAATGCATTTTTATGGCAAAGTGTTGCCCGTATCTTTGGGCATAACCTGAAATCGGAATATGATCCGGCAAACGAAGACAGCATGATCGAATATATTATCTGGCAAATCGATCAGGGATTGATCTGATATAAAGAAGAAAAACCGGTGGAAAACCGGTTTTTCTTCTTTATACTGTCTGAACCACCTCAAGGTTTGCCTGTCCAACTTCAATGGCCTCAAGGTTAAGCGGAATCAATTTATGATGACGTTCGGGCAACGATTTCTCAAGTCCTTTTTTTACATTCTCGAGTTTGATCACTGGTTTAGCTTTTAGAAATGCACCAAGAACGATCATGTTAAATGTTAGCGGATTACCCATTTCAATGGCGAGTCGTGCTCCCTCCACTCTCAAAATATTGATATCCTTTCTGGAAGGATGTTTTACAATCCCGTTAGGATCATAAATTAGTGTACCTCCGGGCTTTACGTGCGATTCGAATTTGGTCATCGACTGCTGGTTGAGAATGATCGCCGTATCAAATTTGTTCAGGATCGGAGAACTGATCCGTTCGTCGCTGAGGATAACAGTAACATTGGCAGTACCACCCCTCATTTCGGGACCATATGAAGGGAACCAGGCCACTTCCTGATCCTGCATCACACCTGAGTAAGCAAGAATTTTTCCCATCGAAAGAACCCCTTGTCCGCCAAATCCTGCTATTATGATTTCTTCAGTCATTTTTCAGTTTTGTTTAAAATAGAATTAACCTTTGATTCGGTATAAATCGGCATCAGCACGGGAACTGTCTTTCAGATCGCCAAGCGGATACTGCGGAAACATATTTTCTTCCATCCATTTGTTCGATTCAACCGGACTAAGCTTCCATCCGGAACTGCATGTAGAAACGACCTCAACAAATGCAGTACCCTTTTTCATTGCCTGAATTTCGAATGCTTTACGGATTGCCTTTTTCGTTTTACGTACTGCTGCGGGATTTTGAACACTCTGACGTGTTACAAAAGCGGCTCCAGGTAATTGCGCCAGTAATTCGGTAATTCTCAGCGGATAACCATTCAAATCAACATCGCGGCCATTGGGAGTTGTTGCGGTAACCTGTCCGACTAATGTAGTCGGAGCCATTTGTCCTCCGGTCATGCCATAAATGGCGTTATTGATAAAGATCATTACTATATTTTCACCACGGTTCACAGCATGAAAAGTTTCGGCAGTTCCGATAGCAGCCAAGTCACCATCACCCTGGTAGGTGAAAACGTACTTATCCGGCATCACTCTTTTAATACCTGTAGCAACTGCCGGAGCACGACCGTGAGCAGCTTCCTGCCAATCGATGTCGATGTAATTATAGGCAAACACGGCACATCCAACAGGTGAAATACCTATCGTTTGTTCCTGAATTCCCATCTCCTCAATCACCTCAGCAATCAAACGGTGAACCACACCATGACTGCATCCCGGACAATAATGCATGATATCGTCGTTCAGAACAGGTGATTTTGCATAAACCAGATTCTCCGGTTTAATTATTTCTTTGATTCTATCAGCTACTTCAGACATAATTATCCTCTTAAAAGTTTTTGTTCGAGTGCAGTTTCAACTTCATCAGGCGTAGGAACAATACCTCCCATCCTTCCGAAATATTCAACCTTTGTTTTCCCGTTAACAGCAAGGCGAATATCATTCACCATCTGCCCGGCATTGAATTCAACAGAAAGGAAACCTTTCACTTTCGCAGCATATTCGGCAATGATTTTCTCCGGGAAAGGGAATAAAGTGATCGGACGTATCAGACCAACTTTCACCCCTTTTTTGCGGGCAATCTGCACTGTTTTCTGACATATTCGGGCTGACGATCCAAAAGCAACTATAATGTATTCGGCATCATCACACGAAATAGCCTCATAACGAACTTCTTGTGACCTAATCAGACTATATTTTTCCTGCAGCCGGATGTTATTCTGTTCCATGATGGAAGAATCCAACTCTAAAGAAGTAATGATATGTTTTTTGCGACTGGCTGATTTACCTATCGTTGCCCAGTTTCCTGAGATTTCAGCGACTTGTTCGTTGGTCCAGCGAGGACGCTGATCAATCAGTTCAACTTTTTCCATAAGCTGTCCGATAACGCCATCGGCAAGGATCATCACCGGAGTAAGGTATTTAAACGCAAGTTCAAATCCAAGTATCACAAAGTCGTGCATTTCCTGCACTGAAGCGGGAGCAAGTACGATCAACGAATAGTCGCCATGTCCGCCGCCTTTAGTTGCCTGGTTATAATCAGCTTGTGAAGGCTGAATGGTTCCCAAACCCGGACCGCCGCGCTGAACATTTACAATCACGCAAGGCAGTTCGGCACCAGCCATATAAGATATTCCTTCGGCCATAAGGCTGATACCCGGACTTGAAGAAGAAGTCATCACGCGTTTCCCGGAGCCGGCGGCTCCATAAACCATGTGAATTGAAGCGATTTCGCTTTCGGCTTGTAAAACGACCATTCCGCTTTCTTCCCATGGACGATGCGCCATCAAGGTCTCCATTATTTCGGACTGCGGGGTAATAGGATAGCCAAAATAAGCGTCACAACCACACCGGATTGCTGCCTCGGCAATTACCTCGTTGCCTTTCATTAATCTTAACTCACCCATATTCAGGATTTTCTAATATTTTAATTTTCGAATTTTGCCCGGTAAACAGTAATACAACTATCAGGACAGACTGCAGCGCAATTTGTACAACCGGTGCAGTTTTCGGGATTTTCCATATATGAATAGTGGTATCCTTTGTTGTTCACATTGCGGTTAAGCGCCAAAGTCTGTGTAGGACAGGCAACCACACACAAGTTGCAACCTTTACACACTTCGGTGTCGACTACTACTGCTCCTCTGACTTTTGCCATTTTATCTCGTATTTTTTAAAAATTACTAACTAACGCTTATTTGGGGCACAAACGTAATCATACCAATTCAAATTTCCGCGAAATCTGAATTAAATTGCTTAAGCCGTGTTTCCAAATCGCCGAACTGATCTCTTTTAACATGTGAAACACAAGCTCTTAATCCTTCTTTTGTACTGCCGGTATTGCCAAGCGAAATAGCGCTGATTCCGTAATAAAGCAGTTTGTGCAGCAGTTCCGGGCCTGTCATTCCGGGATAAGCGATGGTAAAGTAGAATCCATCACCAACAGGCTGACCAAGATCGGTATCGTAAACAATTATAAATCCATTATCGACGAACAGTTTCTTCATGATCTTAGCCTTTTCGCCATATTCTTTCACCTGTTCAATAAAGTTGAAAGTACCGTCGCAAGCGGCTTTAAACATGGCTGCCAAAGCATACTGCGAAGAGTGGGAGGTGCCGGATGTCAACGAATACAGTACGCGATGAACGATTGCATTGCCAAATCCATGAACTTTTAATCGTTCTTCAAGGTATGGGAAATGGCGGTGATACAATGCGTCGGAAATCACAATCATTCCGATACGCTGACCTGCATACGAAAAGACTTTTGAACTTGAAATCATCAATATATAATTTCCTGTGTAACGGGCAACTGTCGCCTGGTAAGGAGGAACACCCGGCTGTGAGAGATCCTGCCTGAAATCCATTCCAAAGTAAGCAAGATCTTCGATGATTACAACATCGTACTGATTGGCAAGATCGCCTATAATTTTTAGTTCCTCATCGTTAAAACAGATCCACGAAGGGTTATTGGGATTTGAATAGATGATGCAATTAATATTTCCTTTCGAAAGATAAGAATCGAGTTTTGCACGAAGTTTTTCGCCACGATAATCGAATACATCAAAAGTTTCGTATTTCTGTCCCATCACGAGCAACTGCTGTTTCTGAACGGGAAATCCGGGATCGATAAACAGCGCAGTATCGCGTTCTTTACGGCAACCTCCGCAAACGAGAAAAGCGGCATAACTTCCTTCCATTGAACCAACTGTTGGAATACAACCTTCGGGCTTCACATCAATATTCATGAAGAGCTTCACAAAACGGGATGTTTCGTCCTTAAGCGGCTGAATACCATCAATACGCGGATAGGCCGCTGCAACATTATTATGCAGTGCTTCAATTTCGGCATCGACACCTACTTTTGCAGCCGGAAGACCGGGAACTCCCATCTCCATGCGAACATAGCGGTCGCCTGTAACAGCTTCGATGCTGCTGACCAACTGAACTATTTCCCTGATCGAAGCATTCCCGATCTCGGGCACTTCGAGTTCTTCTATTTTACGCTCAACAATTTCGCGGTTTATCGGCGTATTTATTTGGCTTATCTGCTTCAAAACTCTTTATTTAATTGTTCTGTCCAACAATCCAACCGATTGTCGGTCAACTCGGGTTCAAAGTCCTCATCAATCGGTAACCCAAGAAACAGACCACCTTCGAGGGCTTCGGAGTCCTGAAAAGTATAACCCTCAGGTGTTACTTTTCCGATCAATTGTCCCCCGTTTTTGATCACGAGTTTGGCAAGAACTCCCATTGAATTGACAAAGTGGTAAGCATAGGTAATATGATCGCCCAGACCAAAGATCGCCACTTTTTTCCCCGTAAAATCAAACGATGAAACAGATGGCATAAACTTAGCCCAGTCAACATTCCCAAATTTCTGGTCCCACGTATCGCGACCGACTGTCGAGATCCCGAAAATTATGGTATCATAACGAGCCAGATCCTCTGCTGACGCCTCATTTACATGAATCAGATCAGGCTTTTTACTCTCAATCTTCTTTGCCAATAATTTGGCTACACGGTGAACAGCTCCGTTTTCGGGTCCGTAAAAAATAGCTATTTTACTCATAAATAAAGATTTATTGGTTGTGTATAGAAACTTCTCCCCTCACATATTCTCCAAGTATAGCAAGACTGGAGACATTTTTAAGCACCTTATGAATGGCTTTTTCGTAATTAGCAGTCGAATCCCACTCAATATCAACATGGAATGAATATTCATTGGGTTTTCCAATGATTGGCAACGATTGAATTTTGGTAAGGTTAATTTCATGTTCGGCGAAGGTATTCAATACTTTAGCCAATGCACCATGAAAGTGCCCTACTTCAAAACAGATAGAGGCTTTGTTTGCCTCAACAGAAGCAACGGCATGTTTGGCAAGGATCAGGAATCGCGTGTAATTCTTCTTATTCGATTCGACCCCTCTTTCAAGTACCTCAAGTCCATAAAGTTCGGCAGACCTTAGGTTACTGATAGCGGCGGCATATGTAATCTTCTCTTTAGCAATTAGTTTAGCAACTGCGGCATTGTCGCCGAGTTCCTTAGTTTCGACATTCGGAAAATATTTTTCAATGTATTCGGCACATTGAAGGAAGGAAACCGGATGCGAATAAATTTCTTTGATATCTTTCTTACGGACACCCGGAAGCGCCATCAGATTCATCTGAATATGGATATAGATTTCGCCAATAATCCGAAGATGATAATCGCGGATCAGTGAATAGTTTTGCAGAATACTTCCTGCAATCGAATTTTCAATGGCCATCACTGCGTAGTCAACCTTATCCGCATCAATATATTCGCAGACGCTCCTGAACGACTTACATTCCACTATCTCAGCCTCTTCAGTGAAATAGTGACGGGCCGCATCTTCGTGAAACGAACCTTTTATTCCTTGAATTGAAACTTTCTTCATTAGAAACTTATTAAACCTGACTTTATTAATTTTGATGCAATGTAAAAAAAATTCCCGGAAAAACCGGGAGTTCCTGACGCATATAAAGAATTTAATTCACGATTAAATTTTACCAAGGCGTTGCCGTTGGGCTATGTTTATTTTACCCCAAGGCGTTGCCATTGGGCTATGTTTATTTTGCCCCAAGGCGTTGCCATTGGGCTGGAATATATTGCCACTGCGTGGCGTGCATGCATTTCTGGTTTTGTCTTTACCTAATTGATTCATTTTTTCACATTCATTTCAATTGTCAATCATTTTGACCTGCAATATCTCCATTAACGCACAATTCCCGGGGCTGAAAGTGAAATTTGATATAACAAACCCCTTTCCGCCGATGTGGAAAGGGGTTTGTTGCCATATGATTTATCGTAAAACGATAATTATCTCTTTTTCTTTGTTTTAACCGATTTGTCGCCCTCTTTTGCCACATCGAGTCTCGCCTGCGCAGTATTTAAGGTTGCCTCTGCTCTTTTAACTGCTTCGCGTGAGGTTTTCTGCGACGCCTTACCCCTGTTTTTATTATTTTCACCCGTTGAAATCTTCTTTTGAGCGTCTCTTTGCTTTGCGGTCAGATCTTTTATGTCGGCTCTGTATTGGGTATCAACATTTTTACGTTCCTTCCTCGCTTCGGCGGCTTCATTCTTATCTTTCGATTTCACCTGTTTATCCAATGTTTTAACCTTAGCCTTGTATTCCTTGTCTTTGGCGCTTATCTCATTGCCAATTTGCTTTTCAGCAGACTTACCCTGTTTGATCAATTCAGGTCCTGCATTTAGCAACGAATCGGCAGTGGCAGCCTTTTTTTGTGCCATGTTTAGTCCCGCTTTGGCAGTTCCCACAGCAGTTTCCAGCCGTTTTAATTCAGCCTCTTTTTTACTCTCAGGAGTCTGAGGCTGCGTTTGTGCAAATGAAGGGTGCAAACAGCAAACCGCCATCATAACCAAAAGCATCAATTTTATTTTATTCATTTTAAACACTTTGCATTTCTGCAAACACGGAACTTTTTTCATAACGTCTGATTTTAAGCAATATCTAAAATTAAGTATCATTTTATAGCAAAGTTATGATTTATGAAGGAAGATCACCGTTATTCCGGTGAAAATTATTTGATACAGATCGAATAAAAAAACATTCTCGGATAGGAATCGCAGAATGTTTTATTGCTAATATCATGTCCATAAAAATTCCTCATCGTAATCCACTCCATGTTCATTCAAAAATTGAATGTATTCATCCCTGAATGATTGCTGTTTATGGTGATTTTTCTGATCTGAAATATATTCCTTTACTGACTTGACTTTTGATGGACTCACCGAAAAACCGGCATACCCACCTTGCCACGCAAAATTTTGATAATGAATGCCCTTCGATTCAATTTTATCGCATTATTCTTTTTAAATCTTCAGGCTTTTGCCTGCAATCCCAAATAGATAATACGACTAAATCACTTTCAGTTAGTTCATAAATAATTAAATAGTCTCTTAAAACTTTTACTCTTACGTTTTCTTTATCAGTACGCTTCCCAATTAATGGATGCTTACTGATTAATATTAGCGACTCACTTATTAGTTCATTTAATTTTCTACTGAAAATAAAGGATTTGTTCCGTTTATTCCAGTAATCAAATATTGCAATTCTTTCTTTTTGAGCTCTTTCTGTCCAGATTACTCGCCTAACCATTCTTTAATTTCTTTGTCTGCTTGTTCACTATTTAAAAATTGTCCATTCTTAAATTGTTGTTGGGCTTCTTCAACGGCATTTCTCTGTTCGTCCGAAAGTACATATATACTACCTTCAGTTTCTTCATTTACGATTAGTCGGTACATCTCTTCCAATATCCCGCTATCTTCTGTTTGATTGATTTTCCCAATCAATTTTTGTTTTAACCCTGATACGGCCATGATATCTGTTTTTACAAAGTTACAAAATTTGTTGTTTTGATTTCGCCACAATCGTTCATTTAGCCCGACTACTTTTTACCTTCCCATTGGAAATAATAAAAGGCTACAGATTAATCCTTTATCAAAAAATATTTATTGGAGAAGGTAGAATGATTATAATTCGTTACAAACTTAATTCCATTTTACTATGGTTTCAACTTGTTCTTTTTTAAAAGTCTCGCTGTATGGTAAATCCTTAAGATGTCGGACTGAAAGTCATTCTTTATTCGATATATGATTCTGTAATTACCTATTATTAACTCCCTGATTAATGGATCATTAAAAACTATAACCATTCGACCCATATGTGGATTAACAACAATTACCTGAGCTCCCTGATAAATCTTATTAACCGTCAGATCGGCATATCGGACAGAATCTTCCGATATATATTTATTCAAAAATTTCCTTTAGATCATTAATTGAGGCCTCGGTCCAAACTATTTTGACCATTTATCAATTATTAGTTTAACATCCTCATTTGAAATTACGCTGCCTGCCTCGGATTGTTGATATCCTTCCTCCACTTTCTCCATAAAAATCAATTGATCTATTAATTCATCAATTGTAAATGAATCGGGTAGCGTATTAATCGTCTTATTTACTATATCCTTTGTAAGCATCGTTGCGAGTTTTTTGTGAGACACCTATGTTTCAATTCCAATATCAAAGAAAATACTAAAAAACTTAATTACAAAATCTTACTCTTTTAGTAAGGAGGGTGTCTTCATCCCCTTTGCTCAGCATATTCCTAAAAATAGCCAGATTTGAATATCAGATCTTATAAAGTTCGCTTGCTTTAACAAGATCGACCTTATTCGCCTGCAAAACTTTGATGCACTGCTCCATCTGATCGGGTTTTAAGACAACATTAGCTGAATCGCCCATTGAATAGGCATAAAGATACGCGATAGAGACCTTATTATCGGACAGTATCTCAAGTGTTTTGGCTAAAGCGCCCGGTTCGTTGGGACAATTGAGGCAAACCACATCGGTAAGACTAACCGAGAACTGATTCTCGCGTAAAACCTTGCAGGCAAGCTCAGGATCAGAAACAATCAGTCGCAAAATACCAAACTCCGAAGTATCGGCTACCGAGAAGGCTGACATGTTGATTCCGTTGCTTCCAAGTATTTGAGAAACTTCGTTCAAACGTCCCGATTTATTCTCGAGAAAAATTGATAATTGTTTGATCAGCATATTGTTAAAATTAAATTTGGTTTTTAAATGCCACAATCCGTCAGCTGACGGACTAAGTCACCAAGTTACAAAAAGCACAGAATATCTGAAAAATATTCTTAGTGAATCTTTTGAATTCTTGCGGCAAAGAACTTTTGGCAGACTTAATCTTTAAATCTTACGGTTATCGATCACACGTTTCGCTTTGCCCGCAGTTCTTTCAATCGTCTTTGGTTCAACGAGCTTAACATTCACAGATATACCGAGTACACTATCGAGTCTGCGTGCAATCTTCATGCGCAAATCTTCCAGTTTTTTGATCTCATCCGAGAAAAACTGCTCCTGAACCTCAACCATTAACGACATCTTATCAAGGGTCCCTTCGCGATCGACAATAATCAGGTAATGCGGTTCGACTTCGCTTATACTTAGAAGAACAGATTCGACCTGTGACGGAAAAACATTTACGCCCCTTATTATCAGCATATCGTCACTGCGTCCCTTGCATTTTTCCATTCTTACAAGGGTACGTCCGCAAGCACATTTATCGTAAATAAGGCGGGTAAGATCACGCGTCCGATATCTGATCAGCGGAATTCCTTCTTTTGTAATTGTAGTAAATACAAGTTCGCCTATCTCGCCCGGAGCCATCGGCTCTAATGTTTCGGGATTGATAATCTCAGGAAGAAAATGATCTTCGTTGATATGCATACCGCACTGGTGTTCGCATTCGCACGAGACCCCGGGACCAACAATCTCACTAAGTCCGTAAATATCAATCGCTTTAATGCCAAGTTTTGTTTCAATATCTTTGCGCATTGCCTCTGACCATGGCTCTGCACCAAATACACCTACCCGGAGCTTTAATTTTTTCATATCCACCTTCATCTCTCTCATCACTTCTGCGATGTTGAGCGCATACGAAGGGGTGCAGCAAAGAACGGAACTGCCAAAATCCTCCATTAACTGGATTTGTTTGTGAGTATTTCCGCCAGAAATCGGAATAACAGAGGCTCCAAGATTTTCGGTTCCGTAATGCAATCCAAGTCCGCCTGTAAATAAGCCATAACCATAGGCAATCTGTACAATATCATTACGATGTACTCCGGCCATTGTAAGTGAACGACTTACCACTTCCGCCCACATCTGAATATCCTTACGCGTATAACCAACTACAATTGGTTTTCCTGTTGTTCCCGAGGAAGCATGCAACCGCACAATTTCACTCATCGGAACCGTAAACAGTCCATAAGGATAGTTGTCGCGCAAATCGGTTTTTATAGTAAAAGGAAGTTTATGAAGATCGCTGATACCGTGAATGTCATAAGCTGTAAGTCCCACCTCCTGCATTTTTTTCCGATAAGCCGGGACATTGTGATAAATACGTTTTACCGTTTCGCACAATCTTTCAGACTGAATGGCCTCCATATCTTCGCGACTTGCGCATTCAATTTTCTCATTCCAAATCATTTCCTGATAATTAAAATTAACCTTTTTTACTCATTAAAACGCCGATAGAGAGGATAACTCCCAGTGCTATACCCAGTAATGCAGCAAAGAGCACCTGAAACTCTACCGGTAAAAGAAAAGTAATCGTGTGGGCCGGAATCCAGAAGAAGGGTATCGTCTTCTTAAAAATAAAATTCCATTGTACTTTCCAGTCAAGTTTTGCAATAATATCGCCCATTTGAATGGGCTTAAGCAAACCGGCAATTGTGCCGCCATTTTTTATAATATGGGTATCTGTAATTTTATGAAGCGTCATCATCACAGGCGCATAGATCAGGTTAAGTGTAACACTGATTGTAAACGCTGTTAGGATACGCAATCCCGAAATTGGACCGCCTAACGACTCAGCAGCTCCCTCAATACCGAGCGTCTTCAAAAAAGCGGGGGCACCAGTCGAGAATATTTTAAAAGCCATAACGATTGTCATACCTAAGAATCCCCAGACAATAGCCCGCGGAAGCAACCCAAAACCTGCTTTATTATAAACGCCCTCCCTTAATCTCAAACCAATCGACTCGCCCATTGTAGCAAGAATCGCAAATTTGAGAAATCCGATAAAAAAGGGATGCGCAGCATTCGTAGTTTTATAGCAGGTATAAAGTTCTTCAGAAATGAAGAATGGTACAAAAAGTACAAGAACCAAAATCAAAAAGTAAAAGTCATTTTTTTTCATCTGTATATAATTTGTTTTTTAATGGTCAGATGGAATCGAAGATCAGCGAAGCTAATAGCCATCCGTTAGCTGACGGATTCATCTTGGTTTGTGATTTATCAATCATGGCTATTTCATCTGTTTGGAGTTTTAAATAAAGCTGGTTAGAACTTGTATATCTTTATTGTTTAACAATTTACAGTGACGGCATCCCATATACGAGATGATCGGCAATAATTTCGAGACCTACATTCGTAAGCTTTGCCCTTGCTTCAGGAATATCCTGTACATCAATCACAAAGAAAGCGCTGTCGCCATCATTTACAACACGTCCGTAGGCATTCGTAAAGTTTACGCCGGCATTGACAATATCTTTAAGCAAATCATCCAATCCTCCGGGTTTATCAGCCATTTTTACCACCACAATCTCACGCAATGCTGCCGACATACCACCTTTGTTTAATAGCTGATACGCCAGTTCAGGATCTGAAACCACCAGATTTAATATGCCCCATCCATTGGCTGTATGGTTAAGATGCAAGGAACGGATATTAATCTGCGCTTCCTTCAATACGGCAGTTACCTTTTCGAGGTGTCCCAGCTTGTTCTCCAAAAAAATCGAAACCTGATAAGTCATAGTCAGTTGTATTATTGATCGTTCTACCTTACTCAAATTAGAAATCAGAATGATTGAAAGCGCTTAAATAATTTGAATTTAATTTATTTCTTTCGGTGATCAAAAACCCTCACCGCCTTACCTTCTGTTTTGGGTATTGATCCCGGTTCAACAAGTTTAATGAGCGGACGGACAAGTACTTCATCGCGAATAAGGTGCGTAATATGCTTCTGAAGCCTGTCAAGAACCGACAGATCGCCTTTAAACCAGTCCTTTTTCACCTCAACCTCAACAATCATTTCATCCTGATCATCAATCGTTTCGAGCATAATCCGATAATCGTCGCCCACTTCAGGCAACTTCATCAGCACACCTTCAATTTGCATCGGAAATACATTACACCCTTTCATGATGAACATATCGTCCGAACGTCCGGCAATCCTGTCTAACCGACGATGTGTACGTCCGCATTTGCATTCGCCGGGAAGGAACCTCGTTAAATCACGTGTACGATAGCGTATTACAGGCATTGCCCTACGATCGAGTGTCGTCATCACTAATTCGCCGATCTCACCGTCAGTAACGGGTTGAAGTGTTACAGGATCGATAATCTCAACCACATAGGCATCCTCCCAGATATGCAATCCATTTTGTTCTGTACATTCGAAAGCGACACCCGGACCATTCATTTCGGAAAGACCAAAAGAGTTGTATGCCTTAACGCCAAACATCTCCTGGATTCGCAGACGATGTTCTTCAGTATGGGGTTCTGCACCAATCACTAAAGTATGAAGTTTTGTATCTTTTCGGGGATCGAGTCCCTCTTCTTTAAACACATCAAACAATCGTCCCAGGTAACTCGGTATAGCGTGAGCAACGGTTGTTCCGTAATCGCGCATCAGTTTTATTTGGCGAAGACTATTCCCTGCGCCAGCCGGAATGCTCAGACAACCAAGCTTTTCGACACCATACTGAAAACCAAGACCACCTGTAAACAGTCCGTAACCCGCCATATTCTGAAATACATCGGTATCGCGCACTCCGGCAGCAAAAAGAGACCGTGCCATCAGATTCGCCCAACTATCGAGATCGTGACGATTGTGATAAACGACTGTCGGATTACCTGTTGTGCCGCTTGAACTATGAAGCCTTACAACTTCGCGCTTGTCCACAGCAAGAAATCCCCAGGGAAAATCTCCTCTTAAGTCCTCCTTCGTTGTAAAAGGAAGTTCACGAACCTGCTCAATTGAATGGATCCCTGATTTAATTGCTTTATTGATCTCAGGGATTTTACCGTAATATTGCGAATTTACAGCCTGACGCAATGTCGCCATTAACCGCTCAACCTGAAGTTTCTCCAGATTCTTCCGGTCAAGAACCTCTAACTCTTTTTCCCAATACATAAGTTGTATATTAAAAATAATAGGTCATGATTAATCTCACCCCATTATTTGTTACCGAATGATTATCAGCATATAGTCCATCATCAAAATTGAAATCACCAACACCGTAAGCGGCTGTTGTCCTTTCGTACTCCGCTGTCAATGAAAATTTAGGAACATTGTACGTGATCGAGGGACTGATCCTCGACATATTCATAATATTAGTTCCTAAACCCCACACATCAGCCTTTCCTCCCTTATTGGCCAACGGATCTGAACTACCCAGGTTTTCCAGATAGCCGATAAGCAGGCCCGGTTTCCATTTATTACCGTAAGTGATATTGAATAATGTGGAATAACTGGTGTAATTCGTGTAGGTTTCCCTTCCGGTTTGCGAATCATATGAGGCAACGCCATACCCACCGATTAAGGTGAGATGTGCCATATTCTGACCATAATATCCCTTAAGCAACATCATCAGTTTTCCCTTAGCATATCTTCCGTACGTCATCCAGGATGTACTGTTAACACACTCGTCTGTTACATATATCTTTGTATCGCTCCCTGTTGTCGAAACACGTGGTTTAATGCGATTATAATCGAATCCTGCACCAAGGGTTATTGCTTTTTTATTGTATTCAAGACTTAAAACAGTTTCGGGAATCACAGCATCCCGTTTATAAGTATTTGATGAACCGATTGGTCCGACCGACAAATACTGCTGTTGATATAAAGCAGATGCCGAGAGTGTTAATGCTCCGACATTGTAGTCGAGCCGGACTTGCGGACTACGGTTGAAAGGTTGAAAAGGGGTACCGGTATTCAATGCTCCTACACACGGGAAAGAGCTATTGCCCCAAAACGGATGCCATGTTTGTCCAATAAGTAATTTAGTCTTTGTCCAACTGAGAAGGGTGTAGGCTTTCCGAAGCCTGATCAGGTAAATCTCGGGTTTTCCCGCAAAGTCAACTTCAATACAACCGGTAGTCTTTGCCCCAAAAATTTCAGGACCGATAATATTTATACCACCCCGTGTAACGATTGAAACAAGGTTTGCAGTTGTTTGTTCATTGATATCTTTACCATTAGCATCGGTTCCGATATAATTGGGAAACAGGTAAAAAACATCTTGAAAAGCATTAACTCCTTTATAGGTATCAAGATAGAAATCGTTTCTTACAAAACCATAAAAACTTACAGGACTTTCTTTTTTTGCTTCTTGAGAAATGGCCACCAGCGGCAGCAGGAAAAGTAGACACCCAATCAATTTAATCATAAAAATTTGTTTGTCAGCTAGTTAGGCCGAAATATTAAACATCTGCATTTTAATTAGTTCCAATCAGGCGTGCTGCCGTAATCAATTGGACACAAAAGTAGAAAAAATAAATAAAACACAATGTTCGTATGAACAAACAAAACAAATAGCGTCGTTTTTTTTACAAATCAAAAGTAAATTGGCAAAATAGCTGATTGAGTGATTATAATAACAAAGCGGCTGGCAATTGTCGGGAATAAACGGATAAAGGCAACGCCAACCGTCACATATCCGTCACAATTTTGGAAATTGTTTCTTTGAATCGTTCAATTTCTTCGGAAGGGATTTTTTCGAGTAATCTTGCTTCACATTCGCTGCGAACCTCGTCGATTTTACTCCGAACGACCTTTCCTTTCGCTGTAAGGCACAGCGTAATCGCCCTCCTGTCAGCAGCGTCTGTATTTCTGTCGAGGTATCCGTTCACTACCAATTTGTCGACAACCCGACTTATACGCGAGAGAGAAAGGCCCATATTCTTTGCCAATTCAGGACTGCTCATTCCCTGGCAATTGTCGAGCGCAGAGAAAAAAAGCAATTCCGATTGCGAAATATTCAGTTCATCCATCAATCGCTGATCGATTTGTGCGCATTTCTTCTTTATCTCATACACCATACTCAGTATCCCGGTCGTCGCTTCCATCGCTTAATTATTTCTTTTTGCAAAACTACAAAGAAGACAACTATTTACAAGCACATTTTTTGCTAATAGCATATTTTTTTATTGAAAACCTTTTTTATTCCAAACTATTTAATATTTTTGCATCACAATTATTGCTATTAGCATGTGTTTTGAATTAATAATTTAAATTTTAGATATTATGGCACTTGAACATTTAACAAAAGAGAGTTTCAAGGAGAAGGTATTCAATTTTGAAGCAAACAAAGAATGGAAATTTGAAGGAAAAGTACCTGCAATTATTGACTTCTATGCCAATTGGTGTGGCCCGTGTAAGGTGGTTGCTCCTATTTTGGAAGAATTGCAAACGGAATATGGCGATAAGCTGACCATTTTCAAGGTTAATACGGAAGAGCAGCAGGAATTGTCGTCTATGTTTGGAATACAGAGCATCCCGTCAATATTGTTTGTTCCCCTCGACGGGCAACCCCAAATGGCAACGGGCGCTTTACCAAAGGACACTTTCAAAAGTGCTATTAACGATGTTTTAAAAGTTTCGCTTAATTAATATTGATAAACGGTATACCGTTTAATTAGCAAATTTATCCGTGAAACTTTGTAATTTCGTGACGTCATGGCAAAAGAAAACAGACACTAAGTCTCAAAAATACAAAGTTTTACATAAAAACAAGATAGAAATGAAGCAAGATATTAGCATTTCATGGAAAGATGGAATGGCGTTCGAGGCCGACGTCAACGGACATAAGATAATGCTGGATGCCGGAGAACAGGTTGGCGGTCGTAACCTGGGACCACGACCTAAACCACTTATGCTGGTTGCACTCGCAGGTTGTACCGCGATGGATGTTGTTTCGATCCTTGCTAAAATGAAGGTCGGGCTCGATAACTTCGATGTTAAAGTCGAAGGAGAACAGTCTGAAGAACAGCCGGTTCACTATATAAGTATGCACATTATTTATGAGTTCTGGGGTAAGGATCTTCCCGTTGAGAAGCTCGAAAAAGCAATCAGTCTCTCACAAGAACGCTATTGTGGTGTTTCGGCTGTGTATCGCAAAGCGATGCCCGTAACGCATGAAATCGTTGTGCACGAATCGGCAAAAGTCTGATTTTAGACTTGCCCTGAAATTCGGTTTACCCTGTTTGGGCGGTTTAAATTTAAAGATCGGAATGTGACATTTGTCCTGTCTATTACTTATTTAAGTTGAATCACACATAAATAAAGGAGCGCTTCCCCAATCGGACAGCGCTCCTTCTTTTTGCGATATATCTGGTTGCAATTGGATAATAATCAGATAATCCAAATAAAGCATAGCTCCATCCCCCTCGTTTGCAATCCCGAAAGTCGGGACCCCGTTTTTTCGGGAAGGGGTTAGATGTTTATCGTTTATAATGATAATTATATAGCACAATTTCTCGTAATCCCCCTCGTTTGCAACGAGGGGGTAGATGTCAGTGGTTTACAACGACAAATACATCACAATATCTTTAAAGGAATGGTAAATATTACATCAAAAATTTAAGATGAGTTGTAAACTCAAAACCACATCCCCCTCGTTACAAACCTACTCTTTATACACAAATAAAGAAATGATTAAATGATTATCTTCGTGATATAATTAATAAAAGAAAAGAGATGGAACCGCAACAATTAGAAATTGATTACAGCGGGATGTTTCAAGATAGACGTCTCGAAAAAAG
>JAATGF010000056.1 GCA_015654795.1 Bacteroidales bacterium
CTTTTTTCGAGACGTCTATCTTGAAACATCCCGCTGTAATCAATTTCTAATTGTTGCGGTTCCATCTCTTTTCTTTTATTAATTATATCACGAAGATAATCATTTAATCATTTCTTTATTTGTGTATAAAGAGTAGGTTTGCAACGAGGGGTTAAGTGTTTTGAGTTTGTAACTCATATTCAAAACATTTTTTGATAAATGGGTTATTTCGGTTAACTTTTTCACGGCCTCTCATGGCCTCTGGCGGACTCTCAGTTTATATTGATCTGAATGATCCCAATCCTCATTACCTTTATCCCATCGATTAAGGCGCCCCACTTTCTTCGTATCTGGTCCTGACCAACTCCTGACCTTCCTCGCATCAAAATCGGGCTCCTTCCTCTGGTGACAATTTAACGGGTATTTAGTGTCTCATTAACGCTATTCCCTTACCCTCAATGAATCCGGCATCCGTGTTCAAATACTCCCGGGCTGCTTTCAATCACAGAAACTGCTGATAAATCGCAATCACCTTTTTCTTCTCGTTACACCAGTTAAACTCCTTGGCAGTAGCAATTGTATTCGCGCGCCATAGTTTGACCGATTCATCATCCGAAAGCATTGCCCGAATTTTAGCAGCCAGTTTTTCAGGCGAGCGGTTATAAATAATCTTGCCAATCTGCCGTTCCGAAACTATTTTCTCCATTTCCGGCATTCCTGAAACAAGAACCGGAATTCCTGCATGAATATAATCAAACAACTTGTTGGGCAACGAGTAGCGATAATTCAGACAAATATCCTCCTCGGCTGATAAGCCAAGATCGGCTTGCATCGTAAGAAATTTAAGCTCTTCGAATGGCACTCTTCCGTAAAAAATAACGCGGTTATAAAGTGATGTCTTCAAAACAAGTTTCTCCAGTTCCTTCTCCTCGTCCCCCTCACCTACAATAAAAAGCATCGCTTCGGGAAGATATTTCATCGCGTTGATAATCATCTCAAGACCCCTCCCCCGGTTTACAGCGCCTTGGTAAATCAGAACTTTTAATCCTTCATGAACAAGCCGGTATTCGGAAGGATAATTTTTAATTGATTTAAAATCAGGTGTATTTCGTACCAGGTCCACCTTTATTCGATATTTTGATTCAAGATATGTGGCAATTGATTCGCTGATGGTATAAACGCATCGGGCTTTTCTGATCAGCGATCTTTCGATTAAGCCCAAAAACCAGCGGATAAAAGGTCTTCCAATCATCTCTGCACTTTCGGTAGTAAGATCGCAACTGTCGTAAACAAATGGTTTTCGTTTCACAAAAGCGCTGACAGTAATGCCGGGAAGCACACCTAAACCATTGGCAACAAATACATTATAACCGCCTTTTATTGCAAAAAAGCATAATCTAATGTTGAATTCAAAGTAAAAAAGGCGTCCGTTACTGAAAAACATTTCCAGCCGATGAATATGATAAGGCCGCTTTAATTCAGATTTATCTCTGAATATGCTGCCAACAAGCGTAACCTCAAATCCCATCGACTGCAAAGTTGTGGCAGTCCGATGTACACGATAATCGGTAATCAAATCATTGGTGACTGCGAGTAAAATCTTCTTCAAAACTCAAGAAACATTTTAAGTTCAACATTCAAAAGAGTCAGTTGTGTATCTTTGCCGAAAATAAATATAAATGTACCAGCTCAAACACAACTTCTCGCTCAAAAGTAATAATACCTTCGGGATTTCTGCAATTGCTAAACACTATTTAACAGTGGATTCAGTTGAAGATCTGATACAGTTCTTCAGGGAAAATAACGCGGAAAAGAATGAAAAGCGACTATTTTTGGGAGCAGGAAGCAACTTGCTCTTCGTTACTGATTTTGAGGGTATAGTTATTCACCCTGAGATGGATGGAATAGATTTAATCTCACAAAACGAGGACATTGCTGTAATTGAAGCTGGTGCCGGAGTGGTGTGGGACTATTTTGTTGACTGGTGTGTCGGGAATGGTTTTGGCGGAGTCGAAAACCTGTCCCTGATTCCGGGGAATGTTGGCGCAGTTCCTGTTCAAAACATAGGAGCATATGGCATTGAGGCGGAATCGGTTATCGCTGAGGTTAAAGGCATAGATATGGATACGCTTGAAAGCAAATCATTTAATCATGATGAATGTAAATTTGGTTATCGCACCAGTGTATTTAAAGAATTATTGAAGGAGCGGTTTATGGTAACCTCCGTGGTTTTTCACCTTTCTAAACACCCTGAATTTCATCTCGAATATGGAGCCTTAGAAGCAGAGGTTTCCAAATTAGGGGGGCAAACCCTTCAAAACATCCGGAAAGCAGTCATCTCTATCCGCAAATCAAAACTTCCCGATCCGTCAAAGGTTGGCAATGCCGGCAGTTTTTTCAAAAATCCTGTCGTTTCGGAAGCAGTTGGCAGAGCGCTCAAAAATAGCTATCCCGACATTCCTGTTTATCCTGCCGGACCAGGTCTTGTAAAACTTGCAGCAGGATGGCTGATTGAAAACGCCGGATGGAAAGGACGATCAGTCGGAAAATCAGCAGTTCATGATAAACAGGCGCTTGTAATTATCAACAAGGGAGGTGCTACGGGAGAAGAGATATTTGAACTATCGGGAATGGTGGTTAAAGATGTTTTACAGAAATTTAACATTGAACTGGAACGCGAAGTGCTGGTGATTGGAAACTAACAATTCGCGAAGGTCGATAGCAGACAGCAATCCTAATCTTCCATTTTACTTCATTATTCCACTCTTATTCAAAGCATTTTGATATCTGGCAGCATTACGGTTGTGCTCAGCAAGAGATTGGGCAAAATTGTGATAGCCAGAGAAATCCTCTTTAGCACAGAAATACATATAACTATGATGCTCAGCATTTAAGACAGCCTCTACGCTCGCAACATCGGGGAAATTAATTGGACCGGGCGGCAAACCGGCATTTTTGTAAGTGTTGTAAGGTGAATCAACCGATAAATACTCTTTTAAAACCCTTTTAATCTGAAAATTACCCATCGCATACTTAATTGTAGGATCGGCCTGTAATAGCCATCCTTTCTTTACACGATTGATGTAAACCCCTGCCATACGTGATTTTTCATCATTCTTATTGGTCTCTTCCTGGAGAATGGAGGCAATTGTCACGATCTGAAGTGGCGTCAATTCCAAATCAGCCGCCTTTTTTTTACGCGATTCATTCCAGAAATGATCATATTCCCACTTCATCCTTTCTATAAATTTCACAGGCGAGGTATTCCAATACATCTCATATGTGTTTGGAATAATGAGCATTGGAAATGATTCGTGTGTAAATCCAAGATCAGAAGCAATTTTATCGTCGTTTAGCGCAATTGAAAAAGCGGACGAATCGGGTTCAAGATAATAGGCCAACCGCGCAGCAAGATCTTCCCGAAACCTGATATTATTAAAGGTAACTCTAACAGGTGTCTGCATTCCTGACCTCAAAAGATCAATTACCTTATCGTTACTCCAGCCTTCTTTTATCATATAAGCGCCTGACTTAATATTTCCCGGATAATTCTTGTGGCCTGCGACCCATTGAAAAGTAGAAATATTCTTCATGAAATCGTGATGTCTTATCGAATCAACAACCTGTTGAAAACCTGCGCCCGATGGAATATAAAGCATTCCTGTCTTCTTTACATTGCCATTAAACACATCATTATAAATACGATAACCCCAAACCGCGGCGGTTATCGCGGCAATACATGCGCCAACAATCAACCACTTCCCTGCTTTGGGGAAAGCCAGCAACCTGTTACTATTATTTAAACTCATTAACGTTCTGTTTGTTTCTAATATCCGGCATTTCAAAACCGGCACGAAGATACGATTATTAGACAAAAATTATCCGCTTGCTCTCATGCCTGTGAGGTTTGGCCTTAAGTCATATCCCTTTTATTTGTATTTTTGTACACTGTAATTATTTAAGGAACATTGATAATAAATTAACGTTATGCATCAAATAAAGCTTGCCGACAATATCTATTTTCTTGGATTCAACGACCGCAGAACTCAGCTCTTCGAAAATATTTGGCCCATCCCTAACGGAATTTCATATAATTCGTATTTAATTGACGACGAAAAGATTGCCTTAGTTGATACCGTCGAAAGACAGTTTATCGAAGATTATCTCGACAAGATAGAGGGCATCATTGGCAAAAGGAATATCGATTACCTGATCATCAATCACATGGAACCCGATCATTCGGGTGCCTTGAAAGCAATAAGGGCCCGGTATCCTGAAATTATACTGGTCGGAAATAAAAAAACTTTTGGACTTGTGGAAAGTTTCAATATTGATCCTGGTAACATAGTGCTCGTCAATGATAATGACACGCTTTCGCTTGGAAAAACAAAACTTCAGTTCCAGACGATCCCTATGGTTCACTGGCCCGAAACAATGGTCACTTACGACGAAACCCACAAGATTGCCTTTTCAGGCGATGCTTTCGGCAGTTATGGGACCCTTGACGGCGGTGTGTTTGACGACGAAATCAACCTTGCTTTTTATGAGGTGGATGTTATGCGTTATTTCACCAATATCGTTGGAAAATATTGTGCACATACGCAGCGGGCCATGAAAAAGCTCGCGGGTCTCGACATAAAAATGATTGCAGCAACCCACGGTCCTGTTTGGCGAACTGATTTAAACTGGGTACTAAGCAGGTACACAAAATGGAGCACTTACGATATGGAGCAGGGAGTTGTTATCGTTTATGGATCAATGTATGGCAACACACAGAAAATGGCCGAAGTGATTGCGCGCCAGTTGAGTGTACGCGGAATTAAAAACATCAGGGTTTACGATTCATCAAAGACCCACGCATCTTACATTATCAACGATATCTTTAAGTACAAAGGTTTTATTGTGGGGAGTTGTGCCTATAATAATGCCATGTTCCCCAATGTCGAAACATTACTTTCAACCATCGGGCACATGGCGCCTAAGAACCATTATCTTGGCGTATTTGGCAACTTTCTTTGGAACGGCGGCGGTGTGAACAACCTCAAAAAATTTGCCGAGATGATTAAATGGGATATGGTTTACGAGCCCATTGAAGAAAAAGGATCACTCAAAGCCGATAAATTCAGGATGTGTATCGAAATGGCAGACGCGATGGCCAATAAGTTATTGCAGTAAGAAAAAAGCACGACAACATCTAAAATAATGACTCTATGATGGAACGTGTGGGTAAATTTTGCAAACCGCTTTCAAATGGTTTATGCAATAAGCAGCTGGCTTTTGGTCCCGAAGATCGGGACAGGTGGCATGATAGCGACAACTATCTGAACCTAATACTTTTAAAATTAATGTAATCACTTATTTTTAGTAAGCGAATCTGGCAGTCGCCAGTCACTAATAGCCGATATTAATCATTACAAAATTTAATTACCCATACCAAACGTTATAGAGCCAAAATAATATTAGTTCTTTTAGATAAAACATTACCCCTTTTCCTTATTTTGGTGTATGTTTGCGCAAAATGATGAATAGTCATCGTTGTTAGGTTTAAATAATTGATTATCGAAAATTTCTTTTGAATGAATGAATTATTTGATATAGTATTGCACACCGACGATGCCTTAATGCGCATAGTGGCTGAAAATGTGATAGAAGCATATGTGATCTTGTTCGTGATTATTTTCCTCGAAACCGGAACAGTTTTTTTCCCGTTCCTGCCTGGTGACGGATTGTTGTTTACGGCAGGGGTAATTACTGCATCCACGGCGCTTAATATTGTATGGCTGGTTCCCGTACTTATATTGGCCGCGATTCTTGGAAATCTCGCAAACTATTTTGTAGGATCATTTTTCGGAAAGAGCCTCGAAAAGAGCCAAAATCGCTTTGTAATCAAGTATTTGATGAAATACATCATCCAAACGCGCCATTTCTACGATAAGCACGGTGCAAAATCGATTGTCATCGGTCGCTTCTTCCCCGTGATCAGAACTTATATTCCTTTTTTCGCCGGGCTTTCGGGATTTAAACATCATATCTTCGTTATTTATACAATTATAGGATCAGTTCTTTGGGTACCGTTCTTCACACTAACCGGGTATTTTATTGGGGAAAATATCTGGGTGAAAGAAAATTATGGCCTCATTTTCCTGGGACTGATTATTGTCACCCTCATGCCTTTCTTCTATAACGTAATCAAACTTGCATTTACAAAAAAAAGCAAATCTAAAGATTAAAGGATTGAACGGAGCCTCGTAAATCGTGACTCCT
The DNA here is from genome assembly GCA_015654795.1 of Bacteroidales bacterium. Classification (GTDB taxonomy): domain Bacteria; phylum Bacteroidota; class Bacteroidia; order Bacteroidales; family Prolixibacteraceae; genus JAAFHB01. Next base: position 6,244 of record JAATGF010000056.1, read on the forward strand.
TTAATATGAAAATCAATGGAAAATCAACTACTCATAGCTCTTGTCGTATTCAATCTGTTAATCACCATCTTACTATTGTTGCGGTGGAATAAAAAGAATCCGGAACTATCTCAACGTATTGATGCATTGGATAAAAGTCTGTTAAAAATTGAAGCCGGACTTCGGGAAGATTTTAGGATCAATCGGGAAGAAAACTCAAATATCGCGAAGGAAAACAGGACTGAACTAAATGCTACACTTAAAGATTTCCAAAGAGAACTTGCTGTTACATTGAAAGAGATCACCAGTCAATCGAAAAATGACAGTGTATTACAGCGCGACACATTAATCAACTCATTTAAAGGATTCCGGGAAACTTTCGATAAGAATGTCGAATCGTTCAATCAATTACAGCGCGAAAAGTTTGCGTTCCTTGGCGAGGAACAGAAAAGAATGGTCGACAGTACAGAAAAACGGCTCGAAGAGATTCGGGTTACTGTTGACGAAAAACTGCAGAAAACATTGAACGAACGGCTGGGACAATCATTTGAACTTGTTGTAAGACAGCTGGAAAATGTACAGAAAGGATTGGGCGAAATGCAAACACTCGCGCAGGATGTGGGTGGTCTGAAGCGCGTGCTTACCAATGTAAAGATGCGCGGCGGCATAGGCGAAGTCCAGCTTGCCATGCTGCTCGAACAAACGCTGGCACCAAATCAGTACGAAGCAAATGTAAAAACCAAAACAGGAAGCACTGAAGTCGTTGAATTTGCGATTAAATTACCTGGTCGCGATGATCAAAACTCATCAGTTTGGTTACCAGTCGATGCTAAATTCCCCAAAGATATTTACGAACAATTGCAAGATGCCCATGAAACAGGTGATCCGTTGAAAATAGATACTGCCCAAAAATTACTTGAGCAGACCATCAAAAAAATGGCTAAAGATATACACGACAAATACATCGATCCACCCAACACCACCGATTTTGGAATCATGTTTCTCCCGTTTGAAGGAATCTATGCCGAAGTGGTGCGCCGCGCCTCCCTTTTGGATGATTTGCAACGTACCTATAAAATTGTGGTTACCGGACCTACAACATTGGCCGCAATCCTGAACAGTCTGCAGATGGGATTTAAAACACTGGCCATCCAGCAACGAAGCGGCGAGGTATGGAAAGTATTGGGGGCCGTTAAAAAAGAGTTCGAACTATTTGGCGGACTTGTGGAAAAAGCACAGGGTAATATTCAGACCGGACTCAATCAACTCGATGACGTACTGGGCAAAAGGACACGTGCCATTCAACGGAAACTTAAAAATGTAGAGGTACTGGAATCAATTGACAGTAATCTCATTTTGCCGGCGTTGCCTGACGATGAACTTGCTGAAGAATAACGCTGCACATTCGCTTCTTAAAGTTTGGTTCCCGATCAGCTTGATGTTTTTACAACAAGCATACTCATTTTCAATCAATTAATATACCCGAATTGAAATATTTCTGCTGAGCCTGCAACACAATTCTGCACATAAGTAGGGTCTGCTGAAAAACTCGAAGAATGTTAGGGACAACTTTTCAATGACTATTTTAATGACTTGTCCTTCTCCCCATCGCCTTATCACCCCATCATTCCATTTCTCTGCTCTATACCAGGTAGGGTTCAAAACAGTAAACATTGAGCTACAATTGACATAAGTGCTGTTAAAAATGTGATGCATTTCTGTCATCACCAACGTAATAGTTATTTAATCATTTTGTAACAGATACGTAATTTCTTAGTTGTTCTTTAGGTGTGAGAAAAACTCATAACCAAAATGGACAATAAGCGAAATATAGAATTGGTGGTTCTTTCTGATATTCATCTTGGAACGTCAGGATGTCAGGCTGGCGAGTTATTAAAATACCTGAAAAGTATTAAACCCCGGATCCTGATTCTGAACGGCGATATCATTGATATCTGGCAGTTTAAAAAACGATTCTTCCCCAAAGCTCACCTCAAAGTAATAAAACACCTGATTGGTCTGGCCTCCGATCGATGTACTGTTTACTATATAACTGGTAATCACGATGAGATGTTCCGTAAGTTCAGCGGAATGAAAATTGGCAAACTCCGGATACTCAATGACCTGAAACTTAATCTCGACGGGAAGAAGGTATGGTTTTTTCACGGCGATGTTTTTGACGTAGTGATGCAGTATTCGAAATGGCTGGCAAAGTTGGGGGCCATCGGATACGATACATTGATCTGGCTGAACACTAAGGTGAATTGGCTGGGCCGGCTTTTAAATTTTGAACCGGTCTCCTTCTCTAAGAAAATTAAGGAATCGGTGAAAGGGGCAGTTAAGTATATCAATGCTTTTGAAGATACTGCAGCCATCATTGCAGCCCGGAAAGGAATAGAATATATCGTTTGTGGACACATACATCACCCTGAAATGAGAACTATTCAGGTTGAAGATAGTACTGTAAATTATCTCAATTCAGGCGACTGGATCGAAAATCTAACCTCACTGGAGTATAATCTGGGGCAATGGCGGATTTTCAATTACCGCAAAGATTTTGTTGAGCAACCCGATGTCGCTGTTGCAGATTTTGAAGAGATGGTTGATACTGAAGTGAAGCAGTTGTTTAAAAATATGCTCATAGAGTTTAGTAATTAATTGAATTACTGCAATATAAAAGAAATTAGGTAATACGAATCACAAGAAGTCGCATTTTCTGCTTTTGTAAATACAGCAGAGGAGACAACATAAACATTAATGATAAAAAAATCAGCGAATGAAGGTACTTTACGCAATTCAGGGAACAGGCAACGGTCATATTAGCCGTGCACGTGAGATCATCCCTCATCTTCAGGATTACTGTCAATGCGACATTCTCATCAGTGGAACGCAATGCGATGTTGAACTCGATGTGCCTGTAAAGTATCGATTTAAGGGGTTAAGCTTTGTGTTTGGAAAAAACGGGGGCATCGATATGTGGAACACCACCATAAATGCAAACCTTCCGAACCTCAAACGCGAAATTGCTCAACTCCGGGTTGAGGACTACGATTTCGTGATTAATGATTTCGAACCTGTTTCTGCCTGGGCATGTCATAAGAAGAAGGTTCCTTGTATCAGTTTGAGCCATCAGGGATCGCTTCTGAATAAAAATGTCCCTTTCCCTGAAGAACAGAATCATTTTGGCCGTTTCGTTTTGCGAAATTATGCTCCGGCGATGAAACATTTTGGTTTTCACTTTGAGGCGTACGACACTAATATATTCACACCGGTGATCAGGAGCCAGGTGAGGGAGAGTGAGATCGAAGAACTTGATTACTACACAGTATACTTGCCTTCTTTTGACGACGAACGTCTCGTAAAAAAACTGTCCTATTTTGGAAGTACTTGCTGGCATGTCTTTTCAAAGCATTCCAAAGTAGCTTATCAGGTAGGCAGTATAATAGTTAAACCAATTACGAATGATGAATTTGTAGCTGATATGGCTAAATCAAAAGGCATTTTCTGTGGAGCTGGTTTCGAAACACCTGCCGAAGCATTGTTCTTGAATAAAAAACTGATGGTCATTCCAATGAAAGGTCAGTACGAACAACAGTGTAATGCGGCTGCTTTGGAATTAATGGGGGTGCCTGTGATTAGGAATTTCAAGAAAAAGCAGTTCGAAAAGATCGCTCAGTGGCTTGATTCGGAAGAGAAAGTTAAAGTTAATTATCCCGATCAGACCCGCATGATCATTCGCAAGATATTTGAAGTCAACGTTCAGCGGGTTTTGCAAAATAATAATTGGGATTACGGCTACCAGCTAACACTTAAATCGCCTGAGTATCAGCAGGTAAACTTATTATAGCCGGTTTATTCATATTATAGCAATCCCGTGTTTTTAGTATCGATGCGATATCTTTTATAGATGGTTGTTCTCTTTTATCATAAATGGTAAGCATGGTTATAAGTAGTGAGACCAAATAAATGTTGTCTTTTGCCAATACGGGATTTGTGGACTTTCAAAGTGCAGTGCAATTTCAATATATTTTTATCATAATTGAAATTAGTAAATCAAATTGCTTCGTGTTGCTCTCTCTTCGTATTCGCATCGTGTTGGGTTTGTACTTGGTTTAATTGACAATTGTCGCCCTTTTTCTCTATCGCCTCATCGCCGTTTCGCTTTATTGCATTGTGAATCAGTGTATTATTTCCATAACTCGCCCCGTCGCCTGGGGTGACGTAAATCAAAAAATAAATTGCCCTTAATAAATTGTCACTTATACTATAATCCTGATTATCAAAAATGAAATTTCAAAAATCATTACAAATGGAACGAGGATTTTTTAGGTAATATCCAGTTTGCGACACCCC
>JAATGF010000033.1 GCA_015654795.1 Bacteroidales bacterium
AAACCGTTAAAGTCATTCGCGCACATACAATACCAGAATCTTTCAGGTTCGACAGATTAGGCACAAATCCAGGCGCTTTGAATGATTTGTTCGATTCGCTCCTGCTTCATCTCTTTATTGCTCAACGGAGTTCTATCCGTGATTTTAAAAAGATTTTTTCGGGTAAGGAGATCACGGGGCCAATACGCTGGACGGGGAATTCCAGTGAGTTTTATTGGTTTATTTATTTGATATATAACAAGTACAAATTTGTAGAAGATCTTAAGCAACAACAGTGGAAGGTTGCCTGTCATTGTTTTGTACAGGGCAATGGTGCCCATTTTGATGTCTCCAAAATCAGGAACCTGAAAAAACCCCGGCTTACAGCAGCGGTAATCGAAAAGGCGGTTAAACTTTTAAAATAGGAATACAAAAAATCATACTGATTTTTATTGAATTATACACTGATTGTCAATGTATTATTAGCGGATGTTTAAATTTATTAAATGGTCCCGTTAGAGATCCTGCACATACGGGATTGGTAGAATAAATGCCCAATAATGATCTGTTGTCCCGTACGGGACAATACCAATGATGAATTCCAACCTTTCTACCGAGCTTTTTTCCCTACGGGAAATTTTTAAACTTAGTTTTGCTGATTTTCAATTCACGGAGTCTTTGAAAGTGACTTTTCCCAAAGATTCCGGGGTGTACGACAAATTTCTTTTCTTCTCCCTTATTCCTTTAATTATGGCTATTTCACACATTTTTAGAGATTCTGTTCAAAATCCATTCATTGGTATTCTTAAATTGCTGAAGGTGATCGAAGTTTTTATCAACCTTCCTACTTTTTATCAAACCGGGATTAGCATTTCCATGGTCGGTTGTGATCTCGATAAGGGTATCATTACGCTTTTCAGCAAACGCGATTAAGACAGCTATTGCTTCGTCAAAAGTAATCTGATCGTAAAGCAGAGCACCCACATCGTTCGCATGGGCTCCCCAGTCAACTTTTCCCCCAATCTGCAGGACAAAGCCATTGTGATTCATGCTCAGATGTTCGATAGCTTTTTTGCCATTTCAGCGAGTGTCGGGACCATTGACATGAGCAAAGCATCCGATTTTTGATCGAGGGTATATGGCATCCCGTTTCCTTGCTAAAATATTCGGTCCCCGACCGGGAGTAAAATATCTGAATATTGATGCGAATCCCTATAAAACCGGTTTTTTAAAAAATGTTAAAAAAACTCTTTCTCCTCCGCTTTTTTAAAACATTTTCGTAAAAAGCGGGTTTTAAATTAAAAAAGAAAGAGAAATGAGAGCACCAGGTCCATATATAATTATGCTTTTGTTGATTTCGCTGGTATCAATTACCAAAGTGACCGGGCAGAAAATTGAATATTTTAAAGTCCCGGAGCTCACAAAACTCCTTAATAATAAAGACAATAAACTCCTGGTCGTCAATTTTTGGGCCACCTGGTGTCAGCCTTGCATCGTAGAATTGCCAAACTTTGAGAAGGTTGCCAAAAGTTACGACGCATCAAAAGTCAGATTTATCCTTGTTAGTCTCGACTTTCCCTCAGAAATCAACAAGCGGCTTCTCCCATTTCTGAAAAAAAATAAAATCACACTGGATGTAGCTGTAATGACCGATGTCGATTACAACTCATGGATCGACCTTGTTGATCCGCGCTGGCAGGGAGAGATCCCGGCAACTCTTTTTTTGAACAATGTGTCCAATAAAAGATATTTTCATATGGGTAAGGTCGACGAACCCGGGTTGAAAAAATATATTAATGCGTTTTTATAGAAAGTCAAAAAGTTAGAATATCATGAAGAAGTTGATTTTAGTATTGACCGGCGTTTTTATGTTTGCCGGAATAACCCGTGCTGCAGCACCTTATAAAGCCGGTGACGATGTATCTGATTTCAGTCTTAAGAATGTCAACGGAGAAATGGTATCACTTTCGCAGTTCAATGATGCGAAAGGATTTATTGTTGTATTTGCCTGCAACACGTGTCCTGTCGTGAAAAAATACGAACAACGGATTATCGATCTGAATAAAGAATTTAGTTCCAAAGGATATCCGGTCGTTGCGATCAACAGCAATGATCAGACCGTTTCTCCAGGTGATTCGTACAGCGACATGCAGAAAACTGCCAAAAGCAAAGGATATGCTTTTCCCTATCTTTATGACGAATCGCAGGAGGTTGCAAAACGTTTTGGAGCAACAAATACACCACATGTTTACCTGATTTCGAAAAAAGAGGGACAGCTCGTTGTCGAATATGTGGGTGCGATCGACAATAATGCGGATGATGCTGCCAAAGCAGACAAGAAATATGTTGCAGATGCAGTTCATGCACTTTTGAAAAACGATCAGGTGGCAGTCACAAACACCAAAGCGATCGGTTGTGGCATTAAATGGAAAAAGAGTTAATCTGAAATATCAATTTTTGTAAAAGGATGATTTGACTTATTCCGGATATTGCAGCAAGGAGTAGTTCCGGTAACAGAAAATCAACGAAAATTAATTTACATTTTTTTAACAAAAATTGGTTTGAATACAACTTACAGAAAACTTACTTTTGTACTACATTTTTTTCATAAGTTTAGGTTTAGTTAGGTTAGTTAGTTTGGTTAGTTTTAGTAAAAGGATGGAACCGCCCGGTTTCATCCTTTTCAATTTTGCAGAGTTAAAATCAATCCATCACTTATTTTGATGGGAGAATCAGGCTGGTAACTTGCTTCATCAACGTTAGCCAGCACATATAGATTGGGTCGCGGATTTTTATAAATGTATACCACTCATCATCGGTGACTACAAACGAAGCGGGTACCCCCTTCGTTACCGGGTGTTGCCGGTCTTCCACATTATCTGGTCTTCCACATTATCTGTGCCTGAAGTTGTTGCATCAATATAATTTTCATATCTCCCCGAGAAAATCTGAAAACCAATTTCACATCCGGAATTCATCAAATTCACCACCTTCGTGGATTCCGCCCCTTTCATTCGTATATATTACCATGTAATTGATTTGTTTTGAATTATCAAATAGAACAGAACGACATTATGATTCCAGGAAACGGGTAAAAATTAAAATATTACAGTCATAATGGAATAGGGAAGGCTAACAAGATTAGCAGCCTTCCCTGATATGCAAAGTTTATAAGGTAATCTGACATCTGATTTATTCAGAACAATTGCAGCTATCTTACCATCAGGATTAATGAAAGCCGTAGTCTGTAATTTGTCACGGTTTGATGAATTTGCTATGCGTTTAGCTCCCATGCTGATAAATTTGGAGAAATGGCCGATATAAAAGTAGCTGCTGGTATAAATGAGTTTCCCGGTTCGAGTGTCTGCATGAATCGGAGCAAAACAGAAATTATCCGCATGATTTGGCCCACCTTTTTCATCGGGCAGAATGTTCCGTCGGTCCAGGCCACTGTCCCGCAATTAAGATCATTCAACATTGTATTGCGTGTATCTGACGAAGGTGAGCTTCCTTCTCAATTGGTATGCGGTGATACTGACTTTATAACTGCGCTTACACTTGCAACTACGCTTGAAAAGCATGCTATAGCTGTTTATCAAAACCTGCCCAACAATGAATT
>JAATGF010000023.1 GCA_015654795.1 Bacteroidales bacterium
AATATTTGCCAGAATCTGGCTGAATAAATTTACTTTTATCATCGGAGGCCTTGGTTTAGTTTCGCGATTAAAACCTACCATTTTTTTGGGAATTGGCCTCCTTTTTTATGCACTATTTTTCAAACGTTTTGGACAGCTGTGGCTGGAAATATCTTAACATTTGCACTTATAGCCCGTGAATACAAAATATTAATTGAATCATAATAATATGATTCTTAGATTTACAATATAGCAATTGCAGCTAAAACGTATCTAAAAAAATGGTGAGCGATTAGGTGAGTCAAAATCGAAAACCGCATAAATACTATTTAAACGCTGATATTTGAACTAGGTTCGAATCCCAACGGGATCACGAAATGCCTCAATGCAAATTGGGGCATTTTATGTTAAAAGATATTTGTATTTAACATAAGATAATTCATTTTTATTCAGCCTGTTTTACTTCTTCATCTTAGAATTACTGTATTATTACAATCATTATAATTATATTTGAGGAATACCTTTAGCTAATCAAAGGTATTCTTTCTTGTATTTGTAACGATGATTATTTAAATATTTACCTTCATGAAGACATCTTCAATTGTAGACAGGCTTTTAATAAACATGGGTAATATGCATGAATTAGGTCGCCAAAGAGCATTCGAATTAGGCAATCCTTTCTATGCTCAGTTTGCAGAAGATCAAGGATATTGGCGTAAGGAATTGCCAACAGGGGAAAAATATCTTGTTTCCCTGGAGGTATTAACTGATGAGAACGAAACGCCTATTGAGGTAAAGGATACGATCATTAAGAGACTAGATTAAAATTATGCCAGAACTGGTCTTTGTAGCCGGATGTAATGCTGCTGGAAAATCGACATTTATTCGTACGAGATTAAATGAATTGGAAGATTTTGTGGTATTGATGACTGATGTGTATAAGAGCAGAACTAAAGATCTGGCCAGAAAAAGCATTGATAATGGTCAAGATGTTTTAATAGAAACTGTTTTTAATGATCCATCATTTAGAGATCTGGCTGATTATGCTCACAACGCAGGTTATCAAACATCTCTTGTGGTTCTCTTTCTAGACAATATCCAACAATCTATTACCAGGGTGGCACTACGAGGCATACAACAAAGTGGCCTAACTATCTCTGGGAATAATATCAGAATTAATTTTAATGAGAGCTTTAAAAATATTGCAAACTTTTTCTTTTATTTCGACAGATCAGATTTTGTTTATACTGGGGAGGGAGAAGGAAATCAATTGATTATGAGCTTTCAAAATGGGGAATTACTTAAATATCGCAGCAATGAATTAATTTATCCTCAAAATTTTGCTAAATATGGTTTCAATAATGGAAGGTTAGAACGGGAGATTTATGATGTTATTATTAAAAATAAGAATTTCCATAAACCAGAATTGGATCAATCTGGAACGAAATTTAAGATCTAAATTTTAAACTAATTATTTGATGTCTTGGTTGTATTTTATACTTTTAGCATATAGCATTTGCAGCTAAAGCGTATTAATTAAAAGGTGAGCGATTCGGGTAGTGCCAATTTCAAACCCTCTAAATGGTGAATAAACGGTGATTTTTAGACTAGGGTCAAATCCCAGCGGGATCACGAAATGCCTCAATGCAAATTGGGGCATTTTACGTTGAAAAATATTAGGATCGAAATGGATCAATATTTTTTATTATATTAAACCTCGTTCTAAGTGGAAAATAGAATTGCCGAGTTCTACTTAAATAATTCAACAAACATTTTCCGTTTCTATTTAGATTTTCGTTAAATTTACTCCTATGAATATACAGGCAGAGAAACTAAATGTATTGCAGCAGATCATCAATTCTGATGATGTCAGCCTCATTAAAGATATCAAGTCATTAATAAGCAATAGAGATATTGATTGGTTTGATGGCTTGAGTAAAAGTCAGCAGAACGATGTGTCGGAAGGAATACGTCAACTTGATAACGGGAACGTTTTTACTCATGAACAGGCAAAAAGTAAATTTGGTTACAATTAATGACAATTCTCTGGTCTCAAAAGGCTGGTGAAACCTTTCACGGAATATTGATTACCTTAAAGAAAATTGTACTCAGAATGAAGTTGACAAGTTCGTTGCCAGAGTATTCCAGTATATCGAAATTCTGAGTACTGAACCCTTTATCGCGCGCAAAACCTATAAAACTAAGAACACATATATTGGTGTAATTGTCCCTCATATTTCTATTGTTTACAGAGTTAAACCTAGGAAAAGCCTTTTAGAAATCGTGACTTTTATCGACAATAGACAGAGTTTAAAAAAGAATAGACGTTTTCTTTAATAACTAGCAGATGCCTATATCGTGATTAGTATTTTTTAGGAGCTTGGTATTCTAACTGACAAACAGGGTATAAGTGAAATTATTTAAAGTAATCTAATCAGATTGGAAAAGAAAGTTCGCTATTTATCGTGAAAGCAACAATTCATTTCAGAATACCTACTGAGGGTGGTAGAAAAGCTCCTATAAGTTCAGGTTATAGACCTGACCATGTTTTTGAGGTTGTAGATAAGGATAAATTTATGCAGGCTTTTGTGGGAGATATTCAATTTGAAGATCAGAATTATATCCAGGCGGGAGAAACTAAAGTTGTGAAAGTTCGGTTTTAAAACCAAATGATCGAAAAGCTTGCAAAACCCGAAAAAAAATGGTTCATATATGAGGAGCCGAATGTCGTAGGAGAAGGTGAAATTATTGAACATGCTGATAGTTAAATTTAGCAATAAATAGTATATTTAAACATAGCAATTGCAGCTAAAACGTGTCAAAAAATGGTGAGCGATTCGGGTAGTACCAGTTTCAAAACCCTCAACATATTGAATAAACCCTGATTTTCACACTAGGTGTAAATCCCAGCGGGATCACAGAAACCTTCAAGCCAAAGCTTGGAGGTTTTTTGTTATAGGAGGATTCGAACCCGGGTTCGAACTTTTCTCTGGAGCGGCCAAGTGTTTGGCCTTGAGGGGGCGACAAATCCCGGCGCGATCACAAACAACAGCAACAAAAATACGTAAAACATTAAAAATCAACTGATTGAGAACTATTTAATTCTAAAACTCACAAAGACAAAACTAAATAGCTCCCACATTAACCCCCTTTTCGTCTTTAGAAGAAAAAAAATGATCCTTTGGTTTTTTTCTTCTCAGAATCAACTTTTTGATATAGATGCTCTAAATCCCATCGAAGTTAGCGTACCATGGTTGACTGATCCGGAATTTTAATTAAACGACTGTCTGAACTCCAAAGGCGAAACGTTTGTCTTTGTCTTGAAAAGTTTGCTGAACGACTGTGAATGTTCAAAGCCCAATTCATAAGCAATTTCCGAAACGGATAGATTTGTCGTTGATAATCTTTCTTTGGCTTTTTCTATGATTGCATTCTGAATGTATTGTTGTGTGTTTAGTCCTGTCAACGAACTCAACATATCACTCAAATAGCGTTGCGATAGCTTTAATTCTGTGCTGATATATTTCACGGATGGCAAACCGTTTTTCAGACTGTTTTCTTCTTCAAAATAGTTGTTTAATAGTTTGTCTAAAGAAGTTATGATGTCGTGATTGACTGCTTTCCTCGTAATAAATTGCCTATTGTAAAAACGGTTGCTGTAATTCAATAACAATTCTATTTGCGACACCAAAACATCTTGGCTGAAACTGTCAATATTGTTGTCTAATTCATTGGCTATTGAAGCAAATAAATTGGCTATTATTTCTTTTTCCTTTGCCGATAAAAATAAGGCTTCTGAAACATCGTAAGAGAAAAAGCTATATTGATTTATTGTATTTCCCAATGTATAATTTCGTATAAAGTCTGTATGGAAATACAAAGCGATACCCTCATAGCTTTCTACGTCTTCTGGTGGAAAAACGATTTGTTTTGGCTTCAAAAATGCTAATCCGCCTTCTTCAAAATCGTAATATCCTTGTCCGTATTTTATTTGTCCCATGAATGTAGGCTTAAAGGAAACTTTGTAAAAATCAAAACTTGTTTTTTGCCCTTTTGGAAACATTTTAATCGAAACATTATTGTAATCAACCAACGCAACCAACGGGTGCAATGGTGCAGGAAGTCCCAATACCCGCACAAGTTGCGATATACTTTTAATATGATTTATGTTAGATTGTCGTTGCATTTTTTTTGGTTACAAATGTAATCACTTTGTTTTGACGGATATATTCTTTTGCCTGCTGTGTAAAGTTTTGTGTGCAGGCTCATTACTTGTCTTGCACACACACTTTATTGTTGCTCACACTTTGTTTTGCTTGATTATCTATCTATTTGTTTTTCTAAAACTTCTGGATAGCGGTCGCCCACAAGTGTAATTCCATTTACTGTTGTGTTGATTTTCGCAAGTTCATCAACTGTTAATACAACATTTGTACTGCCAATGTTTTCGTCTAAACGATGCAATTTTGTAGTCCCGGGTATTGGTGCTATCCAAGGCTTTTGAGCTAATAGCCAGGCCAATGCTAGTTGTCCAGGCGTAACATTTTTTTGTTTCGCGATCTCAGAAAGTGCATCCACTAAAACCTGATTGGCCTTTATGTTTTCTTCGCTGAACCGGGGGATAACATTTCTGCGGTCGACATCCGCTAATTTTGAATTTATTGTACCTGTGAGGAAGCCTTTACCCAAAGGACTGAACGGAACAAAGCCAATTCCCAACTCTTCTAAAGTTGGTATGATTTCATTTTCGGGTTCACGCCAAAACAAAGAGTATTCGCTTTGTAATGCTGCTACAGGTTGAATTGAATGTGCCTTGCGAATAGTTTTTGCACTTGCTTCCGATAAACCGAAATGTTTTACTTTGCCCTCTTGTATCAGGTCTTTTACTGTACCTGCAACATCTTCTATTGGAACATTGGGGTCAACTCTGTGCTGATAAAGCAAATCAATGTAATCTGTTTTTAATCTTTTTAAAGATGCTTCGGTTACTGCCCTGATCGTTTCAGGCCTGCTGTCTAAACCTGTTGTGGGTCTGGCATTTTTACAGCCAAATTTTGTGGCTATAACAACGTCTTTTCTAAAGGGCTGTAATCCTTCGCCAACAAGTTCTTCATTGGTATAAGGTCCGTAGGCTTCTGCGGTATCAAAAAATGTGATACCCCTTTCAACTGCGTTACGTAGTAGTATTATGGCATCTCTTTTATCAAGACCTTTGCCGTCCAAAAAGTTTAAACCCATACAGCCAAAGCCCAGTGCGGAAACTTCTAATCCGCTATTTCCTAATTTTCTCTTTTGCATAATTCTTTTTTGAATTGTTTCTAAATTGAATAAATTTCAAGTACAAAATTCTTGATTATCGTTCCATAATAAGTAGTTGAGTTGGTAATTGTTGTAGTCAAATTTTCAAACGTTTTTTAAACACTATAAATTAGTCCGATACCTTTATCTAACGATTTGATAGTTGCCATATCATCGGCAGACAACTCAAAGTCAAATACATTGAAATTTTCACTTATCCTTTTCATATTTTCCGATTTCGGAATAACCACGACTCCTTTTTGAATTAACCACCGTAGGACCACCTGGGCGATGCTTTTATTATATTTGCCTGAAAGCGCTTTTAAGAGTTCATTATTAAAAAGATTGTTTTTGCCCTGAGCGAAAGGAGCCCATGACTCCAACTGGATGTCCTGAGATTTCAAAGCTTTCTGCATTTGTATATACCGATTGAAAAGTGTACCAATATCCAGTTGAAAAGTGTACCAGTTAGCAAGGATTAAATCGTTCCTTTAGAATGAACTAAAGGGATCATAATTCATGTTAGAAGTGGAGACAAATCATAAGATTATATTACTCTATTATCGGGAAGGGCTTAGCCAACGAAAAATAGCAAAGCAACTGCATATTCACCGTAAAACTGTACGGGAGCGCCTGGCAGAGTATGAGTTATTCAAGTCATCTCCGCTGAGTGACCAGGAAAAGCCATCTTCCCTGCTCAACCAGTATCTCAGGACAGGTTCAGTTTACAATAGTGCCAATCGTTCAAAACGTAGGTTGAACGATGAAGTGCTGGAGGTGATTAATAAATGTTTGGAAGAAAACACATCGAAACATCTTGATGGCCGTTCCAAACAACAGCTTAAGAATATAGATATTCTGGAAAAACTGCATCAGTTGGGTCACCAACTGAGTTACAGTACGCTGTGTGATCATATTTCTAAGACTAGCCAGCTCGCCAAAGAAGCCTTTATCCGTCAGCAATATGCCCCAGGATCCTGCTGTGAGTTTGACTGGGGTGAAGTTAAGCTGTATATCAATGACAAATTATGTAGGTATTATCTGGCCGTTTTTACCAGCGCTAACAGTAATTACCGCTATGCTTTACTTTTCCAGCATCAGGACAGCCTGGCATTTAAAGAGGCTCATATCTGCTTTTTTGAGCATGTAGATGGGGTTTATCATCAGATGGTTTATGATAACATGCGGGTGGCTATATCCCGCTTTGTTGGCCGCACCGAGAAGATTCCTACTGCAGGCTTGTTAGAATTGAGCCGCTGGTATCAATATCAGTGGCGTTTTTGTAACGCGGCTAAAGGGAACGAGAAGGGACATGTAGAACGCAGTGTGGAATATGTACGTAGGAAGACCTTTGCTTTCAAAGATCATTTTGATAACCTTCAACAGGCGCAGGCTTATTTACAGTCACGCCTTGGGGAATTGAATGAAAGAGCATTAACCGGGCAACAGCAAAGTCCTCGTGCGGGTCTTGAACTGGAGCGCAATAGGTTGTATTCTTATCCGGGTTGCATGGAAAGCTTTAGCGGAGAAAATCTCAAAGTGGACAAATATGCCACCATCTGTTTTGCAACCAACCACTACTCGGTACCAGACCATTTAACAGGAAAAATGCTCTTTGCGAAGGTTTATTCGCAATGGATAAAAATATATGATAGTGACCATGTGGTATGCTGCCATGAAAGAATCTACAGCAGACATGGCTGGCAAATTGATATCGAACATTACTTAAGCACTTTACATCTAAAGCCGGGTGCCACTGCCGGTTCTGTTGCTTTAAAGCAGGCACCCGCCTGGGTACAGTCACTTTACCAGGACCATTACCACCAGAATCCGCGTGCGTTTATTGAGTTGCTGCAATACCGTCAGCAGCACAATATTGGCAGTGAAGAACTAGCTGCCTGTGTTGCCCTGCTAGCCCGGCAGTTCCCTTCCAATGTCAACAATGAGCATATTATCGCATTGCTGGGTAATCAGGTGGTAGAGGTGCCACAAATAGCAGAGCCGGATGCAATCGCCCTTCGTTCTATGGAAAACCTGATGGAACTGGCAGAAATGATGAATAATTACGCAAATACTCCATTAAATATAACAAGATGAACAAACAAACTTTAGAACACATTCAGCAGATCAGCACCGAACTGCGCCTGTCTGCATTTCGTAAAGACCTTGACCAGGTCATTACCACCGCCATTAAAGAGGAAACTTCTTTTGAACAGGTACTTCTAAATCTGCTGCTTGCTGAACAGCAAATCCGGCTGATTAACCGGCGTAAAGCACAGCTGCGAAACGCCGGCTTTCCACAATTGAAATACATACAGGATCTGGTCAGAACAGAACTTCCTGCCGATGCAATGACGCAGTTGCCACTGCTGGAGACCCTTGACTTTATTGATGCAGGGCAGAATGTTATCCTGGGTGGAAGTCCCGGAACTGGCAAAACACATATCGCAATCGGACTTGGGATCAAGGCTTGTCAGCAGGGGAAAAGTGTATTGTTTACCTCTATTCCTAAGATGCTGACACAAATCAGGGAATGCCATTCTTCCAGAACCCTTCGTGCTCTGGAGCTTAAGTTCGAGAAATATGATCTGGTCATCTGTGATGAGCTGGGGTATATCTCCTTTGACAAACCAGGCGCCGAAATGCTCTTTAACCACATTTCGTTAAGGACTGGTATAAAATCCACGATCATTACTTCTAATAAATCGTTCGATAAATGGCATGAGATCTTCGGCATGGATACAGTACTGACAGCGGCACTACTGGATAGGCTTACGCATAAATCCTTTCTGGTAAATATGAATGGAAAATCCTATCGGATGAAAGAAACTAAAAGTATGATGGGGTCTAAAAATATAAACAATGCGGTTGAAGTACCGGCAAATATCTAAAAAGAAAAACTACTAAGCTGAGCGGTAATGTGCTGCCAGTATTGAACTAAATATATTACATTTGAGCCTCGCTAACTGGTACACTTTTCAACCGGAATCCTGGTACATAATTCAACTGGTATAAACA
>JAATGF010000020.1 GCA_015654795.1 Bacteroidales bacterium
GAAATATATAAGAATAAATTACTATGCAATCGGAATACCTCTCACACAATCGGACGGGGTAATTGATTAAACTGGGATTTTAAATCCCTGTTTTCATTTTTCAAGCTATCAACTACCTTTTCAAGATTGTCAATCCGCCTTATGAAAGCATCGATTTTTTTCTTCTATGGATAATGGCTCTGTCATTCACAGGCAGAGGCTAACAAACAATTTGTGTAAACAGGATAAGAGGAAATTCATATTTCTCGCTTAAAAGGGGAATTTTGTCGTACACCCGATTATCCCGATTACTTACTTCAATCCGATATTCGTATAATCAACCCTCTCATTGGCATATTTCGAGGCAATTACATCCAGAATATCGATTACTTCTTCGACTTCGAGGGACTGAAGTAATTGTATACGTAGTTCCTTGAAATCCTTTAAATTAGGGAAATAGCGGGCAAAATGACGCCTCATTTCGAGGATCGCCCTTCGCGGTTCATCTTTCCACGTTAATGATTGTTGCAACTGTTCTTTCACATTGGCAACTACTTCGGGAACAAGCGGTGGCAACAACAATTCACCGGTCTCCAAATAATGACGAACATCGCGAAAGATCCATGGACGACCAATTGCCCCGCGTCCAATCATCAGGGCATCTACGCCCGACTGTTCAAAAAATGCTTTCGCTTTCTCGGGTCCGTTAATATCTCCATTCCCGATAATCGGAATATACATCCTTGGATTTCGCTTAACATCGGCAATTAACGACCAATCAGCCTCTCCTGTGTAGAGCATACTCCGTGTACGCCCATGAATTGCAAGCGCTTGTATTCCAACATCCTGAAGTCGTTCGGCTACTTCCACAACTGGCATATCATCATGATCCCATCCTAAACGGGTTTTGGCTGTGACAGGGGTTTTCACCGCCTTAACCACCTCTTCAGCCATTTTTATCATCTTCGGAAGATCGCGCAAAAGCCCTGCACCGGCGCCTTTACCCGCAATTTTTTTCATCGGGCAACCAAAATTAATATCAATAAAATCGGGTTGCAACTCTTCTGCCACTTTGGCTGCTCCAACCATTGAGTCAATATTGGAACCGTAAATCTGAATGGCCACCGGACGATCGAAATCGAAAATAGTCATTTTCTTTTTCGTTTTGGCGACATCACGGATTAATGCTTCAGACGAGATAAATTCGGTATACATCACGTCGGCGCCAAAATTTTTACACATGTAGCGGAAAGATTTATAAGTAACATCTTCCATGGGAGCTAAAAACAACGGCAGTTTTCCTAATTCGAGATTGCCAATTTTCACGATTATCATTTTAAAATCAAGTCGCAAAGATAGGAAATCGTGGCAACTTCAAATGTCAGTAGTTTAACCACAACTTTAAAGAGGATTATTAACTTTGTAAAAATTTTCAATAGATGTACCGACAGGCTCTTCGTGAATCAAAACCGTCCGCACAACTTCTGTTTACTGCTCTTGTCATTATAATCTGCGGAATCATTGTAATGGTGCTCAGCATTGCGCTTGGCTGGTTATTTTATGGCGTAAACCTTTCAGAGATGCAAAACCTGATTCAGGACACTTCGAATCCTAAAAACATTTCAATTCTAAAGTTTTTTCAAACTTTTCAATCGATCGGTGTATTCATTATTCCCCCATTTATAGTTGCCTGGTTTCTTCACGATCATCCTTCAGTTTTTCTTCAATATCACCGGAAACCAGAGTTCAAAAGTATTCTCTTAGTGACTGCAATTATTTTTTTCTCCAACCCCCTCATCAACTGGCTGACAGAAATTAACTCAAAACTCAGCCTTCCCGAATGGATGAATTCCGTAGAAATATGGATGCAAAATTCAGAAAATCAAGCCAACCAAATCACGGAGGCCTTTTTATCCACTTCTTCGGTGACGACTCTTTTTACAAATATAGCGATGATTGGAATACTTCCTGCCGTTGGGGAAGAGTTGCTTTTCAGGGGAATAATTCAGCAGTTATTTAAAAAGAAATTTGGCAATGCACACGCGGCAATCTGGATTTCCGCCATTATTTTCAGCGCTTTACATATGCAGTTTTTCGGATTTCTCCCACGCCTTATTCTGGGAGCCATGTTTGGATACATGCTCGAATGGAGCGGAACACTTTGGCTGCCGATGATCGCTCATTTTGTAAATAATACAACAGCCGTTATCGCCTATTATCTGATGCAGAAAGGGCTGATCGGAAGTGGGATCGATAAAACAGGAACATGGTCTGATGGAAGTTTTTACCTCGTTATCGTAAGTATTGTTTTTCTCTTCGCACTCTTCAGGACACTTTATCTCAAAAGAGACACCCTTTCTGTATGCCCTTCTGAGATAAATTCCTTTGATACTCAAAATAATCAATCAAAGTAATCAGATTTATATTTGTTACAAAGTCGTTCGGGTCCAGGATGATTTGCGTCCAAGCATTCTGATTCCTGCTACAAATCCTTTGAGTTGCAAAGTGTCCTTTCCTTCGAGCCAGACGAAACATTCATAATTTTTTCCTGCGCTTGGATCATAGATTGATCCGCCAGCCCATTCCTTATCGTCTGCATTATAAACTAATCCACTTAATATCTGGAGCTGAAGAACTGACCGATTCCTTAGATTCGCATCCGGATTTTTGGCATCTTTTCCAGGAGCACCATTCACATATTTTTCAGGAATAATATACACAACTGTTCCAATGTATTTCCCCTCCTTTTTCTCGACCTTAATTTTCGAAGTTTTTCCTTCGGTCCACCAAATCCCCGTAATATCATCAGCACCCTGGGCAAAAATCACAGATGAATAAACAATCAGCATTACAAACAACAACAATTTCTTCATTAATATTAACATTTAGATAGAACAAATTTAAACACAAAGAAAACTAATTCTTTTTTAGCTGATTAATATACATTTGTTTAGAAAAAGGCCTATTACTTTGATAATCAAACACTTTATTTAACCCAATTTTTACAGATTTTAATGCAACCGATGATTGCGGCAGTCCCTTAATATTGTTCAAAATTGCTTTCAACAACGTTTCATTTTGATCGCCAAAAGGCATAAGGTTGGCAATATCCTCTTCGACTGAAAAATCAGGCGCCAATCCATTAACAAAGTCTGTAACTCCCGCCGAATTAGATATCTTAACGACAATGGGTTGCATCACCCAGGGGTTATTTGGATTAACATTACCATCGGCATCCCAGTCTTTAATTGTAGATGAGGCCACATATTTCCCTGCAGTATTGATTCCGACGCTATAAACCTGCAAATAAGGTTTAAGCCCGTTGATCAACAATTCGCTGGCTGAAGCTGTATTGTCTGAAGTTATGACATACAATTTACTAATATTGAGCGTATTGATTGGCGTCTCCGGCGTAGTTGTTGTTTTCAAAATCTTATCAGTAAAGTTATCAATAAGTGAAGCTGCCCCGTCTGCATTAACAATTTCAGCCTGCAAACCAGCATTATACTGGCTTTTAATGAAAACCTTGGAGGTATTCGTTCCATAAATCATGCTCGCCAAATATATAGCCGTTTGAACTGAACCTCCTCCGTTATAACGCAAATCGAGAATAAGATTATTGATGCCGGCATCTTTGAATTTTTTAAACACGTCGTTCAGTTGGATGTCAAAATCCGAGTTAAAACCATTATAAACAAGATAACCAATTTTTAAATTGTTAATATTGAGCACAGTATCAAGCTGAATAGGATTCTCTTGCATCTGAACTGCAGTCATCGTTGCCGATTTTCCATTTAACGAAATGACATTGCCCGTAATAGTTGCAAAAGACAGTTTATAAGTAATATTTGTGAATAAAAGTGCCTCGTAGTTTGAAATTGTCAGTTGCTGATCATCAACCTGCATGAAAAGATCCCCGCGTTTAATCCCTGCTTTTTCGGCCGGTGACCCCTTGTAAACATATCTGACAAAGCCAAATACATTGTCGCTTGTGCCAATCTGAGCTAACATGAAGTCGAATCCCATCGTTTCGGAAATACCCTGAATCCAATTATCGATAACTTTTGAATCATCCACAATAAACGACCATTTATCGATAGTCGGGTATTTGTATAGTAGTGACGTAAAGAGATTGTTGGGATCGGTGTATGTATTTAAAAACGCATTCAGAGAATCTTTCACTGTATATTTCTGAGCAGTGAGATTTGGTATCTGATCGACCCATAAATAATAATCTTTCAGTCCATTATAAATGAATTTATTGACATCTGTTGCCTCTTTAATAACCACAGGGGTAGTTGGCACAGGTGTAACGACATCATCCTTTTTGCAGTTTATCAATACGATCATCAACATCAAAAGGGAAGCAGTTCTGGTGAAATATTTAAATGTATTTTCCATGACAAATCCTTTTAATAAAACTTCTAAAATTGCAAATATAGATTGCAAATATAAATTCCCAATATTACAATTAAAAATGCTTTAGTGGTTGGTCAGATTTTCAGCAGAATGTTAAAAAACCATATTTTCAACACACTAGAACTTAAATATACTATTTCGGTGTAGAAAAACAGGATTTTTGCACGAAGAATTTTCTCATTGATCCCTCAGAATCAGTACCCGGAGCAATGTTATACCCTGATAGGAATGCCTTACAAGTTGATCTTTTACCCGGGAAAATCGCTTCTCATTTCGCAATTTAGAACAAAAAAACCTGGAAGTATGCTCTGTTCTTAGTAAAAATACAAATTAATTAATGCGAATCAATGGGTGGTGCATTATCTATTTAATATAACAACAACACAACTTAACAGGGTTTCCTTCGCACCTTAGTCGTACCATGTTCGGGACACACTTTATCAATCATCTTTACATAATGCTTATTTGGCGAGTTCTTAGCTTCCAATTCAGCTTTTGCAAATACAAAATTATTTCTTCTCCCGCACTTAAATCACATTTCTTCTGAATCAATTTTCGGATTCACTTCTTCGACTTTTTCAGGCTCAGCATGCACATGCTTTTCGTCAAAAAAACGTCGATAGAAGATCAGGATCGAAATAATTCCAACCGTAATGGATGAGTCGGCCATGTTGAAAACGGGGCGGAAAAAAATAAAATCCTCACCACCAACAAAAGGCACCCACGAAGGATAATTACCCGAAATTAGCGGGAAATAAAACATATCGACAACTCGTCCTTGCAGAAATGAGGAATACCCACCCCCTGCAGGGAAAAGAGTGGCAACCTGGCCATAACTTTCGTTAAAAATCAATCCATAAAAAGCGCTATCCAGAATATTACCAATGGCTCCTGCCATGATTAAAGAGAAACAGACAATTATACCAAAGGGTACATCTCTTTTCCACAGCTTATTGATGTACCAGCCAATTGCCCCAATGGCTACGATGCGAAAAATGCTCAGAAAATACTTGCCAATACTATTGCCAAATTCAAGTCCGAAAGCCATCCCATTGTTCTCAACAAAATGGATAATAAACCAGTTTTTCGCGATAATAAACTCATCGCCAAGCATCATATTGGTTTTAACCCAGAACTTTAGTAGCTGGTCGAAAAACAGAACCAGCAGAATAATAATGATCGACTTCGTCTTGGCACTCATAAAAAAAGTATTGGCATGATAACAATAAAAAAAATCGGGGCATACTAAAGCACCCCGAACTTTATTAAATTTTTGCGGACAGTTAAACCCTTCACCGTTAAAACCCTTATTTCATTGACGCTGGTTATTCTTTGCATCGATGGAAAGTGTAGCGTGAGGCACTGCACGAAGGCGTTCCTTCGAAATCAGTTTTCCCGTCTCGCGGCAAATTCCATAGGTCTTATTTTCGATGCGCACCAAGGCCGCATCAAGATACTGAATAAATTTTAATTGTCTTTGCGCAAGTTTGCCTGCCTCCTCTTTCGACAAGGTTGCCGCTCCTTCCTCTAAAATTTTGAAGGTAGGCGAGGTATCCTCAGTACCATTACCGTCACCGTGCGTAATCGCATTTTTATATAACTCATAATCCTGCCGGGCACTTACAAGCTTTTCCTGGATTAGCGCTTTGAACTCAAGGAGTTCTTCATCTGAATATCGTGTTTTCTCACTCATGGCATTAAGGTTTGATGTAAAAATAATTCATTTAAGCTCCATTTATATTAATCTAACAAAAATATTTACCAACAGGTAAATAACAATCGTTACAAAATTTCCTTTTCTACTTGAATGAATGTCTCAATTCCCTTTTCAATTTCCACCAGTTTTCCGGTGACATCATTATTTAACCCGTCGACTAACTCCACTTTAGATGCAAGCGTCTGGCTACCAATATAGTCACCAAATTTATCCATGGCTTCGTTAAGTTCAGGATGACGTACGATCCGAAGAATAATTTTATCTGTCACTTCAAAGTTACTCTCTTTTCGGAGATTTTGTATCCGGTTTACAAATTCGCGCGCAATTCCTTCAAGACGCAACTCAGGAGTTACATTGATATCCAAAGCAACTGTGATTGCACCCTCGCTGGCCACCTGTAATCCGGGAATGTCTTCCGATTGAATTTCAACATCTTCAAGAGCAAGTGTGACCGGTTTTCCTTCAATTATTGCATCAAAAGCACCGGTTTGTTCAAAAGCGGCAATCTCCGGTTGGCTCATATTACCGACCAATACCGAAACCGTCTTCATCAATTTACCATATTTGGGACCAAGCGTCTTAAAGTTGGCTTTAATCTTCTTCTTTATTACGCCGGTCGCATCGGTAAGGTATTCCACCGTCTTAACATTAACCTCTGTCAGGATAATACTTTCAACAGCTTCAAATTGTTTACGAAAATTAGCGTTGAGAACCGGGACAATAATTTTTGCCAACGGCTGACGCACTTTCAATTTTTCTTTTCTTCTTAAACCCAAAATCATCGAAGAAACTTTCTGAGCAATATCCATTCGCTCTTCAAGTTCTTTGTTTATCGCACTCTCGTCATATTTTGGAAACAGTGTTAAATGAACAGAAGTATCGCTTTCGCGGCCACTTACATGGTTCAAATCACAGTAAAGCTGATCGGTGTAAAACGGAGCAATCGGTGCTGCCAGTTTCGCAACAGTTTCGAGACAAGTATAAAGCGTTTGATAAGCCGATATTTTATCGGTATCATATTCTCCACCCCAGAAACGCTTGCGGCTTAAACGAACATACCAATTCGAAAGATTTTCGGTAACAAATTCCGAAATAGCTCTTCCTGCACGGGTTGGTTCATAAGCCTCATACGATTCGGTCACATCCTTGATAAGGCTATTCAGTAAAGATAATATCCATCTGTCAAGTTCCGGACGCTCATTATCTGCAATCTGCTCTTCGCTGAAAGTAAAACCATCAACATTCGCATAAAGCGCGAAGAAGTTATAGGTATTGTAAAGTGTTCCGAAGAATTTCCTCCGAACCTCTTCAACTCCGGCAATATCAAATTTCAGATTATCCCATGGCTGCGAATTGGTAATCATGTACCAACGCAAGGGGTCTGATCCAAATTTCTCGATTGCGATAAATGGATCGACACCATTATTAAGACGTTTCGACATCTTATTCCCGTTGGCATCAAGCACTAACCCATTGGAAATAATATTTTTAAAGGCAACTGACCCTTTTACCATTGTTGCAATGGCATGTAGCGTGAAAAACCATCCGCGTGTCTGGTCAACCCCTTCAGCAATAAAATCAGCAGGGAAAACCTCATTAAAGACACCCTCGTTTTCAAAAGGATAGTGAGCCTGAGCAAAAGGCATGGCTCCCGAATCGAACCAAACGTCAATCAGGTCAGTCTCACGGAACATCTTTACACCTTTGGGCGAAACGAGGAAAATCTCATCAACATAAGGACGGTGAAAATCAATCTTCTCGTAATTCAATTTCGAAAAATCACCCACCTTAAAATCCTTGAATGGATTAGCTTCCATCATACCGGCTGCAACCGATTTATTAATCTCGGCAATCAACTCTTCAGCTGATCCAATGCAGATCTCTTCAGTACGATCTTCCGTACGCCAAATGGGTAGCGGGGTTCCCCAGAATCTTGAACGGGAAAGATTCCAGTCAACCAGGTTTTCGAGCCAGTTTCCAAAACGACCAGTTCCTGTCGACTGCGGTTTCCAGTTGATTGTCTTATTCAATCCAATCAATTGATCACGAACAGCAGTACTTTTGATAAACCATGAATCGAGCGGATAATATATGACCGGTTTATCAGTTCTCCAGCAATGTGGATAACTGTGAACATGCTTCTCAACCTTAAATACGCGATTCTCTCTTTTAAGCATGACCGAAAGGTCGATGTCGAGTGTCGAATCGAATTCAGTAAGCGTTTCGTCGTAATCGTTTTTTACAAAACGCCCCGCATATTCACTATATGGCTGAACTGCTATATTTTTAGCAACAAAATCAGCAGATAAATCTTCAAGACGGAAGAACCTTCCCTGGCGATCGACCATGGGTTGTTGTTTCCCCTCTTTATCAATCAACATCAGCGGAACAATCCCCGTTTGCTTGGCGACGCGGTCATCGTCTGCACCAAATGTCGGGGCAATATGTACAATTCCGGTACCATCCTCAGTAGTTACAAAGTCCCCGGCAATCACCCTGAAAGCATCGCCCATCGGTTTAACCCAGGGAATCAGTTGTTCATAATTAACTCCGACAAGCTCCTTACCTGAATATTCGGAAAGTACGTGGAATGGAATATTTTTACCATCCCCTATATATTCATCAAATGAAAGTTCCGCATTCTTTTCAGGAAAATAATTTCCCAGCAAATCTTTTGCAAGAATAACGGTAACAGGTTCTGAAGTATATGGATTGAAAGTCTTCACTTTTACATACCTGATGTTTGCTCCAACAGCCAAAGCAGTATTTGAAGGCAGAGTCCAGGGTGTAGTTGTCCACGCGAGAATAAAGAGGTCCGAATCAATATTTGTAAAAAGCGATTCCGACTTCTCATTTTTTACAACCTTAAACTGGGCAATGCAAGTTGTATCCTTCACATCGCGGTAGCAACCTGGCTGATTTAGCTCATGCGAACTTAATCCGGTACCGGCGGCAGGTGAGTAAGGCTGTATGCTATAACCTTTGTAAAGAAGGTTCTTCTTGTAAAGATCCTTGAGAAGCCACCACAAGGTCTCGATATAACGGCTATCATAGGTGATATACGGATCGTCCATATTTACCCAGTAACCCATTTGTAGGGTGAGGTCTTCCCAAATATCGGTATACTTCATCACCTCCTTGCGGCAGGCAGCGTTGTAATCTTCGACAGAGATTGTTTTGCCAATGTCCTCTTTCGTGATTCCCAACATCTTCTCGACAGAAAGTTCAACGGGAAGCCCATGGGTATCCCATCCGGCTTTACGTTTTACCAAGAATCCCTGTTGAGTTTTGTATCTGCAAAATATATCTTTGATCGCTCTAGAAACCACATGATGAATACCGGGCAAACCATTGGCAGATGGCGGACCTTCGTAAAAAACAAATGTCGGCCCTCCGGCACGGGTTGATATCGATTTATGAAACGTGTCGTCTTGTTCCCAAAATTTCAGGATATCTTGATTAATTTTCGAAAGATCAAACTCCTTATACTCCCTGAATTTGTTACTCATAACCTTAAAAATCTCCTTTTTTTTGAAGCCTACAAATATAGGAATTTTTTAATTCGATAATCAGGCGATCTGACACCCAAATCAAACACTTAAGGTTTAAGATACATTGAACAAAAAATGCCATTAGAAGTAAATTTCAACGGCAACTTTAAGCCGAAAATTAAGGGTATTCTGCAAAGAACACTATGCTAAAACGAATACGTGCAAAGAAAATATACAGAATTTCTACAATTAAAAGTTAACATCCAACATAAGAATCGGGAAGGGAATAATGTCGTATTTGCAAAAGCGGAATGGAAACTTGACAATTCTCCAATTTAAGCATTATGCAAACATGTTTGATTAAGCATAATATAAAAATGGTATAAGGAAGACATAAGGATGGTAGGGAGAAAATCCCGCTGATTTGTAATGCCGTTGTATTAAATAAAGAGTACAACATCTATTGATTCGCATTACTTACAACCTTTCAATTAAACAAAGTTATTGATAAGATTATACTAACTGTTTGCTGTTTCCCTACCCGATTTGGTAAACGAATGTATCAAATCGCCTCTTACAGTGAGGTATAATCAATGTGTTTTTAAAATGATTATACCCTATCAGGTATAATTTACGGTTGGATAAGGTCAATCAGGTGTTACAACTTTTTGGCTATCAGGTTGGTGCTGTGTTTGTAAACCGAAATATTATCGAAGATGAGAAAAACTGAAATCAAAATACATGACCGAACAGCCGGCTGGCTTACCCAGGATGAAGAGGGCTATCATTATATTTACGATACCCGTTATTTGAAATTGTCTGATGCAGAGCAGGTCAGTCTTACGCTCCCTTTGCGCGATGCTCCTTACACCGGTAAAATGCTGTTCCCATTCTTCGATGGCCTGATACCCGAGGGTTGGTTGCTTGATATTGCCGAAAAAACCTGGAAATTAAATCCACGTGACCGGATGGAATTGCTATTGGTTTGCTGTAAAGATTGTATCGGAGCCGTAAGTATATACCCGGTAAAAGGGGAGGAAAAAGAATGAACAGATGTTTATACTGTTATCAATATTTAGCCGAAAATGAAACAGATTTCCACGCTTCATGCAGCAGAAGAATATTTGGACAATCCACTCTGCCTGAACTTCCTTTTGACGAATCCCAGATGGAAGAACTGGCAACGCAAGTTATTCGCAGCCAAATAACTGTCACAGGCGTGCAGCCTAAAATCTCGTTGGATATTGCTTCCGGTAAAAACAAAAATGAACCAAAGCGATTTACAATTGTCGGTTTGTGGGGAAGTTATGTCCTTAAACCTCCAACCCAAAAGTATCCCCAGTTTCCCGAAGTGGAAGATCTCACATTGCACCTGGCCCGCATAGCCAAAATTGTGGTTGTACCTCATAGTCTGATTCGGATGAAATCCGGAAAGCTGGCTTACATCACCAAACGGATTGATCGCACCAAAAACGGGAAGATTCACATGGAAGACATGTGTCAGTTAACTGAAAAATTAACCGAAGATAAGTACCACGGCTCCTATGAACAAATAGCCAAAACCATTTTAAAATACTCAGTCAACCCAGGATTGGATGTTGTGAATTTCTTTGAACAGGTGCTTTTTTCGTTCCTTACCGGTAATTCAGATATGCATCTGAAGAATTTTTCATTGATCCGTCAATCGGGTATAGGACCAATTCTCTCACCGGCATACGATCTGGTGGCCACAACGCTTGTCAATCCAGCCGACGATGAAGATCTGGCATTAACCCTGAATGGCAAAAAGAAGAAAATCAGATACAACGATTTTCTTGCTGCATTTAACACCCTAAAATTAGATACAAAACAGCAGGAAAATATATTCAGAAAAATGGAGAAATCGAAAGATAAATGACTGGAATCTATCAGCTTCAGTTTTTTAAGCGAAGATTTTAAGGTGCTTTATAAACAATTGATTCAGGAAAGGTTCGCCCATTTAAAACCGAAAAGTAAGTCAGCTTAAAATCCTCAGTTGCTGATTATTTTAGGATTTATCGCTTTCATTTTCCTTGCCGTCTATCTATTAAACGATAGTTTTAGTAAAAAACCAACAGCCTTGTTTAGAACCGAAAGTATCGGTCAATCAAAATAAAAAAATAATTTAGAGAAATAATTAGCTCCTATCGTTTGCAAAAGCGTTGACTGATATTAATTTGCAGCGTATCCATCCAATTACCCTGAAGGAACAAAATATAAATATTCTATTCGCTACCACCCGCATAACGCAATTTGAAAAATCGAAATATAGGGAGAAGTAAACGTAGGATTTGTAGAAGCCCTGCCAATTTCTTCATTAATTTTCAATTTCTACGTTGGCAGGTGTCATAACAGTGTTCCAATCCGCTTTGAAGGGCCCGGGTAATTAATCCGTGTAATCCGTATAAACAAAAAACCCCGGACTCAATTAAGAATCCGGGGTTAGTTTAAGTTGGCGGCGGCAGGATTTTATCCCGTTAATGGCGGGACTCCCACTTTACGCAGTACCATCGGCGCTGTCGGGCTTATCCGTCAGCTGACGGATCGGAATGGGAAGAGGTGGAACCCCGACGCTATAGCCACCTAAATCTTTGAGCTATCAGCTTTGTCAGCTATCAAATATTGTCTCCCTGCAAGGAATCATCTCCTGATTCCGGCTTCTGGCTTACTGCATCCGGCTGCTTTTTCTTCTGCCTTCTGCCTTTTCCTTACTATGAACGTATATCCTTAAATTCATTTAACATGTCGGGTAGAAACTGTTCCAAAAAATGTTTATCAGATACTTCACGGCCCTGGAAAGCTACGGGCAATTAGTACCGCCCGGCTTTGACTAATGCTGTA
>JAATGF010000041.1 GCA_015654795.1 Bacteroidales bacterium
ATAAGGTTTCAGGTCGTTTATAGATTTCGGACAGAATACCCCTTTATTTGTATTTACGTTTGCACCATTATTAACAAAGTTTAAATATGCAAACAGGATCTTTAAATTCAAAACGAGTTCGTATTATTTTAGGCGTTTCAACATTCGCCTGTTTATTAATGCTTTCGATCAGCTGTATGAACAACAAAAAGGCTGAAATTATTTCAGAAATGGAAACATACTTAACGAACACGATTGAGCCGGAATTAAAGCTTCATCGTGAAAAATTAAATAAAGTACTAACCGATGCAGAAAAACAACGAGTCGACGAATTAAGAGCTGATGCCAAAGCAATGGCCGATAGTGCTATTATGTTTCATGCGAAAATTGCAAAATTGAATGAGGATGCAACTTATCAACTCAGTGATTCGGAAATTAATTACTATAATTATACTCAGAAAAAAACGCGCGAAATAATAACTGAATGCTGGACAATTCTGGATAATCATGAAGCTGAATTTACCGTATTGCATAAGGAATTATATCCTAAAATGATTGGCTGGCATCGAGATATGATGAAAATATTTACCGAAAATATACCTTTTAACTTTCACGGACACGGCAAAAAAAGCCATAAATTACAAATAAAGGGACTTGAGCAATTTGGACCCGATATTATGAGCCCTGTCTTTTTTATTATGTACGAACCGGAAACCAATTTTCCACTGAGTATCGTAAAAACAGCTATGCACTCGTATAAAGAAATGAAGTGTCATTGATATTCCGAATAAATATAGCCGAAGCCGACTAAACGTAAACAAATAAACTTAAAGACAGTCAGATGAAAGCAGATCCAAATAATATATGCTAATTGCTTATTCGTGTTACCAATATTTAAAGATTACTGATTTAACCCATCAATATGAGTACAATAATAACTTATCTGTTTTTGTCGTTTATTATTATTTTGCTTAATGTACCATTTGGATATTTAAGGCATGGAACCAAAAAATTCTCTTTCTACTGGTTTCTGTATATCCATCTGCCGGTACCATTTATATTTCTGATTCGTAGCGCCCTGGGTGTCGAATTAAGTTTTGTAACGGCCCCTTTATTATTCGTTTCCTATTTTTTGGGACAGTTTTTAGGTAAAAAAATTAAAGCTAAAACAACCGGGTTATTTGCATCAATAGATTTTAAAGATTTCATTTAAAGTAATATGGATAATATATATTTAAAAGTCACATTCGATTTTATACATGTAATGGCCACCATTATATGGTTCGGCTCAATGTTTTCATTCTTTGCATTGGTGAAACCTGCAATGGAAAATCTGCTGGATAGTGTACAACAAGACGAGTTAATGATGAAATTGACGAGTAAACTCAAAATTGTGGTCTATATATCGTTTGCACTGTTGTTTATTACAGGTATACCAATGAAAATAGCAAACGACAATTATGTAAGTATCATCAATTTCAGTAACAACTGGCAAATTACGAGTTTTATAAAGCATGTATTTGTGGCAATACTGGGTCTTTTAACGCTATACAATTTTGAATTGTATCCCCGTCTGTTCAAAAAAGTAAGTTTGGAGAACAATACAGTTAAAAAAGATAAACTAAGAAAGTTGAAAGCGTTAAGCGGAAGAGTATCTATGGTAATTTCAGTTATTGTAATACTCCTTTCAGCCATTATGAAATATATCAAATAAAATCAGAGACAAAGAATTAACTCAAAATGAACTTCCGCGCCGCAAGCGGACGGGGACGGGGTATCTTGATGGATTTCTTATTTTTCATTTCGCCGCAAGCGGCGGGAATTAACCCAAAGAGATTAAAAAAAAATCAAAAAGAAAAAGGGCAATAGATAAGTAGTGAAAAAGGGCTTAATTACACTTCATTTTTCATACTTTCAAATAACTCCACTGTGAAGATAAACAAATGTTTTGAGTTGTATCCTATTGATTGAGAAAATCTCTGCATCAATAACCAATCCGTAAAATATTGTTTTTTAAAGATATGTCCAAATTCAGGTTCAGGTTCACGTTATCTTGCGCACTTTCATTCAGATTGCATAATTTATCAATTGAATTTCTGATTGTGGTATGTCTGTTCTTTAGCCAATGATGGGTTGCAAGCCTGCCTGATACAGGAACTATTCCTGTTGAAAAGTGAATCGGATCAATCCATGCCGTTCCCTTTTCCCAGGATCAAACTCACGTGGAAAGTAACCAAAACGGAACTGATGGAACAACTCTACTCGTGGGACAGTGATAGTACTTTCGGTGATATCCCGCTCACCTAACTTTCCGACTATATTCAAAACGTATTCAATATTCAGCTTGACAAAAACCTGTCGCGAGCATTCAGCGACATGAAAATACGTACTATTCCCACTCCGTTCTTAGATAAGCTGAAAGACGCACTGCTCAAACGTATGGGAAGAAAATAAAGAATATCGAAGTCGGTATCCTCCGACGTTTTTCCCAATATAGTCCTGTTTTTAACATTTTGTCCGAATAAAATCCCCTATTTTGCCACTAAACTGCCGAATACCGAGTATCCGGTCATTTTCTTTTTTTCTATTTTCTTAAACAGCAGGTTTGTAGAAAGTTGAATATTGGCTAACCGGTAATTATTTCAAAAAAAGTCGTACCGACTTCCTTCCCGGCAGCCTGTATAGTCCCGATCTTTGCAGTAATTCAATGAGTTACTGTCATGTTTGTAGACAAGGAATATTTCGATAACTGGATGCAGCGACTTATGTCAGGATTGAATGAAATCTATGACAAGCCGGATGCTCAATATTAGCGAGCGGACATTGCAACGTTATCGCTCTTCGGGAGAATTGCCTTTCCAGGTGATCTATCTGAAATCATTTTATAAAGAAACGGATGTCCTTCGGTTTATTGAAATCCATTTCAGCCGTTTCCATGCAAAGTGTAATAAAAAAAACGAAAACTGACTTATTCGTTTTTCTTTATTTTAACCCGCTTCGTCGGGAAGACGGCACGGGTCCGCCTTAAAAAAGAAAAGGGCGGGAATCTTCTTCCAATACTGGCTCTTTTCGTTGTAAACCCAACCCTTTTGAAACGATAAGATTATCAGGGTTAGTCCGCTGACCTATGCTGGCAATAACTATTCGTTCCCCGGAATTATCCGCAATTTACTGAGTCGCATTGAAGGCTTCTTGTTCAGTAATGCCGAGACACGCTAGCTGGATTTCATCAAAGAAAACCCCAACCTTTTCAACCGGGTTCCACTCTCTTACCTTTGTTCGTATCTGGGCATTGGACGGCAATCGCTTACCCGAATACGCAATTTCAAAGGAGTATGCGCGACACGCGCCTGGCTTTTTCAAATTTACGGCACTTATTTGGTTCGGGAAGCAATATTATCTTTACCTGGTACGAAATTCTTGCTGGTTTTTCTATTCTTTCTCTTTTGTGCTTGCTGGCATATTTGGCGTTTCACTTTGCCTATTGATATGCTCGCAAAAAGCCTCCTTTCAGTGCGGCACTTTGCAGTAAATTGGGTTTCCCCAGTTAGTTATTTTTCCTTTGGTGGAGTCATCAGCTCATTTCGCCTCCAACAATCATCCGCCACTTGCACGTTCACGTTCCGTTACGCTCCACGGCGGGCGCAGCTTCTTCCGCTTCCGGCTCCTTGACTGACGACACCACCATTTAATAGCTGCTCCGTTTTCTTCCCCCAGTTTATTCCTGCTTCACTTCAAAATTAGAAGCCCTGATTCCCATTTTTGAATCTAAACCTTCTGCTGTCTTCATGAAAATTTAAGCTAAAATTTATTGCCATGAAAACAACTTTGGTTTTAGAAGATGTTCAGAAACAAGATGAATTGGAATTTTTATTTGGGAAACGCAATAGCTCTGAAGATTCTGAATCTTTGAGTACCTGGGAACAAGAAAATTCTGATTATTGGGAAATGCGGTCCCTGGAAATTGGTCAACAATTATAAAGTATTGGCAAATAATATTTAAATTTGACACTTCGCAACAAATAAAGTACAGTTACCTACTTAACCGAACTGATCTAAAAAGCTAAACAGTTCAAAGATATTGCGCATGAATAGTATATTCGATTATCACAAGCAACACTTATGCCCCGACAAGATGAATGAGTTTTTACAAGTTGTACAACTAATACAAACTGCCCGAAATCGCGCTCTTAGTACCGTAAACAGCGAGTTGGTGAACCTTTACTGGCAAGTGGGACAATATGTTTCGCAGCAATTGGAAAAAGCCAGGTGGGGCGAGAGCATGGTGGCTGAATTGGCTAACTATATCAAAAAAAACCATCCCGAAATCAAAGGATTCGACAAAAAAAATATCTATCGGATGTGCCGATTTTACGAATTGTACAAGGATTTATCAATTGTCGCACCAGTGGTGCGACAATTGATAAATCCTGATAATGAAGCAAATAATATTGTCGCACCAGCGGCGCGACAATTCCATGGGAATGATAACGAAATGCCAACGTTGAGTGATATTCGACAAACAATTTTGGCAAAAATCAGTTGGTCGCATCACTTGATCCTAATAGGTAGGTGCAAAACATCTGAAGAAAGAGAGTTTTATTTAAAATTAAGCATACAGGAGCATTACAGTAAGAGAGAATTGGATCGACAAATCAACAGTAGTGTATTTGAACGGGTAATGTTAGGCAATGCCCAATTGCCTCAAAGTGTTAAGCAATTGCCACAAAATTTAACCAATGTATTCAAGGACAGCTATGTATTCGAATTTCTTAATCTGCCTGAGCCTTATGTCGAAAACGATCTGCGCAAAGCGTTACTGCACGAATTGAAGTTTTTTTTACTCGAATTGGGTCCCGACTATCTGTTTGTAGGCGAAGAGTTTCCGCTTAAAGTTGGCAACCGGGACTTTCGCATCGACTTGCTGTTTTTTCACAGATCACTGCAATGCCTGATCGCTTTTGAACTGAAAACAAACCGGTTTGAACCTGAGCATTTGGGTAAAACCAATTTTTATCTGGAAGCACTTGACCGCGATGTTCGTAAGCCCCACGAAAACCCTAGCATTGGCGTGTTGCTCTGTAAAGATAAAGACGAAGAAGTGGTTGAATACGCTTTGAGCCGAAACTTAAGTCCAACGATGGTGGCGCAATATCTTACGGCAATGCCCGATAAAAAACTGCTGCAGCAAAAACTACATGAACTATTTCAAATAGAAGATAATAATCAATGAATAAAAGAATACAATCTATTCATTGTATGACCTTGCTTAAAATTTCAAATAGCCTCTCTATAGGGGCATTTTATGCAAGGTTTTTTCCTGCTCTTTTTCATAATCTGCAACACCCTTTTGCAAGGTTTTGATTATTGAGTAAAAATAAACGTAAATTCATACAAGAAAAAATCATTACTTTCTGAATCTCGTTCCCCAAATGTTTTCATGGTGTAATTCGGTTGAAATTCGATGATAAGGTAGGCTATCCCATCAGGAACCGCTTCGCTCAGTCAAGGATTTTCCCGGCATATCCTCTCCCACAAAAGCGGAATCCGGTATTCCAGTTCCTCCTTGCCTTCCTCTAACTATCAAGCTGTTCACTTGCATAAATTTTTAAACTTAAATTTTTGTATTATGAAACCCTCATCAACGAAAGCTTGCAAAAAAATTATAATATCCATGAGGGTTCCATGTGGCCTTTAAAAAACAAATTATTTTCACATGAAAACAGCTTCAAAAGCCTCCGCAAATCACAATATTGAAAACAAGGAATCTCATTTCCTTTTTAATTGGAATCCTACCTCCGATTCAGCCAGCCTCAAAGCATGGGAGGAAGAAAATGCAGAATATGCCACCTGAAATTTGATCGATGATCAGCAGGATACCGCCTCTTGCGGATCAGAAAAAACTTCGAAAGGGCTTTTTTCGTGGTTACCATGTTTCTTCATAAACCCCAAATGAGATAATTAAGGTCCACATAAGTGAAAATGTAAAAATTACCATACAAAAGCATGAATTCTCTGGCACTATTTTTAGGGACAATGGAATTTATTAAATTAACTTTGTAGGTGTAAAACAATAAAAATCTGAAAACCCCAGAATGGCAAAAACAACAAAAACTAACAACGAAGAACCTTTAGAGAAGCAACTCTGGAAAACAGCCGATAAACTTCGTAAGAACATAGATGCAGCCGAATACAAACATGTGGTGTTGGGATTGATCTTTCTGAAGTACATCTCCGACTCTTTTGAAGAGCTTTATGCAAGACTCAAAGAAGATATGGCAAATGGCGCAGATCCGGAAGACAAAGACGAATATAAAGCCGAAAATGTGTTCTTCGTACCAATGGATGCACGTTGGACGTATTTACAATCGAAAGCCAAACAAACTGGAATTGGTAAGATTGTGGATGAGGCTATGGATGCCATCGAAACAGAGAATGCTTCGCTGAAAGGTGTTTTGCCAAAAGTTTTTGCACGTCAGAATTTGGACCCTACAAGTCTGGGTGAACTGATCGACCTCGTAAGTAATATTGCCTTAGGCGATGCCAAAGCTAGAAGTGCCGATGTGCTCGGTCATGTTTTTGAATATTTTCTCGGCGAATTTGCCCTCGCAGAAGGAAAACAGGGCGGACAGTTCTACACGCCCCGCAGTATTGTTGAACTTCTCGTGAAAATGCTTGAGCCCTACAAAGGACGCGTATTTGATCCGTGCTGCGGTTCCGGTGGAATGTTTGTACAATCTGAAAAATTGGTGCTCGAACACCAGGGAGGCGTAAACGATATTTCGATCTACGGACAGGAGAGCAACCAAACCACCTGGCGACTGTGTAAAATGAACCTTGCCATCCGCGGTATTGATAGCTCACAGGTAAAATGGAACAACGAAGGTTCTTTTCTGAATGATGCGCATAAGGACCTGAAAGCCGATTATATTATTGCCAATCCTCCTTTTAATGTGAGCGATTGGGGCGGTGATCTGATGCGGACTGACGGACGCTGGCAGTATGGTACACCTCCTTCGGGAAACGCCAACTTTGCATGGATGCAACATTTTATTTACCACCTTGCACCGACAGGTCAGGCAGGAATTGTACTGGCAAAAGGAGCTTTAACTTCCAAATCTTCGGGCGAAGGCGAAATACGAAAAGCATTGATTGAAGCCGGATTAATCGATTGTATTGTGAATCTTCCGGCAAAGTTATTTCTGAATACTCAAATTCCCGCAGGCTTATGGTTTCTAAGACGTGACCATAAAAACGGTAATTTCCGTGATCGCAGCAATGAAATACTTTTTATTGATGCCCGCAATTTAGGCCATTTGATTAACCGCCGTACGCGTGAACTCTCGCAGGAAGATATTGCCCTAATTTCGGGCACTTACCACAACTGGCGGAATCAGGATGGTAATTATGAAGATGTGGCAGGATTCTGTGCCTCTGCTCCGATAGAAAAGGTGAGAGAGTTGGATTATGTCGTTACACCTGGTCGGTATGTGGGATTGCCTGATGATGAAGATGATTTCGACTTCAAGGAAAGGTTTACCAAATTGAAAGCCGAATTTGAAGAACAACTGAAAGAAGAGATCGAGCTGAATAACGCTATTGTTGAGAATCTGAAGAAAATAAATCTTGAATAAAATAAAAATCACGTGTCATGAACTCCGATTTAGAGCTACAGAAGAAATTACTTTCGCCTCCGGGAGACACGATCAGGGAAACGATTGATACAATTGGCATGTCACAGGCTGAATTGGCAGAAAGGATTGGATGCACCAGTGAAAAAATGAGAGACATCCTTATAGGGCTTGAACCCATTACTTTGGAAATTGCGATTTCGCTTGAAATGGAATTAGGAATCGCGTCAAGTTTCTGGATAACGCGCGAAAATGAATACCGTATCACTCATACAAATATCGGGTAAAGTGGATTGTCAATTTAATAAAACGAATACAGTAAAACAAAATCAGGAAGTCTAATAAATACGAAACCCGATGGCTTGAATTGCTTCAGGGGCTACCGGGAATAATATGCGACGAATATATAATTAGAAATTGACATTTAAAAATGAACAGACCTTAAATTGTGACATGCAGATTCTAAAATCATGATGAATGATAAACTAAGTTTGATCAAACAGCACGATATCGAAAACCGGATTTTCAATATTCGTGGTGTACAGGTTATGCTCGACAGCCATTTGTCTGAAATGTTTCAGGTCGAAACCAAAGTTTTCAATCAAGCAGTAAAGAGAAATACTGAACGTTTTCCTAAACAGTTTAGATTTCAATTGAATGAAGATGAATGGCAAATCTTGAAGTCACAAATTGTGACTTCAAGTGAAGATTCTTTAAGGTTCCAAAATGGCACCTTAAACGAAGACTCTTTAAGGTCACAAATTGTGACCTTAAACAAAGGAAGAGGACAACATCGGAAATACTTACCCTACGTTTTTACAGAGCAGGGGGTGGCAATGCTTTCTGCTGTATTACGCAGCAAAACAGCAGTAAAGGTGAGTATTCAAATTATGCAGGCATTCGTTGAAATGCGAAAAATGGTTTTAGGTAATACCGCATTGTTTCAACGCCTCGACAGGATGGAGTTCAAACAATTGGAAACTGATCATAAATTTGAAAAGGTTTTTAGAGCCCTCGAAAGCCGCGAACAGCAGCCAGATAAGGGAATATTTTACGATGGACAGGTGTTCGATGCCTGGGCATTTGTATCAGACCTGATTCGCAAAGCAAGAACCTTAATTATTTTGATTGATAATTACGTGGATGATACAGTTTTGAGTCTGTTCACAAAACGCGAAAAAGGTGTAACCGTAACCATCTACACCAAAAACATCAGTAAGCAACTTGAAGTGGATGTGGAAAAACACAATGCCCAATACGAACCAATTGCCGTAAAAAAACTTACACAGGCACACGACCGATTTTTGATTGTTGATAATACCGGGCTTTACCATATTGGTGCCTCCCTCAAAGACCTGGGTAAAAAGTGGTTTGCCTTCTCCAAACTGGATACCGAAACGCTTAATATATTGAATAAGTTAAATGAGAAAAAATGAGAAAAAATGAGTGAGTGGAAAGAAACAGAATTAGGAAAAATACCGAATGAATGGGATCTAAAAACTGTTGCTGAAATTAAATCTCCTGAAAAGAAATCGATTATTTCAGGGCCATTTGGTTCAAATATCAGTGCAAAATATTTTGTAGAAACTGGCGTACCAGTTATTAGAGGAAATAACTTATCTCTCAATATAAATAGAAAATTTAATGACTCAGGATTTGTTTTTATAACTGAGGAAAAAGCAACTGAGTTAGGAACTTGGGCCGAAAAAAATGACATAATTTTTACAGCAGTGGGTACAATTGGGCAAGTTGGTATTTTAATGGGTAAAGAAAATTTTCCAAAATATATCATTTCAAATAAACAACTTAGGCTTAGAGTTAATGAAGAAATAATTGAGCCACTTTACGCCTATTATTGGTTTGCAAGTCCTATAATGGTGGATATAATTTTACAAAGGAATACAGGTTCAAGTGTTCCTTTAATTAATCTTTCTGTTCTAAAATCTCTATTAGTTCCAATACCTCCTAAAAATGAAAGGGTAAAAATATTGAGTATTATCACCAGTTTAGACGATAAAATAGACCTGCTGCACCGGCAAAACGCCACCATGGAAGCTATGGCCGAAACACTATTTAGGCAGTGGTTTGTGGAAGAAGCAAAGGAGAATTGGGAAGAAGGTAAATTGAGCGATTTAGTGGTTGTGAAGTATGGCAAAGCCCATAAGAATTTATTAAATGGGAATATCCCCGTTTTAGGGTCCGGTGGAGTGATGCGATATGCAGATAGTGCATTGTATAATAAGGAATCTGTTCTTATTCCACGAAAAGGCACATTGAATAATGTGATGTATATTAACGAGCCGTTTTGGACTGTTGATACAGTGTTCTATACTGAAATGAGAAGGGCAAACCTTGCCAAATTCATATTTTATTTTGTTAAAGGACTTGATTTAGCTTCTATGAATGTTGGTTCTGCGGTTCCTAGTATGACAACAGAAGTTTTGAATAATATTGCACTTAATATACCTCCAGATTCTATTTTAAAGAAATTTGAATTGGCCGTAACACCATTGTATAAAAAAATGAAAACAAACCAAATCCAGATCTGCACACTTACTACCCTTCGGGATACTTTATTGCCGAAGTTGATGAGTGGGGAGGTAAGGGTGGAAATATAAAAAGGAGAAAAAATCATGACCATCTTAATTGAGAAAGTAAGAATATATGGTTTCAGGGGACTTGAAAATATTGAAGTTGATCTTGAACCGACTAGTGTTTTAACAGGTATGAACAATGCTGGTAAAACTTCATTTCTGAAAGCATTACAAATTGTATTTGGTAATCGGCAATTTCTCACTCAGGATGATTTTCATATATCAGATACTGCAAAAGTCGATAAAATAGTAATAGATGTAAAAATAATTCCAGTTAACTCAGAAGGGAAACAACTAGGTGCTTTTGAAGATGATTGGGAAATATTATTCACAGAAGATAAAATTAGAAATGATGTTGATGGAAAACAATTTATCCCTTTACGTACAATGGTTAAGGTTGAACCTATTACAAATACCTATAAAACTAATCAATACATACAACAAGAATGGGTAGATTTTCTAAATGAGGGAAACCAATATTGGTACCAATCAAATTTAGGCACAGAGAAATCTTTTCATTATGAAGAAATACCGTTTTTCTATATGGATGCGCAACGAGATATTATTGATGATATGAAGGTCCGCAATTCTTATTTGGGAAAAATGCTATCAAACATCCAGTATTCACCTGATGTCATCAAAGAAATAGAAGCACAGATAGCGGCATTGAATGAGCAAGCAGTTAAGGGTAGCGATATTCTTTCAAATATTGAAACTACGTTAAAGGAGTTGGATACTGCTATGGATAATACAAATAATGGTATTGATATCACTCCATTCCCTAAAAAAGTTCGAGATTTGAACAAAGGAATTTCAATTGTTTATTCTGATTTTCCTATGGAATACCACGGTATGGGAACTCGTAGCTGGTCGTCATTATTAACACTGAAATCGTTTGTTTCTCTTTTTGATAAGAATTCAAAGGAAAATAATAGACCTTTTTTCCCAATTGTGGCTATTGAGGAACCAGAAGCACATTTGCATCCCAATGCTCAGAAAAAGCTGTATAGCCAAATCATGTGTATGCCTGGACAGAAGCTAATTTCAACTCATTCACCATATATTGCAGCTACTACAAAATTAGAACAAATCAGAAGTTTTTATAAAAATGAGCTATCCGTAAAATGTGGTAAGTTAGAAGTTAATGATTTTTCTCCAGAAGAAATCCGTAAAATCCAAAGAGAAGTAATAAATACACGAGGTGAATTATTCTTTTCAAAGATAATAGTATTATGCGAGGGTGAAACGGAGGAGCAAGCTCTTCCAATTTTTGCCGAAGAATACTTTAAGAAAACTCCAATGGAGTTGGGTATCGATTTTGTGGGTGTAGATGGATTTGGCAATTATCTTCCTTTTTTACGATTAGCTGAATCACTAACCATTCCTTGGTTTATTTTTAGTGATGGTGAAAATCAAGTAAAGAAAAAGTTAAAAAAAGATTTAAAAGAAATTTTGAAAGATGATAAAATTGATTTATCAACAGTATCCAATGTTTTTATCTTAGAAAAAGAGTATGATTTTGAGAAGTATCTACTAAATAATGGTTTCGAAGATGAAATAAAGATGGCATTCACAAAATTATTTTCAGATACATATTTAGAAGAACAGATTAAGAAGAAAGACGGTACATCGAAAGGGAGAATTCAAACGGCAAAAAAATGCAAAATTTGTTCACAGAACATTTATGAAGATGTTTTGAGAAATTATTTAGGGGATGATGGTTATATACAAGCTTTATATGATTGTATGACAGATAATAAAACACCATTTGGGCCAGCAATAGCTGAAGCAATAATTGAAAGTGGGAAAAGTTTACCTCCAATTATTATTGCATTATTTGATAAAATAAGTGAAACCCTTGTCAAAAAAGATTTATGATTATGCAAAATATAATAAAATTATCACCCAAACAAAATGAGGCCGTTTTACACGATAATGGAGCCATACTTGTAATAGCAAGTGCTGGAAGTGGTAAAACGCGTGTTCTTACTGAACGTATAAAAAGACTTCTTGATAAAACTAAACGAAAAATTCTTGCTATTACATTTACAAACAAAGCAGGAGAAGAAATGAGAGAACGTTTGGGCAACAATGAAAAAATTAAATCCCAAGTATTTATTGGCACTTTCCATGGTTTTTGTCAGCAGGTCTTGGAAATGCGTTATAATCTGATTGGTCTTTCAAAAATGCCTCATATTTTTGAAGATGACTCTGATCGTCTTGAACTTATTGAACAAGCGATAGAATCAACTCCTTCCTATAGTTTAAAATATGTGGCGTTAGAACCAAAAAAACAACGAGAATTTCGATATGATGTTTTAGGGTTTATTTCAAGTGTAAAAAGAAAATTATTATCCGAAGCAGAATTGCTAAAGGAGACAAATGATGAAGACCTAGTATTACTTTATCATTCATATCAGGAAATATTAGCTTCACAAAATGCAATTGATTTTGACGATTTAATCATGTTTACCCACCGTTTGTTTATAAATAATCCATCTGTTGCAGCCTTGTATAGAAGGACTTATGAATATATTTGCATTGATGAAGCACAAGATTTAAATAATGCACAATATCAACTTTTAAAATCAATTACGACTGATGAATATAGGAATGTAATGATGGTAGGTGACCCAAATCAATCAATTTTTGCCTTTAATGGCTCTTCTTCTAATTATATGAGTAAAAAATTCGTCGAGGATTTTAATCCAACCATAATAGAATTAAAAGAAAATTATCGTTCTGCCAGAAAAGTGATAGAAGCTGCTGAAAAGATTATTCCTGGCTCTAATGAAATAGTTAATATGGTAATTCCTGGCATTTTTAAAATTCATTGCGCCAACGATGAAGACTCAGAATCAATCTGGATTATTGATAAGATTAAAAGATTGATATTAAAAGGTCAACATGAAGATATTGAAGGACAAATAACTTATGAAAAAATAGCTGTTTTAGCTCGAAATAAATATGTTTTTACCATTCTTGAAAAACAATTAAAGGAATTGTCAATACCATATTATTTCAAAATAACGCCTGGAGCGATTAAGTTTGAATCAAAAACAATGAATATATTTGATTTGGCTTTAAGAGTAAAAATTAATTCAGATGACAACCTTCAC
Organism: Bacteroidales bacterium; assembly: GCA_015654795.1. GTDB lineage: Bacteria > Bacteroidota > Bacteroidia > Bacteroidales > Prolixibacteraceae > JAAFHB01. The sequence continues at coordinate 13,324 of JAATGF010000041.1, forward strand.
TGGTTACGTTTACTCGAATTGTTAAAAATAGAGAAAGGAATCAACCTTCAAAATTTGGTTAATATCATAGAAAAAGAACAATTTAGAAAGGTTGTAGAACTGGTAATCAATTTAAAAGAAGATGGAAGTAATTTCAAATCTTCACTAATCAAATACTCAGATTATATAAAAGTTAGCAATGATATTAGAGATGATGATCATCGGAAAATGATTTTAGATGAAATAGAGGATATTCAAAATCATTGGTTTAACTATGCAAAAAAAACGGAAAAGGAATCTCTTATTCAATTCAAAAATGCAATGGCATTGGGACAAACACACCCACAATCACAACCTAAAGGTATAACCTTGAGTACGGTGCATACAATGAAAGGGCAAGAATATGATATTGTTTTTTTAATGGGTATGGATGATGGGACTTTCCCTGATTATAGAGCAATAAATAATGGTGGAGTTGAAATGGTGCAAGAAAAAAACAATGCATATGTGGCATTCACTAGAGCAAAACGTTTTCTATTTGTTACATATCCAGAACAACGACAAATGCCTTGGGGAGCCATTAAACAAAGAACGATGTCCCGATTTTTGAAAAATTTTGAATGACTAAAATAACCGAATCTTCAATAGAACTTCTGGCCATCCAATGCCTCGAATCATTAGGTTATCATTACCTTTATGGACCAGACAATGCTCTCGATGGACATTCACAGGGAAGAGAAACATCTGAACAGGTTCTGTTAATCAATCGGTTGAAGAATGTCGTTCGGAAAATCAATTCTGGTAGTCCGATTGATGCACAAAACGAAGCCATCAAGGAAATACTACGCATTGCCTCGCCTGAATTGATTGCCAATAATGAAACTTTTCATCGCTTACTTACTGAAGGTATCCCGGTTACAAAAAGAGTCGATGGTGACGACCGCGGGGACCGTGTGTTGATATGTCAATAGGAGGATTTAGGAAGATAAATATTTAAAATATTAGGAAATATATTGCATAAGAACCGGTTACAATGTATATTGCGATGAAAATTATTCTTGCGTTTAGCAAAAACGAAACTTCAGATGAAAAAAGAACAAATACAACAATTGTTTGGACAATTCGAAAATGCCTGTTACGAATTTAAAGGTCTAGAATGCTGGAGTGCGCGGGAATTGCAGGAAATTTTAGAAATGATCGATTTGGGCAAAGGAGCTCAAAGAGAGATTGAAGACATTGCTCTCACACGCTATGGCTGTTATCTTGTTGCCCAGAATGGAGATCCCGCAAAAGCTGAAATTGCATTTGCCCAGACATATTTTGCGGTTCAAACCCGTAAACAGGAAATCATAGAGTTGCGGCTCTTTGATGTTGCAAGAATTACTGCTCGTGAAAAACTTTCAAAACCAGAGAAAAAACTTTCCGGCATTATATACGAACGTGGCGTTGACGATAAAGGGTTTGCGATTATTCGTTCTCAGAGTGATAAAGCTCTATTTGGAGGCTTCACTACTCTTGACATGAAAAAGAAATTGGGAGTTCCAGATCGTAAACCATTAGCTGATTTTTTACCAACCCTTACGATTAAAGCTAAAGATTTTGCCACTGAACTTACAAGCCACAATGTAGTCATTTATTTTGAGCGAACTCTTAAAACGCAGAAATCGCCAGGTAAAACCTGACGACTTCGTAACTCCTTTAACGCATGGTTAATGAGATGGTACAAATATACAACGTTTTTTTGTTTAGATACAAATATTTTCAATGATGACCAAAATAACCGAATCTGCTATTGAACTATTGGCAATTAAAAAGCTCGAAGATTTGGGGTACCATTACCTCTATGGTCCAGATATCGCTTCCGATGGCGTCCATCCGGAACGTGATAATTATGACCAGGTTTTATTACTTCAACGCTTAAAACACGCAGTCAGGAGAATAAACCCGGATATTCCAATTGATGCACAAAAAGAAGCGATCAAGGAAATACAACGTATTGCATCGCCGGAACTGATTGCCAATAATGAAACTTTTCATCGTTTACTAACTGAGGGAATCCCGGTTACAAAAAGGGTGGATGGAGACGACAGGGGAGACCGCGTTTGGCTGATTGATTTTAATGATCCTTATAACAATGAATTTCTGGTTGTCAATCAATTCACGATCATTGAAAACCGGAATAAGAAACGCCCCGATGTTTTGCTGTTTGTGAATGGCATCCCGTTGGTGTTTCTCGAATTAAAAAATGCGGCTGACGAAAAAGCAAATATTAAATCGGCATTCAGGCAGATAGAAACCTACAAAGCCATTATCCCGGGACTGTTTACTTACAACGGGTTTAACATTATCTCCGATGGGCTCGAAGCCAAAGCAGGCTCTTTATCAGCCGGGTTTTCGCGCTATATGGCGTGGAAAACTTCGGACGGAAAAATTGAAGCATCGCACCTTGTCAGTCAGTTGGAGACCTTGATCCAGGGAATGCTGAATAAAGAGACTTTGTTGGATATCATCCGGCACTTTGTTGTTTTTGAGAAATCGAAAAAAGTTGAATTGGTGAAATCCCGGGATGAAGGATTCGGGAAGGATGCAGAAACCGGAATAACCACCATCACAACCGTCAAAAAACTGGCTGCTTATCATCAGTATTATGCTGTAAATAAAGCAGTCGAATCTACAATTATAGCCTCTGGCTATGCGATTAAAAATGAAACGCCCCTGAAAATAGCAGCAGATTTACCCGCAGAATACCGTTTGCCAACCGAAAGATTGCACCAAATTGGCGACCGGAAAGGTGGCGTAGTGTGGCATACACAAGGAAGCGGTAAATCGTTATCGATGGTTTTTTACACCGGCAAAATTGTATTGGCGTTAGATAATCCCACTATTTTAGTAATCACCGACCGGAATGACCTCGACGATCAGTTGTTTGACACATTTGCAGCATCGAAGCAATTGCTACGGCAGGAGCCCGTTCAGGCAGAGGACCGGAATCAGTTAAAGGATTTGCTCAAAGTTTCTTCCGGAGGCGTTGTGTTTACCACTATTCAAAAATTCCAACCTGAAGATGGAAATGTTTACGACCTGCTTTCAGATCGTACGAATATCGTTGTTATAGCCGATGAGGCCCACCGGACTCAATATGGCTTCAAGGCAAAAACAATTGATGCGAAAGACAACAAAGGAAATGTAATTGGCAAGAAGATCGTTTACGGTTTTGCCAAATATATGCGCGATGCATTACCCAATGCCACTTATTTGGGTTTTACGGGAACTCCCATTGAAAATACAGATGTCAATACACCGGCAGTATTCGGGAACTATGTCGATATTTACGATATTGCCCAGGCGGTCGAAGATGGTGCAACCGTCCGGATTTACTATGAAAGCCGTTTGGCAAAGGTGAATTTAAGTGACGAAGGGAAAAAACTAATTGCGGAATTAGATGATGAATTGGATGACGTAGAGACGCAGGGCATTGCGTCTCCGTATTCCACAACACAAAAAGCCAAATCGAAATGGACACAACTGGAGGCTTTGGTGGGGAGTGAAAACCGGGTTAAAAATATAGCGATAGACATTGTAACTCACTTTGAACAAAGGCAGGAAGTATTTGAAGGCAAGGGAATGATCGTTTCGATGAGCCGCAGGATCGCAGCAGACCTCTATCATGCCATTATCAAGCTTAAACCGGAGTGGCATTCGGATGACCTGAACAAGGGTGTAATTAAAGTGGTGATGACCTCTGCCTCCTCTGATGGTCCCAAAATAGCCAAACATCACACGACCAAAGAACAGCGAAGAACGTTGGCAGAAAGGATGAAAGCTCCGGACGATGAACTGAAACTGGTGATCGTTCGGGACATGTGGCTGACTGGTTTTGATGCACCAAGTCTGCATACACTGTATATCGACAAACCGATGAAGGGGCATAACCTCATGCAGGCGATTGCAAGGGTTAACCGGGTTTACAAAGACAAACCAGGCGGTTTGATTGTCGATTACCTTGGTATTGCCGCAGATTTGAAAAAAGCCCTTTCTTTTTATGCAGATTCAGGCGGAAAAGGAGATCCGACTATTTTGCAGGAACAAGCAGTTTTAATCATGCAGGAAAAACTGGAGGTAGTTGCTCAAATGTATCATGGCTTCACGTATGCCCATTATTTTGATGCCGAAACATCGCAGAAACTCTCTCTGATATTGGCAGCTGAAGAGCATATTTTAGGTCTGGAAGATGGAAAAAAAAGATACATCAATGAAGTAACTGCTTTATCGAGGGCTTTTGCGATTGCAATTCCCCACGATCAGGCGATGTATGCAAAGGATGAAGTTTCATTCTACCAGGCAGTAAAAGCCAGGCTTGCTAAATTCGATGGAACAGGCACCGGAAGATCGGATGAAGATATTGAGACAACCATTCGCCAGGTCATTGACAAAGCTTTGGTATCAGAACAGGTAATTGATGTATTTGATGCAGCGGGAATCAGGAAACCCGATATTTCCATCCTTTCGGAAGAATTCCTGTTGGAGTTAAAAGGAATGGAGCATAAAAACATTGCGCTGGAGGTGCTCAAAAAACTTTTGAACGATGAGATAAAATCACGTTTGAAGAAAAATCTTGTAAAAGGTAAGTCGTTAATGGAAATGCTCGAAAATGCGGTTAAAAGATACCAGGCCAAAATTCTGACTGCGGCTGAGGTAATTGACGAACTTATTCATTTGAGCAAAGAGATCGTCAGCATGGATAGCGAAGCCAGGCATCTTGGCTTAACCGATTTTGAATATGCCTTTTACACTGCTGTTTCCAACAACGAAAGCGCCAAAGAACTCATGGCGCAGGATAAATTGAGAGAGTTGGCTGTTGTCTTAACTGAAACGATCAGGCAGAACGCTTCCCTTGACTGGACCATCAAAGAGAGCGTGAAGGCAAAACTTAAAGTTGCGGTAAAGCGGATTTTAAGAAAATTTGGCTATCCGCCTGATATGCAGCTGCTGGCTACCGAAACGGTGTTAAAACAGGCGGAATTGATTGCAAATGAGTTGACGAATTCTTAGTTGAGAATTATCAAAGCTGTATTAAACAATTGATTAAATGTGATTTTGAACTCATAATCTGAAAAGACAAACTTTAAAGCAATAGTTATACCCGTCCCAACAGGCGGGTTTTTTTTTTACCTGTATCAGAGAAAGTATGCTGTTGCACTCAAATTGTCGAGCAAAGTTATTGATCGCCGGACCGGAAAAGTCAAGGACCGTCCGGTGATGCGGATGGCAACCTTTGGAGCATCACCTTCCGGCACTTCGTGCTCGGTCACTTTCAGCCCACGAAAGGCAGAAACTGACATTCGCCCCTGGCTAGAATCCGCCCGGCTCAATGTTGATTGCTCGAAATTTAATTCCAACGGCGAGCCAGATGCAAAAATCCGCGAGGCTGTGGTAAAACACAATGATTACAGAAGTTATAGCAGAAGTACAAATCTCTTATTCTTCTTATGTAAAGGCTAAAAACCGAATGAAAGAGACTAGCTCCAAAGATGCCGCTGATGCTTTCAGAATATTCCGGCCGGCTTACGAGCACATTGAATTCAGCTATTTGCTGATGCTGAACCGCCAGAACCAGATCCTTGGTTATCACCAGCTTTCCAAGGGAGGAATAACCGGTGCGGTGGTTGATATCCGGATGATTTTCCAGGTTGCATTAAAAGCTTGCGCCACCTCACTGATCCCAGCACATAATCATCCATCGGAAAACCTTGATACAAGTGACGTGAACCGGAAGATTACCCGACAAATAAAAGAAGCCGGTGTTATCCTCGACATTCCGCTGCTGGATCACTTGATTATGACCATTGATTCATATCTCTCAATGGTCGATGATGGTCTTCTTCAAAAATCATTCAATCGTTCACCTGATCTACAAGATTGTCTTTCCTACAACTACTTGATTCCCATTATTTGTGATCAGGTTTTCATGAAAATTTAAAATAGATTAAAGGAAGGTTTTGTTTCCTTTTTTTGTTTGCAATTGTCGCACCAGATCATCACAAATACTTTATCCAAACTTCCTTACTTTTTCATTTAATATCTTTATGTATAGTAAATAACACGTGTTCTATTTTTCTTAGAAGATATCTCTCTCCTCCAATTTTTCACCAAAGTTATTGATCGCCGGACCGGAAAAGTCAAGGGCCGTCCGGTGATGCGGATGACAACCTTTGGAGCATCACCTTCCGGCACTTCGTGCTCGGTCACTTTCAGCCCACGAAAGGCAGAAACTGACATACCGCCCTTGACAAGAATCCGACCGGCTCAATGATCACTGGTTCAAATTAACAGGCGAGCCAGATGCCATTAAAAATCCGTAAGGCAGCGGTGAAAAACAATGACACGCAAATTTAAACTTCAGACACAGTATGTTTCAAAGAAATATACACGGGAAATAAAAGTTATTCCAAAGCTGACCCTTTGCGGGAAATGGCTTGAAACTGCCGGCTTCATACCAAATGAAATCATTTATGTGAAAGTTGAAGAAGGTCGCCTTGTAATCACCTCTTATCAACCAGCTGAATAGTAAAAATGGCGTGCCAGATGCCAATATAAGTCCCCAGGGCAGGGGCAAAATAAATGACTGAATTTGAGTTTATTGAAGAGTTGAAAGGTTACCAGAAAAATTTTGAAAAACTTAATTACATATTTGTCAGGGATATGCATAAATACATCCGCAAATCAACGGTTTATGACAGCACTTTTTTCAAAACCATTTTAAACTTTTCTGCCAATATAACCCTGACAGCGGCATGGATTAAACTATTAAAAGATTTTAATTCAGATAAATACACCAATATTATCCATTTTTCACCCGATTTCAATCATTCAACAGGCGTACCAGATACCATTAAAAAGTCTGTAGGCAGCAGCAATAATGAATTTAAAGATTCTCAATCTTACAAAACAACAGGAATCAACTATTAAACTGATTCTGTCAAATCAACTTGGCCCGAAAGAATTTTCAGGTGTTCAATTCCGGATCGGTCAGTGTTACAATCTCCCTTCACTTAATGAACAGAAAATGTGTACTTTTAATCAGATTCTCTTTGGATTCGGAATAGAATCTGTCGAAGGAGAATAGCAAAATGGCTATTGGCGCAATATTTTTTTACCTACGTAAGCATCGGATTTTCTGACCTGCTGACAATTATCCATCACAGAGATAAAGGTTTTATAGTTGATTCAGTTGAAAATATTATTACAAAATCCAACCGGCGTGCCAGATATCAATAAAAATCCGAAAAAGTACCTGCTGTTGGTGAGAGGGATGATTTACCATTTTAAATCAGAAAAGAGCTTTGCTAATCAGGGCTTTTTTGTGGTCGCTTACGGATGCCATTTTATTGAAAAGGATGAAACCGGGCGGCTTCATCCTTTTACTAAAACTAACCAAACTAACTAACCTAACATTCATATTTATTACAATTATCGGGCCAATATGATTACCCACAAATATATTTTAGTTGAAAATTGCAAAATAAATTTCCGTCCCAAACAGACATGAATTCAGTGTAAATTCAGGATGCCAATTTATTTTAAAACCAAGGTCTGTCAGAGTGTAGTTTTTCTTTATGAAGCTGTCGTTCACTCAGTACAGGAGTCTGATTCACTCAGGTCGGTGATTTTATCGAGAGATGCAGCTGGTAATGAGTTTAAAACCTCCAATTCACGAGTGTATATATATTATTTATATGGCCTCGTGGAGCTCCCACACAATTGTTAGGCGTACAGGAATTAGTTTTTGCCGTGTGTTCGGTTTCATCAGTAATCACCTCTGTTATCGACGAGATGAAACGCATACTGGATGTTAAAGTCCGTGATGCTGAAGAACAAATCAACCTTTGAAAATCGGAAGTGTTGCTCCCTTTTTTTTTGTCGCTGTGGAGAAAGGAATATCAAATGCATATTCAATCGATGCATTTAAAGAAGGGCATTTCTAATGCACATTCTGAGTCTTGAATTTTCAGTTATTATTGTACGAATTGAATCAGATAAATCAATATATCAATAGATTAACGATTATTAATATAAAGTTTGTATTAAAAACTCTCAATGAGAGAAATCTACAACTTTCAAGAAGATGAAAGGTTGTAATCCTGGAAAATTATTCTTCTTTAAAATTCTTTAAAATTCACTTTTTTCCTTTTTTTTAAAAAAAATCTAGAAAATTGGGGAATTCATAAAATATGATTATAATTGCATCGTAATGTGAACGTTACGCTTCGTTCTTCCATTAGTGACCTAATAGGTGACCTCCACTGAAACGGACTCTTCAAATAACTGATTTATTGATGTTTGTGACTTTAAAATGGCATCCGGCTACCCCGACAAAATGGGGTACCAAGCCCTAACAAAAAGCTCTTAAATCACTGGATTTAAGGGCTTTTTCATTTTTATATCATCTGAAATCAATCTAAATGTGTCCTAACAGGTGCCCTTTTTTAATATTATATTGGGGAAACCTATCTGGCAGTAAATATTTATGATACAAATATTTACAAGGATGCAACTTCATAAAATATGATCGATTTTGCAGCTATTTGGTCGGGGTTTCTATACTCTATTTTGATTTATGTTCAAAACAGATCATTTAACACTAAATTGACTGATATATTATCCATTTTCGATTCAATATTTTTGAGGAACTGTAAAATAAAATGTTGAGCCTTTCTCCGGCTCACTTTCAACCCAAATTTTTCCACCTAACATCTCCACATAAGCTTTAGAAATAGCTAATCCCAATCCGGCACCTTCATAGTTTCGGTTGAGAGATTCATGACTTTGCCTGAACCTTTCAAAAATAAATTTCTGATGTTCCGGATTAATACCAACACCAGTATCTTTTACGTAAAATTTCAGCTCACCCGACTCTCCATTTGTTACCGGACTGTATCCAAATTCGATTGTGCCAATTTCTGTAAATTTGAGCGCATTTTTAACAAGATTTGTAAGGATCGCATAGATTTTTTCGCTGTCCGTTTTAATGATGGACTTTTTTGAAGGTAGTGAATTTTTAAAGTGTAGTTGTATCCCTTTTTTCTCAGCTTCAGGTTTAAAGAAATTATAAATGTATTCGATTTGCTCATTTATATTTGTTTCGTTAATAGAAACTTTTGTATTTCCGGATTCCACTTTTGAAATGCTGACGATATCGTTAATGATATTGAGCATACGGGCACCACTTTGTTCAATGATACTAATATACTCCTGTTGCTCCTCGCCTGAGAGCTTTGGTTCTTTGAGCAACTCGGCAAAGCCAAGGATGCCGTTCATCGGAGTGCGTATTTCGTGGCTCATATTGGCCAGAAATGCGGATTTCAGCCGGTCACTCTCTTCAGCTTTATTTTTGGCTTCAATCAATTCTTTTTCTGCTTGTTTGCGCTCTGAAATATCAACTCCTGTACTTACAAAATGTGTAATGGTTTTGTTTTTATCAAAGATCGGCGAAATGATTTTTGCCTCATAATATAAATCACCGTTTTTCTTTTTGTTAACAAATTCCGCTTTGAAAACTTTACCCGATAAAATTGTATTCCATAACCCTTCGTAGTGTTGCTGGTCTGTAGTACCTGATTTTATAATTCTAGGCGTTTTGCCTAAAGCTTCTTTCGATGAAAATCCGGTTAAATCTTCAAAGCCATGATTAACATATTCAATTATTCCATTGCAATCAGTTATTATTATCGAAGTTGCGGCTTGTTCAACAACGCTGGATAGTTTCATGAGTGTTTCCTCAGCATGTTTACGTTCGGTAATATCACTTGAAATTCCAATTATACCTATTAATTTCCCTTTGGGGTCAAGAATTGGCGCATCCGTAACATAGGCCAGAAAATTGGTTCCATCCTTTCTTCTAACAAGAAATTCTCCTGACCATGTGTTTCCATCCCTTATTTCTTTTATTATCTCTGCGGATTGCTCCTTTGAGTGTTGTGCTGGTATTAAATCGACAATATTTCGCCCCAATGCTTCATCTGAAGACCAACCATAGATTCTTTCTGCCGCATTGTTCCAGTAAATCACATTTTTCTGAAAGTTAGTTGCAATAACCGACTGACCTACATTATTTAGCAAGTCTGCCTGAAATTTTATCTCGTTTTGAATCTTTATGCGTTCTGTGATGTCGCGAATAATCATACAGGAACGTTCAAGACCCTCGTTATTTTTGAAACATGATGTTGAAATCTCTGCGGAAAAGCGTGTTCCGCCATTTCGGATTAGTGTTACTTCTCCCTGTGCTTTTCCTTTCAATTTCCGGTTCATTAACAAAACGGACAGCCGTAGATCAGTAGTATCTTCGATGCCAGATCTGCCTATTTTGATAAGTTCGGCCTCTGAATATCCAAACATATTACAAGCTGACTGGTTAGCTGAAAGCGTTTTACCATCAGGACTTGTTAATAGTATTGCATCCATACTATTTTCAAAAAATGTACGATACTTTATTTCGCTTTCAAGCAGTGCATCTTCGGTTTTCTTGCGTCCGGTAATATCTCGTCCAACACCGATCATACCAATAAGATTATTTTGGCTATCATAAACTGGAGTCTTAATAGTTTCCAGAAAGGCCTGATGACCATTGTCTGCAAAGGTGATCCATTCCGCATTTCTGGCAGATTTTCCTGTTGCAATGTCTTTATGGTCGTTTTCGCGGAAAAAGTCAGCAAGATCCTTGTCTAAAAAATCATAATCTGTTTTTCCTATTATGTCTATTTCTTTCACACCAAAAAAACGCTCAAACATCGTGTTGCAGTGGAGATACACACCATCATTATCTTTTAACCAGATCAGGTCAGGTATAGTTTGCACAAGTGTTTGCAGCTGGGCTTCACTTTTCCGCAGAGCATCCTCAGTCATTTTTCGGTATGTGATATCCTGGGTGAAGGCCACAAGCCCTACAAGATTTCCATTATTGCCAAATACAGGAAATTTATCGGTGTGCACCCATTTTAATTCCCCTGCATCATTGTTAACTTGCCCGATTATTCCCAATTTTGGTTTACCGGAACTAAACACTTCGAGGTCATCATCAAAATATTTCTGAGCATAGGAAGGGAATATCTCCTCCACAGAGTGACCATTTATTTCATCTTCAGGTAATCCCACAAAATTGCAAGCAAGCCGGTTTGCACGAATAATGTTGTTGCGATTATCCTTATACCAAATTTGTGTCGGAGCAAGATTAAAAATCATTTCAAACTCCTCCTTTTGTTGTTGTAGTTTATCTTCTGCCTGAAGGAGTTTTGTGATACCATCATTAAGTATCTTATTCTTATTTTTAATTATATATAATAGAACTAATACCACAAGTATTAACAAAATTGACAGACTTGATTCTGTCACCTCAATAAATATAGTATTGAACCACGACTTTGCATTAAATTCCATACCAAATACGGCAATTGTCTTGCCTGTAACCTTATCTTTCACAGGAATAAGCACATTTGTCCATGTCTTCCATCTATCAGTTGCATAATCTTTTAAGTTGGCCTTTTCATCCTTAAAAAGTTGTTTAAAAAATAAATCTGTTTCTGCGTATTCCTTTCCTGGAGGCGAATAATCCGCTGAAACCTCAGGCTCTGAATCTGCAATAAAATATATTTTGCTATTTCGTTCAATGAGGATATATGCAAATTTTGCCTTGGGATTGACACTGACTAGTTCTTCCAATGCATTTTTTATAACCTTATACTGCGGCTTACTAATATCGGCAGGTATTGCTTCAAGTGCTTTAAGATCATCAACAGGTAAAGATGCAACAAATGATCTGGCAATTAGTTGTGTCTGACCAAATTTTTCTTCTCCGGTACTTTTCCAGGTACAACAGATATATGTCACAACAAGAATAGCAGTTAGAATAAAAACTGTTATTTGAAGTGCCGGATAATTATTTTTAAAATTGCGCATAGATATTTAAACAGTATCGAATGAAATTATACAAATGTAAATCTTTATAAATCAGAATTTATTTCTTGAATTAGGCATTTAAGCAATAATTTGTTTGTATGAAAAAAGTAGATTCGTTTCATGAGATTTTCAAAAATTCCTTCCTTCATATTGCTGCGATTAAATCTATAACAATATTCATCAATGTATGGTTGCAGGTATTCCACATTATGATGCATGCCTCTAAGCCATCCTTTAAAAAGCATTATAGCCCTATGTAAATCAGGAAAATTATTCCCTTTTTTTCCTGATGGAACCTGAATTAAGTTTTCAAAATCATGGGATAGCGACCTATAACCCGTCCATTGATCAGTTTTTACTTTTGCAGTCAATTCGATTGCTGACTTTATAAAATCCCCTGGTTCTTTGGCACTACTATGCTTAACGACTGTTTCATCGACCTCTTTATTTCCTTCAATTTTAAAGTTGCCACTACTTTTCATTGCTTTCGTAACTTTCATTTTAAAAAGCCAGCATATTTTTTGTCTCAGCCCAAGCTTTCGACTTAATTCGGTGCGCTAATACCCTTTGTGTTTGTGCTTACATCGCAGACGATATAAAAGGCTTCAGCATAGAGAATTTAACCTTGTGAAAAAGTGTCCCGCCTGTAGGTAAACTAATCCTGTGGCAACTGGTACACTGTTTGTCGTGTTTTCTTTTGCCTTTGCAATAGTTGGTGTGCCCGCACTGTGGACAACAAAATTCCGCGCCCCATCTTAACTCTGTGAGATACTTAAAGCATGCATCATCATCAGGAAATCAGCTCTGGAATTCAAAAATGGTAAGGCTTCCGAATCTATCCTCCATAATCTCAGTATTAATTTTCTGTAAGATAAGCATATTAACCGTATTTACAAAGTGCCTGATTCAATGAATCTCCCCGGGGCAAGCCCCGAGGTATCTTGATGGCGTTTGCTTTGCAAACAGATTCGTTTTTTCTTTTTTGACCCCGAGGCAGAGCCTCGAGGAATTCTTTTGATTAAAAGTTACTGAATACTCTTAAAAACTCTATTAATTTGTATTAGTTTTGAAGCACTAATTCGCACTAAAATTCCAAACTTACGAAAGAAAAGCCATTTATAAAGAAAGAATTAAAGGAGGAAGATAACCTCTGGAGACGATTTAAGGAGGGTAATGATCATGCATTTTACCTTCTTTACGATCAGTATGCCGATAATCTGTATAAATACGGAAGCCATTTCTCAAAAGATAAAGACTTTATAAAAGATTGTATTCATGATCTTTTTCTTGACCTGTACAAATACAGGAAAAAACTTTCCGCAACCGACAATGTTCAGTTCTACTTATTCCGGTCTCTACGCCGGATAATTCATAAGGAACAGGTTAAAATAAGCCCCCTTGTTTACGACGAAATGAGCTATTCCCAGGACGATAACCAGGATCTTTCCCATGAAGATTCATTTATTGCCGCAGAAACGGAAGCTGAAAATCATAGAGTGTTGACAGAAGCAATGAAAACACTCCCGAGCCGGCAACGGGAAGGCCTTTCGCTCAAATTTGAATATGACCATTCCTATCCTGAAATCGCTGAAATCATGAGCATTTCGGTTGAGTCGGCCAGGACTATTATTTACCGCGCATTAAAAGAACTTCGAAAGTGTATGGAAGAGAAAGGTCATTCCATTCAACTGTTGTTTTTCCTTTCCCGTTATCCGCATCCGTAAAATGCAATTTTTTAAAAAAAAATGTTTTTCGTGTCTATATTTTGAATGTTTCCTTCTTTCTGTAAATAAAGAGGAAAGTCAATGCCTGGAAAGCCAAAAAAACGAGCCGAAGAACTGTTAGCCGAAGAAAAATTTTCCGAAGAACTTCTATCGCAAAATGCGAAAGATGGAAATATTGACGAAAATGAAATCCGGATTGCCCGGAATATCTATTCTTTTCTGCGCTCTTCGCGTAGTAGTCTGATTAATTTGGAGAAAGAACAAACTAAAAATCAAATCAGATCATCTGTCAGGAAGCTTTCCACGAAGAGGCTATTTGTAAGGTGGTCGGTCGCTGCCACTATATTACTCGCGGCTATTGTGACTTCCGTTGGGTATTTACGGATCAATTCAACGACAGAGATTGTCAGTTTTGCACAGACGCTGAATCAGGTCAAAGCAGAGAATCACACGCGTATTATCCTTCAAAATGGAGAAGAGGTCCGGATAGAGAAGACGCAATCTCAGATCAGGTATGATGCCAAAGGTGAAAATATACTCATTGATTCAGACCAAAAAGTTGTTCAGAAGACAAACAGCACAAAAGCCGTTTTTAATACAGTAATTGTCCCCTACGGAAAACGAACCCAAATTACGTTGTCGGAAGGGACAAAAATTTGGTTGAACTCCGGCTCAAAACTGGTTTATCCTGCAGTATTTACGGAGAACAAGCGTGAGGTTTACATCGAAGGAGAGGCAGTGTTTGATGTTACTCATCTAAAAGACCGGCCATTTTTTGTGAGCACAACTGATTTTGATATTAAAGTATTGGGAACGGTTTTCAATGTAAGCGCTTATTCCGATGATAAATATTCGAGTACAGTTCTGCAGAAGGGAAAGATAGAGCTCATTTGCAGAGGAGCATCTGTTTTATCGCATGAAAAACTTGATATATCTCCAGGGGTGATGGCTGTATTTGACCGTAATCAAAAAACCTTTGAGCAGCGCCAGGTAGACCCGCAAAAATATTTGTCATGGCGCGAAGGATATTTGACATTCAACAGTGAAAAGCTGGAAAATATCCTGAAAATATTAGGTCGTTACTATAATACTGAAATGGTCATTACCGATCATCAGCTGAAGAATGAAACCTTCTCCGGATACCTTGATCTGAAAAATTCACCCGAAGAAGTGTTGTCGGTAATTAATGAAACCACGTCGTTCTCCTGGTCCGTTGATGATGAAAAAATAGTTATTAACCCAAAATAAGATGCCTATGCAAAATCAGAACTTATGAAAATGCAAAAAGCTCGCAGATGTTCGAACCATCCACAAGCTTTAAAATTTAATTTACATCGCCTGACAGCGATAATTATAAACTAAAAGAAAAACAAATGTATGAAAAAAAATAACGCATGGAAGAGGTATATCCACCAAAAGAAGATTTTTACGAAAGTTTTCATAGTTATGAAAATAACAGTATTCTTTCTCCTTATTGCAATTAGCGGCGCCTTTGCTAAATCTTCATATTCTCAAAATACGAAACTGTCACTCCGTTTGGAGAATGCGACGATTCAACAGGTTTTCGATGAGATCCAAAAGAAAAGTGAGTTTATTATTTTTTACAAAGACAACCAGGTTGATCTCAACCATCGATCAAATGTATATGCTGTTGAAGCCACGGTCGATCAGATTTTAGATCAGGCATTAAAAGGCACTGACCTGGGATACAAAATTATCGACCGGCAGATTGTGATTTTGGCGGTAGGAATAAACGAATCGCCAACAATTATCAAGTCTGAATCAAATGCGGAGCAGAAAAAAACAATATCCGGTTCAGTTAAAGACTCCAAAGGTATTCCGTTACCCGGTGTTTCGGTTGTTATAAAAGGGACAACAATTGGAACTATTACAGATGCTAATGGAAACTTCTCACTCAACAACATACCTGCTAATGCTACTTTGCAATTTTCATTTGTTGGAATGAAAATGCAGGAAATTTCGGCTAATGGTAAAACCACAATCGATGTGACCCTCGTAGAAGATGCCATTGGTCTTGACGAAGTTGTAGCCATCGGTTATGGAACCCAGAAAAAGGTTAATCTAACAGGGTCTATTGCCTCGGTAAGCGGCCAGGAAATGATTAAACGGCCTGTAACCAACGCTGCTTCTATGTTACAGGGAAATTTATCTGGAGTACAGATTACTCAGAATTCGGGAGAACCCGGAAACGAAGGAATTTCAATTCGAATCAGGGGAACTGGTACTTTCAGCGATGCAGGATCTGATCCACTGGTACTTGTCGATGGTGTTCAGGGTCGTTTATCTGATTTGAACCCCAATAATATTGAAAGTATTTCAGTACTGAAAGATGCTGCATCTGCTTCGATTTACGGTTCACGTGCTGCTAACGGGGTTATTCTGGTAACCACAAAAGTTGGCAAAGAAGGTAAAGTTAGTATAGAATACAGCGGAAACTATGGTATTCATACCCCTACAAAAATGTATGATTTGATCACAAACTCGGCTGAGTACATGGAGCTGTTTAACGAAGCAAAAATCAATTCTGGTTTCACTACCGGACTCTATACCCAGGATATGATTAATTCATACCGCAATGCTACCGACCGAAATTTGTATCCAAATACCGATTGGCTTGACTTGGTTTTTAACCCTGCCCCAACACAAACACACAACCTCAGTTTTAGCGGAGGTAATAAAACAACCAAATTCGATATTTCTTTAGGATATGTAAATCAGGAAGGTACCATGAAAGGAGTTGAGTACGAAAAGTATAATGTTCGGGTAAATCTCAGCTCAATGGTAAACGATAAGATTAAATTTGGAGGTAATATAGCGGTTAAAAAGGGTGTTAGGACTGCCCCCAGATCAGGAGTAAACGATATTTTTCTTGCAACCATGTCACAAGCCCCTACTTATGGTCCGTATCTGGCTGATGAAAGTGGCAATTATGCCTTCAAAGCTTATGATTTTGAGCTCAACAACAAAAACCCTATAGCTTGTATCGAAGAAAAGGTAAACAGAAAAACTGATGACTATGCTATTTCAGCACAGGGCTGGCTTGATGTGCAATTGATGAAAGATTTGAAATGGTACACAAAAGCTGCCATGAACCTTGACATTAGCAAGTATTATGACTTCAGACCACAGATTCCATTGTATAATTTCCGGACAAATGCATATATGACACTGCTAGACGTTGGTGGTTCCGGTTTGGTTGTTCAGGATGATCAAACTGTGTATGAAAATTTGTATAGTTATCTGAGTTACGATAAAACTCTTGGCGATCATAAACTTTTTGCTCAGGCTGGTTACAGCATGGAAGATAATGTTTATCAGTACTTACAGGGATACCGGAAAACTTATCCGAGCGATTTGCTCAGGCAACTTGATGCAGGAAGCCCATCAGTTCAACAAGCTTATGGAAGCCAGTATGAATGGGCCATTATGTCGTTTTTTGGTCGTTTAGATTACAACTATAAAGATCGTTACCTTTTAGAAGCTAACCTTAGGTATGACGGAACATCGAGGTTAGCTTCGGAAACTCGTTGGGGGGCATTCCCATCATTTTCTGCAGGATGGAGAGCCAGTGAAGAAAATTTCATGAAAAGCCTTGACCTAAGTTGGTTAAACAACCTGAAGTTGCGTGGATCGTATGGTGAACTTGGAAACCAGAATATCGGAAATTATCCTTATCAGGCAATGCTTAATTTAACCGACAATTATTCTTTTGATAATGCCAGTTTATCTTCAGGAGTTGCACAGACCGATTTGTCAAACACGAAAATAAAGTGGGAAACGACAAGCATTCTTGACTTCGGATTGGATTTAACTGCTTTCAGAGGTTTCAATATAACCTTCGACTGGTACAAGAAACGAACTTCCAACATTTTAAGAAATTCTCAGGTAACAGGCGTTGTTGGTTTAAACCCACCAACAGTTAATAACGGAATAATGGAAAATAAAGGTTTCGAATTGTCTGTCAATTATCAGAACAATGTGAAATCAGGTTATTTTGCTGGATTGAATTACAGTGCCGGGTTTAATTTAGATCATTATAAAAACAAGCTGGTTGATTTCGGCGCCCGTGAAATAAGTGGGTATTATCTGCGACAAGAAGGCCTTGAATGGGAATCATATTATATGATTGAACAAATTGGTATTTTTCAATCTGTAGCAGAGATTGCCAATTCGCCAAAACAATTTAACGATGCAACAGTTCCTGGTGATCTAAAATATAAAGATGCAAACGGCGACGGCAAAATAGATAATGACGATCGGGTTCCAATTAAAGGAAGATATCCTGCATTAAACTATTCATTCAATTTCTCTGCCAATTGGAAGGGATTTGATTTATCAGCTCAATTCCAGGGTGTATCCAATGTTAAATACTTTGTTAATAACTGGGGAACAATACCTTTTGTGCAAGGTGCGCCTCCAACAACCGATTGGAGAAACCGCTGGACTGAAAGTAATCCATCAACAACAATGCCCCGTATTTACTGGGGATGGAATTCACCGGAACGTATTAGCCGTAATTCATCATGGTTCCTACAGGATGGTTCTTACCTGAGGTTGAAAAATTTAACGTTTGGATATACCTTACCTGGTAATACAACTCAACGAATTGGCATTGACCAATTAAGGGTTTATTTTTCCGGCGATAATCTGGTAACTCTTACTAACTATCCAGGGTTGGATCCTGAACGTGGTGGAAGCGGATCGGCAGTCAACTACCCACAAAACAAGATTTTTTCATTCGGTGTAAATGTTAAATTTTAAAAGCTTGAATCATGAAAGGAAGTAATAAAATATTAATACTGGTTTTATCCATCATCTTCCTGAGTGGATGTACGGATTATCTTGATAAACAGCCATTAGATCAAATTTCTTCCAGTACTTTCTGGAAAACAAAAAGTGATTTTAGTATGGCACTAACCGCAATTTATGGGTTAAATACAACTGGAGCTTCCTGGGATAGCCCTCCGGGAGGAGTATGGGCTTATCATCTTCCAAACTGGGACAATATTACTGATAACAGTTACGGACAACACAGTTACTTTAGTTCCAAAAGTATTGTGGCCGGAGATATCACCTCTACAACAGGGGGATATGTTTCATTAGTTTATTCGCTTAGTTACCAGGCAATAGCCCGAATAAATATTTACTTGAAAGAGTTGAGTGCTTATGATGGTACTGATATGACCGACGTGGAAAAGAAAATTGCGGAAGGCGAAGTTAAGTTTTTCCGTGCGTACTACTATTTTCAACTGTATTGTGCTTATGGCGATGTTCCGTTGGTGACTGAACCATTAACCCTTGAAAATCAGGAACAGGCAAAAGTAACATCAGACAAAATTTATGCACAGGTTATTGCTGATTTGGATTTAGCCATAGCTAATCTGAAAACTGTTCCATATTATCAAAATTCTGGTCACGTTACAAAAACAACAGCTCAGGCATTAAAGGCCAGGGTATTAATCTATCAGGCTTACGGATTGAACGGTACACCTGATGCCACTTTGCTGGGCCAGGTAAAGAGTTTATGTCAGGAAATAATTCCGCAATATGCCTTGAGTCCTGTTTTTGAAAATGTTTTCCAGGATAAGGGACAAAATGGCAACAAGGAAATTATTTATTCGGTGAATTACCTTGCTCCTGATAACGTACCTGCTTATGGCGCTGATTTGATTTATGGGGATTGGATCTTGGTAAGTCCACTGCAAAGTTTTATCGATGCTTTTGAATGCTCTGATGGCTTGGCATGGGGAGTTTCGCCACTTACTGATGCGGCAGATCCTTTCAAAAACCGTGACCCAAGATTAAATAAAACAGTATTTGTTGATCATCCTGATTGGGGAGGCGGAAACGTACATTTTCCAACGAATGGTCGTCCAACCGGTTATGGATTGAAAAAATTCCTTTGTCCTGAGAATACTCCTTATGGTTATACCACTCTTAGTCAACAAGATGCTGTAATATTCCGTCTGGCAGAGGTTCTACTCATGTATGCCGAAGCCCAGAACGAAATTGGTGGACCGGACGCTTCTGTATATCAGGCAATGACTGACTTAAGGGCACGTGTGGGAATGCCTCCTTATCCTGCTGGTTTGAACAAAGAACAAATGCGCGAACGGATCAGGCACGAAAGAAGAATAGAGTTGGCTTTTGAAGGGTTACGCTATTTCGACCTTAAACGCTGGCATATTGCAGGTGCTGTACTTAATAATGTTACGGATGGTAAACTTGCATATAAATGGGATGATAAATTCTATCACTGGCCATTGCCTCAGGAAGAAATCGACAAGAGTAATGGAACATTGGTTCAAAATTCAGCTTATTAAGAAAATTAATCATTGAATGAAACAGGTGGTCAAAGCTGGAAGCAGAATTGCCGCCTGTTTCTTTAATATGACCTTTTGTCCCGAACTTGTATTTTAAAATCGAATTAATCTTGACCAAACAACAACCTTCAATTATGACCTATAAGAAATTAAAATATTTATTGATAGGGTTAGTAATCGGACTAATCTCCTGCAATGTAACTCCTAAACCGGAATATCCTGTTCGTTTATGGTACAACCACCCTGCCAACTCTGCAGTGGTTGATGTTAAAAATGGCTGGGAGAACGATAAAGAATGGCTTAAGGCATTGCCAGTCGGCAATGGGTATTTGGGCGCAATGGTATTTGGCGATGTCAACCATGAACGTCTTCAGCTTAACGAAAAAACGTTGTGGTCTGGCAGTCCAGATGACAACAACAATCCCGAAGCTTTTGCCTCGCTGGGCAAAATCAGGCAAGTATTATTTGAGGGCAAGTATAAAGAAGCCAATGAACTGACCAACAAAATGCAGATTTGCAAAGGGGTCGGTTCCGGTCAGGGGAACGGTGCCAATGTTCCTTTTGGCTGCTTCCAGACTTTGGGTGATTTGCGCCTGGATTTTGGAAAAACTGCTGCGTATAACAATTACTTCCGGGAACTCAACCTTAATCAAGGAATTGTTAAAGTTTCATACAATCAGGAAGGAATAACTTATCAACGCGAAGTTTTTGCCAGTTACCCTGACCGCGCTCTGGTAATGCGCTTAACCGCAAGCAAAAAAGGAGCTTTGAGTTTTAAAGCCTCACTAACACGCCCTGAACGTTTCGAAACCCATGCAGAAAAAGATCATTTGTTGATGACCGGCACAATGGACAATGGCAAGGGAGGCAACGGGATGCAATATGCGGTGAGGTTAAAAGCTATTACAACTGGTGGAATAGTTGCTTACTCGGATAGCCTGATGGAAATGAGAAATGCTGATGAAGTCGTTTTGATGCTGACCGCTTCTACCAATTACAAACAGGAATACCCGAATTATCTGGGAACCGATCCGAAGATAACCACTCTCGAACAACTCAACGACGCTACTTCCAAGTCTTATGCTACCCTTTTGAAAAACCATTCTGACGATTATTCTGCTCTCTTCGGTAAGGTCACTCTGAACTTGACGGGCAGCGCACCCGATACCATTCCAACTGATGTTCGATTAAGAAATCAGAAAAAAAAACCAGATGATCTCTGTTTACAGGAAACTTATTTTCAATTTGGCCGCTACCTGATGATCTCCTCTTCCCGCGAAGGATCGCTACCTGCCAACCTTCAGGGCATTTGGGCCAACAAAATACAGACTCCCTGGAACTGTGATTACCATACCGACATCAATATACAAATGAACTATTGGCCAGCCGATGTGACCAATCTTTCGGAATGCTATGGTCCAATGACCGACCTAATTGGATCGCTGGTGAAACCTGGTGAGGTGACAGCAGCAGTGCAATACAAAGCCAGCGGATGGTGTGTTCATCCCATTACCAATGTTTGGGGTTACACTGCACCGGGCGAGCATTCGGGCTGGGGAATGTATGTGGCAGCGGGAGGTTGGTTGTGCCAACACCTTTGGGACCACTATACATTTACACTTGATAAAAAATATCTGGAACGGGTTTATCCAATCATGCTGAAAGCAGCACAGTTTTACCTCGAATGGCTGGTAAAAGATCCGGCAACAGGCAAACTGGTATCTGGTCCGACGACTTCTCCGGAAAACTCTTTTATCGCTCCTGATGGTTCTGTTTGTCAAATGAGCATGGGCCCATCTCACGATCAGTAGATTTTGTACGAGCTTTTCTCCAATGTGCTGAAAGCTTCGGAAGTAATAAACGATTCGAATTCCATCCTTCCAAAAATCGACAGCGCTCTGAAAAGTCTGGCTTCACCTAAAATTGGATCGGATGGCCGCCTGATGGAATGGAGCAAAGAGTTCAAAGAAACAGAACCGACACACCGGCATGTATCTCATCTTTATATGTTGTATCCAGGAACACAGATTGATTCAGAAAAAACTCCCGAGCTGGCCGATGCTACCCGAAAGAGTCTGGAAGCCAGAACAGACATCGGCACGGGCTGGTCGCTGGCATGGAAAATCAATTTCTGGACGCGGCTTAGAGATGGCGACCGCGCATACCAGCTTTTAAAAAATCTACTTTGCCTGGTTGACAATTCTGGTGTAAATATGTCGAATGGTGGAGGTACTTATCCGAATCTGTTCTGCAGCCATCCACCTTTCCAGATCGATGGAAACTTTGGAGCAACATCCAGTATTGCCGAAATGTTGTTACAAAGCCATAATGGCTACATTGAGTTGCTGCCTGCCTTGCCATCTGCCTGGAAAGATGGTGAAGTAAAAGGATTGGTTGCCCGAGGCGGTTTTGTGGTGGATATCAAATGGGAAAACAATCAGTTGGTTTCTTCCAGAATCTTTTTCAGAAATGGAGGTTTTTGTTTGGTCAAATACAAAGAAAAAACAACTGAAATTCCGAATCTGGAAAAAGGAAAAGCGTGCGAATTGGATCCGCAGTTGAATGTTAAACATTAATCGGAGAAATGAAGAATAAGATAATGAATCATATGCCACTCTTAATAGAGTTATATCTTTCAATTATAGAATTTGTAGCTGTTATTAAAGTTTAAGATCATCAACTAAAAACATCAGTGATAAAGCCTTGATGTAATTTTCCTGAAACAAAAAATGCAAGTGATGCACTCACTTCTTTATCAGGAATTAAGCTGATTTTTGAGCAATCAAGAGGCCTTCAGTTTGGATCCCAAACTTTCTAAATTAATTTTAACGAATGCAGATATGAAAAAACGAATACTTTGTAGGATTCTAATAAGTTTATTCTTCCTTGTAATAGTAATGGGGTTGGGTACCGTAGCTTCTAAAGGTAAGACCGATTGGGTTAACAAGTACGATGTAAAATGGACGACTCAAAGTGAAAATTCGGGAGGCTCGATGCCTTTGGTCGGTGGCAATATCGGGTGTAATGTTTGGGTCGAAAATAATGAATTGTTTTTTTATTTTTCAAGCCCTGGGGCACGTGAAGAAAATGGAGCATTAATGAAATTTGGACGTATAAGGATGGATTTTGAACCAAAAATTTTTAAAGATGCCGAATTTGCACAAAAGCTAAAGCTTAGTGATGGGGCTATTTATATCCAAACATACTCTAAAGCTAACGGCCATGCAAAAATAAAGTTATGGGCCGAGATTAAAAGCCCAGTTGTTCATGCCGAGGTGGAATCAGAAACCAATCTGAATGTAATTGCCACCTACGAAAACTGGCGAAACAAGCCGTTATTACTCCCACTTGATATTGATGACCAGCACCAGCAAAGGTATATTTCGTGGAGCAATGCTCCTATGGATCAAGCCGATGTATACATCTATCCCGATTCAATTGAACCATCTGAGCAGTCCGTTACTTTTTATCACCGGATGCGTGAAGATAAAAGTTACTTTCCCAAATTACTTGAACAACAAAAGCTCACAGCTATTAAAGCTCAGCTTTGGGATCCAGTGACTAACTTGACTTTTGGTGGAATGATGACTGGCGACAACCTTAAATTTTCGAAAACAACCTGTGGACATTACGCGCAGACTGATTTTAAAGGATGGCAATATAAAACTACAGAAGCATCAAAGTCTGTCAATATAAAAATTGTGACACATATCGATCAAAGCAGCACCATTGATGGATGGAAAAGTGGGCTTGCACAAAAAGTCAACAAACAGGTCGATGATAAGCTATTGTGGAAAGAAAATAAAGCTTGGTGGGATCAATTCTGGGATCGAAGTTATATTGTCATAAACCAGGATAAAGAGACGAACGACCATGGATGGCAGGTCGCAAGGAATTATAACCTCTTCAGATATATGCTTGTAAGTGGTTTCTTTGGTAACGAACCATCCATGTTCAATGGTGGGGTACTCACTTTCGACCCTAAATATGAAAACCAACAAAAGTTAATTTTAAATTCAGCCGATACTTCTATCACTTGTTCTTATACTCCTGATTACCGAAGGTGGGGGGCTGGCCTTACCGCCCAGAACCAAAGGCTGGTATATTGGCCCATGTTAAAAAGTGGCGATTTTGACGGTATCCTGCGTGAATTTGATTTTTATAAAAACACATTGGCAACAACCAAGGCCAAGGTGAAGTATTATTGGGGACACGATGGCTGTTTGTGCGAAGAGCAAACCAACACGACTGGATTGCTTGGAATGGCTGAATATGGTTGGGCTGATAAACGTGTCAAAAATTTCAGGTTTCGTCCCGATGATTTTGAGGTTGGAGTTTCAAACAACCCATTTATTGGAAGGCTGAATGATTCTCAGTTGGAGCATTCGTTTATGATGTTACAGTATCGTAAGTTTTCAGGAAAGGAAATTGCCGAATACCTTCCATTTATCGAACAGTCTGTTATTTTTTACGATGAACATTTCCGTATGCGCGAGAAAAAACGAACAGGAAAGGAATTAGATGAAAATGGCAACCTGGTTATTTATCCGAGCAACACTTTGGAAAATCACCCTAATGCAAAGAATCCGACGGCGGTAATAGCAGGTTTAAGGGCTGTTCTGGCCGGTTTGTTGGAGCTGCCGATATCATTGCAAAGCAAAGAAAAAAAAGATCTTTGGAATAGTATTCTGGCAACAGTTCCTGATTATCCGATTGGGGAAGTTTTGGGACATAAATATTTCAAACCAGCTGAAAACTGGGAAAGGAATCATCCAGGACATAATCCTGAGATGTATCCACTTTATCCGTATCAATTATTTGGTTTAGGAATGCATGGTCTTGAATCTATGGAAAATACCTATTTGTATGCCACTACTGAAGAATACAAGAAACACTCAGGAAGTTGGTCTCAAAGTGTAATCCATTCGGCCAGGCTCGGAATGAGGGATCAATCAGAAAAACTAATCAATGATAAACTTTGTGATGGCCCATTTCGTTTCCCTGCCTTTTTCGCTGGAGGCGATTATGCCCCCGATCACAATGTGGGTGGTTCAGGTATGATTGGATTGCAGGAGATGTTAATGCAAACGCATAATGGTAAGATTCATATTCTTCCAGCTTGTCCAAAAACCTGGGATGTTCAGTTTAAATTATATGCACCAGAGAATACCGTAGTCGAAGTCAGTTATAAAAAGGGGAAATTGGAACGTTTAAGTGTAATTCCAAAATCGAGAGAAAAGGATGTGGTAATCTACTGATTTTGAGTTAAGATTGATGAAATGACCGTGGGTTAACCAAACTTCATTGAATCTTTCGTCAACTCCTAATTTTCAGTATCTAAAGTGGATATTTGGCTTACACCCATATTTTTGATAATGTTTAAACGATAAACAATGATTCTCGTAAATGGAGAACCATTTAATGAAAGAATAAATCCAGCCTCTTTTGTTACTCTTAACCGGTTATGGAATAATGGAGATAAGGTAGAAATAATTTTCAAATACAATTTTCATTATAAAAATATGCTCGACAACAAAAACGTGATTGCTTTATTTTATGGACCTGTTCTTCTGGCTTTTGAAACTGAAAAAGAATTGATCCTGAAAGGAAGTCACGAAGAGACACTTCGATCTTTAAGCAAACCAAATAATGAGTTTTCATTCAACCTGAAAAATAATAGGAAAACATTTAAGCTTATACCATTTTATAAGATAACAAATGATTCTTATAGCATATATGCTACGATTAGGAATGAATATTAAACAAGGATAACTTACTGTGAAATAGAAAATAATCAACTAAGAATAAATATAGACTTCAAAATCAACAAAAAAATGAAACATATTTTTGTCCTCCTTATAACTCTAATTCCAATATTGGGCCAGTCGCAAGCAATCAGAAAAGTGAATAAAACGACAACCGGGGTTGAAATCACCTTCCCCGATGGCGTATTAAGCTTGCACCCAATGTCCGACAACGCTATCCGTGTGCGTTTTACAGAAAATATAACACCAATAGAACCTAGTCTGATTTTCAGTACTGAAAGTGAACCCACTGATTTTAAACTATCGGAACCAGTAATGGAAATGAACCTCCCCGTCGCAAGCGGACGAGGTATCTTGATGGATTTCTTATTTTTTATTTCGCCGCAAGCGACGGGAATTAACCCAAAGAGATTAACGAGCTTTTATGCTGAGATATAAGTATTGATATGATTAATTTTTACCATGGGAATATTTTGTGAAATCATTCTGGATATTGAGAACGACTTGCCGAGAATGAAAAAAAGTTTCGGAAAATCATCCGGGACAAATAGAGTATATCATCGGCTATTGCAAGATTGGATTGTATGCAAAACTTGATATTTTGTAATGGGATTCAAAGAGTTTATACTACCATTCTGGATTACAGTAGTTTTAACATTATAAAGTACTATTTATTATTCAATAAACTTTGTTTTGCTATGAATATGAACACACCGGAGCATATAGTTGAAGAATTAAAAGACAATTTACTGGACCTTGGTTGTGACGGAGGCAGGGATCGGCTGATCATTGAAAAATCTATCGGAATTTGTTCGTGTGCCCTTTGGAAACTAAGGGAATATGCCAACCAGCAAGACTTTAAAACACGAGAAGAAGATGTGAGTTAGGATTTGAAAATAAGATAAGTTATTAATGATTTATATGTTTTTAACTTATATTTTGCATGGATTACGAATCATGAGAAATCAGTGAAACTAAATCATCACTGATCTTCGATTAGCTTCGCGGACCTTCGGTTAACGAATTTTGACAAATTGGTACAACGGGATTATTGAGCAGAGTTAACTGAATAAAACCAAACCTATGAATAACCAACCTATACTATTTGACCGGATTATAAAGGGCAATTTACGTCCATGGCTCGATTGCAATAAGCACGATGAGAAATTTTTACAGATCATCAGAGTACTGAAACCATGCGAACATGGGGCTCAGTCGCTTTATGAAATTGATTTATATACGAAGTACAAGTTTGTCGAAGATCTTAAGCAACAACAGTGGAAAGTTGCCTGTCATTGTTTTGTACAGGGCAATGGTACCCATTTTGATGTATCTAAAATCAGGAACCTGAAAAAAACCCGGCTTACAGCAGCGGTAATCGAAAAGGCGGTTAAATTGCTAAAATGATGTGGTGATGGTGTTGAACCGATAGGGAAAAGTCCATAAATAGATCTAATAAAGTAACTATTTACGGAAATAATCCGTACATTTGTGATTGTAAAAATTATATGATGGAAACAAAAACAAGATCGGGTGGGACTGCAAGATTTGATGCGAGGCTTTCCAAAGAGCAGAAAGATTACTTGGAATACGCTGCTAAATTAGGCGGTTACCGCACTTTGAGCGAGTTTATCATTAATTCTGCTCAAGAAAAAGCTCAGATGATAGTAAAAGAATATGATCAAATTTTAAAATCTGATCATGACAGGGAAATATTTTTTGCCGAATTGTTGAATCCCGGCCTGCCAAATCAGGAACTACAACTGGCCACCGAAAAATACATAGAATACATTCGGGGAAATGAATTATCTGACTAAAATTCTTGATTCCGGTTTTGATAGAAAAAGCTTTTGTTGCGGAAAGACTTTACTTGACCAGTATATCCATGAACAAGTGGGGCAGGATATTCGACGCAAACTCGCTGTATGCTTTATTCTTGCCGGTAATGACAAAAGTATCAAAGCTTATTATACTCTTTCGAATGGAAGCATTCCTTTAGAAAGACTTCCTGAAGATATCAGAAAGAAATATCCCAAATCTTATACTTCTTTACCTGTTACTTTGCTGGGCAGGTTCGCAGTAGATCAGAAATATCAGGGACAGGGAATGGGTAAACTGCTATTGATTGATGCCTTAAAACGAAGTTGCGAAGCATCCTTGAAGAGTGTCGGATCTATGGCTGTTATTGTAGATGTTTTGGATTCTGATGCTGAAAAATTTTATCAGAAATTTGGATTCATCAGATTACCGGATAGTGCGAAAATGTTCGTTACGATGAAAACTATTGGACAGCTCTTTGATTAAATACCTATATTTAATCTTCGACTCAAAGAGTTTTTGAAGGTTATTTTTTCCAAAGATTTCGCAGCGCCGCTGTTATTAGAAAAGCAGTATTTAGTAGTTTGGCGTTATTCAATGGCTCGTAATATAAATAATAGAATATTAATAAAATAAATAGAAAAACAAGCATGAGGTAATTTGATTAAGACCTTAGAAGTCAGTAATTTATTTTAATTTGATATTTTCACTCATTCGAACAAAGTCTCCGGTCACTGTCTCACTTGTTACATACGAGAAATCACTGCCATCCTAAAGTGTTCAAAAAACAGTTCACTAACAGCCGGCAGCAATCATTACAAAATCCAATCATCCACGCGATCCGTCATAGAACAAAAAAAACTAACGCCAGCCATATCAACAATCAATATTTAAATTACCTTTAAGCAACTAAATTTAGTGCTATTGATTTTCCAAACCTTAGCGGTTGAGCCGAATAAGTTCTCCCGGAAAACAGAGTATTGAAGGAACCTAAACTTCACTAAAAAGGAAACATCATGGAGAAAAAATATCTGCGAAAGTTCGGATCTTTATTTGATTGCTTACCTGATGCCGATGAGATTTTATCCGGAAAGCACAACGAAAATCAGGATGTAAATAATCTTTTAATTCAAAAAGTAAGTTCGGCATACATTATTAACCGGAACATCATTGAGGATACCCAGTATAAGTTTTTAAAACACGTATTCGATGAAATTGATAACAATCTGTATCAGTATCCTTTAAGTCGGGAAGACTATATAAAAGATTTGCTGAGAGTTTTTATCAACATATTGCCATATCTGGATCCGGCAACAGATATTGAGTGGGTTAGGTTCAAGAATTCCGCATTTAGCCATCAGGACATGGATTTTCCCGCCTTTTATGGCGCCACCCTTCAACTGCTCGTGGGACTTGACGATAGATTTAACCAAAAAGGTGACGACTTAACAGAAGTTGAGAATTATGTCCTTTCATGTTCCGCATTATTGTTCTGTTTCTCCGGTTATTTGGATAGCAGATGTCTTCATTTTGACCTCGATCTATTTGCTATTCAGACAGAAATTAATATTTTTATCTGCAGGGAAAGAGATATTGATGGACTTTTTCTTTCCGGTTATGAGGATAAATTGTTGCCAATCATGATGAAGGAAAAACCGTTGCCAAAAGCATTACCTGGAGTCCGGCCTCTTCAAATTAAAACATCTAAATCTTTTCCCGATCATTTAATGGTTAAAAAGCCACTTAAACTGGCCGCTATTTGCGAAAAGATATTCAACAGGCACGAAAGCCCCAAAGACTATGCAATAATGCTCTGCCTGCTCGTTGAGCATAAATTTATCGCTATTCAGAACAGAGGGCGAAGTGACTTTTTCAGATCATGGTATACCTTTATCAACAGACCGGTTCCCAATAATTTTGAAGCCGAGAACAAACACATCGATATAAAAGACGGATTTTGTTTTTATAATGATAATGATTTGGACTACAAAAATTTAAAGATGTATTTTAATAAATCATTGCAGGACCTGGGCCTAAGTTAATGAAATAATGTAGTATTTGAATTTGCTGATTTGTTTTTATTAATTGGCTCTATAATATCTTACCAATCTTATCTTTCTCCGTAGGAGATATGGCATTGCAGAAAGAAGATCCTCAAAGGCACAATTACCGCGTAGCGGTTACGGTATTGTAGAAACACGACCACAGGTTTTTTGCCGTCCTTTGTATCTCTGTCCCTTTGCGTGAACCTTTTCCTGCCTGTAAAAACCTTATTTTCTGAATTCTTAACTTAGTAACAAAGGCTTATCCCTCTCAATCCCTAACCTTATTCCCTTATTTCATGTTGTTTCTGTGATCCCCCTCGTTTGCAATAGCCTGCCCCGTTTTTTCGGGAAGGGGTTAGATGTCTGTCGATTTCAACGACAATTCTCTCGTATAACGTCATCAGAAGATGCGGGTAGTGATTGTAAAGAAATCGTAAATATTCCAATTGAACTTTCAAAACCAGTTGTAAACTTAAAACCACA